>CAUGGC010000004.1 GCA_959599095.1 uncultured Collinsella sp. | reverse complement strand
TTGTGGCTCTTGACAGCGGATTGGGTCATATGAGCGAGCGGACACCAGAGCGAACAAATTGGCATGAAAAGAGGACGGCATAGACCTTCTGGTCATACCGTCCTCTTTGAATGACAAGTTGTCGCTCTGGTGCCCGCGCAACGTCGAGCAGTTGCGGCGTTTGGTAAAACGCCGCAACGAACTAGCTCAGCATTGCATCCATCATCTCGGAGTTGACGGAGTCGTCGGCAGACCACTCGCCGTCGTCGTTGCAGGTGTACTTGAAGATAACCGTGGTCTTCCTGGGCTCGGTGGCCTTGGTCACATCGACCATAACCTGACCGGCCATCTTGTACAGCTCGTCATCGGAAGGAACCGTGTCAAGCGCGGCGACCTTCTCCTGATACTGGGTGGAGAAGTCCTCGACGATCTTGTTCATAGACTTGCAGGTGATAGAGACCTCGGCGGTCGCGACACCCTTGTCCTCGTCGACCGTCACGTCGCCGATCTTGTAGTCAAAGCCCTCGAGATAGGTCTTGGCATACTCCTTGGGATCGATACCCAGCTGCTCGAACTCGTCGCCCGAAGCTTCCTCCAGACCAGAAAGGAAGTCGTCGCCACCGTTCTTGACCTCGTCAAACTGCGTCGTAAGATCCTCGGTGATGAGCTCCTCAACCGAAGGACCTCCACAGCCGGAAAGCACGACCACACATGCAACCAAGACGGCCATGAGGGGCGCAAGCAGCAGCTTCTTTTTCATGTTGTTCCTCCCAATGAGCGGCACTGCGCTTCCCAGACGCGGCGCACGTTGTAATAAGTAAGCCCATACTATCAACTTATGAACACCCTCGGCAACGCGAAGGCGCGGTCGGTTCGTTTTAGCGTCCGAACGGTTTGCAAGCCCACCCAACGTGCAATAAAACGCTTTCCCGCGGTGCAATAAAAAAGGTGGCCGGAAAACCCGACCACCCTCGCACAGCCTTTGGATGCCGCAGTTTACTTGCGGACGACCTTGACGATGGCGTCACCGGCGGCGACGGCGGACTCTGCCTCAACGGTGAGCTCGACATCGGCAAACTCGGCGGTGTTGGACACGGCCACGACGACGCAGTCCTTGTAACCGGCAGCGGCGATCTTGGCGCGGTCGATCTTGAGTATGGGCTGGCCGGCCTTCACAACGTCGTCGGCCTTGACGAAGCCCTCGAAGCCATCGCCGTTCATGTTGACGGTATCGACGCCAACGTGCACCAGAACCTCGATGCCGCTATCGGACTGCAGACCCACGGCGTGACCCATGGTGACGGTCACCTTACCGTCGCAGGGAGCGTAGACCAGATCGTCCTCGGGCCACACGGCACAGCCCTTGCCCAGAACCTCGCCGCCAAAGACGGGATCGGGCACGTCAGCCATCTTGATGACCTTGCCCTTGACGGGCGAGCACAGCACGTCGGCGCCGGCAGAAGCAGAGATGGAGGCCGGAGCAGCGGCAGCCGCGGGCTCAGCCTTCTTCTTGAACATATCAAACAGACCCATACGTTTTCTCCCCTTGATTAAGCGCAACGTTGTGCGCATGCCTACGGTAATTATAGTGCCAAATGGTTCAAATGCTAAGGTGGGGACTCGAATCGCAAGCCCTTCTCGGTAGTGCTCGTGGGATGAGCATCTCCTTTGCATCGCGGTTCGATAAGCCGAGTATCGCCCACGCGCGGGACGGGCAGAAGCGGGCACGCCAAACCCGATACTTCTTTTCGCTCTCGAGTCCTGCCGCCGCCCCGTCCCTAACACTTCCTGATACCGACCGAAACGTGCCAAAATAAACCCGTCCCTTTTTGGTAGGTTTGGCGAGTGTGGATTTTCGGACGCTTAACTAGCGAGCGTGGATAATCTCCCACTTTGACTTTGAGGCCGTCACCGAGCCAAAACGGGAGATTATCCACGTTCATTTTGGATGACCCCCTTGTACCAAGCCGAGCTCCATGGTCAAGTAATAACGACTTCTCATCATTAGATTGTTTACATCAATTCTAATAACTATTTAATCCTTAAACTCGTTATTAGAATTGATATGATTAGCCTAATAACGAGTTTCCGGCACTAAAGATATGGAGGGCGCGATGCAAATCGAGGAGAACGGCCAGGGAACGCTCCGCAATAATCTATCGGGGAAATTGGCTTACTATTCGTTTTTTCCAACGCCCTTGCAATCATTGAGGCAGCTAAACCTCACCGAGGAAACCTATCGCACGCTTTCCGCATGCTCACGAAAGCTTGGAGAGCTTGAAGGCATGCTCTACTTTGTTCCCAACGCCGACATGTATCTGACAATGTACGTGCGCAAAGAAGCACTCCTTTCTTCGCAAATTGAGGGAACCCAGTGCACGTTTGACGACCTACTTAGTCCATCGCAAACACAACTCCATCATAAAGATGTTGCAGACGTCGTGAATTACGTCCGTGCTGTCGACCGCGGCGTAGAACTGCTCAAAAAGATGCCCTTGTGCACGAGACTTCTTAGGCAAGTTCATGCGGTCCTGCTGGACGGAGTGCGCGGAACGGAGAAGAATCTAGGCGAACTGCGCTCCTCACAAAACTGGATTGGCCCCTCAGGCTGCACCATTGCAACCGCATCGTTTGTCCCTCCAAACATTGAAGATTTGAGTAACACGCTCCAGGACCTCGAACGCTTTATCAATGAGCCTCAAGTCGAAATGGATCCGATTGTGCGGGCGGCGCTCGTCCATTACCAATTTGAAATTGCCCATCCATTCCTAGACGGAAACGGTCGCCTGGGCAGGCTTCTCATTACACTTATGCTCATCAATGATGGCGTTCTTCATTCTTGCTTGTTCTATCCATCGTTCCAGTTCAAGAAAAATCGAAGCGAGTACTACCGGCAACTCACATCCGTAAGGGAGAGAGGCACTTACGAGGAATGGATAGAGTTTTTCTGCAACAGTCTTCTCGAGAGTGCGGAGGACTCGGTAGGGTCTTTAAAAAACCTTGTTGACCTCCATAACCGTTCCACAGCAACCATTACCGAAAATCTCGGAAGGACTGCTGCAAACGGGCAAAGGCTGTTGGGCATTCTTGAAGAGCACCCCATCGTCGACACCGCATTCATCGCTGTCCAACTCGATATCGGCAGGAGTACCGCGAGCTCGCTCGTCAAATCATTTGAAGAATTGGGTATCCTCCGTCCGCTCGACGAGTCAAGACAGAGATACCGGCAGTACGGGTATGAAGAGTATCTTTCGATTCTCAGGGAAGACGCCGAGCCGATTAGATAGGCATCGCAACCCAGGCAAATTAAAGCGAGCGTGGATAATCTCCCACTTTGAGCCTGCACACAGGCCAAAAACGGGAGATTATCCACGCTCATTCCTGAGTAGTCATTTATGAACGTCCCCAATGACTAGTCCGGCAACGCCGATGTTTCGGCAACGACAGCGAGCGAGCCGCATTCGGAGCAAGACGACGCCGCAGGTAGAGAACGGACAGCGAGCGGGTCGCATTTGAGACAAGGTGACGTGAAACGAAAGGGCGCTGACCTTCTGGTCGCGCCCTTGAAGTTGAACGTCAGATTGTCCAAATGCGGCCCGCGCAGCGTCGAGCAGTTACGGCGTTTGGTAAAACGCCGTAACTAACGTGCTCCGTACTGCTCGTAGTAGGCGTCGATGGCGGTCTTGAGCTCGTCGTCGATGACAACCTTGCCGTCGATCTCGTGGTTGTAGAGGGTCTCGACGACCTCAGCCATGGAGACGATGCTCGCGACGGGGAAACCGTACTTGGCCTCGATCTCCTTCTGCGCGGTGGTCACACCGCCCTTGCCGACCTCCATGCGGTTGAGGGACACGATCAGGCCCTTGATCTCGACATCGGCAGCAGCCTTGACCTTGGGATAGGTCTCGTCGATGGACTTGCCGCTGGTGGTAACGTCCTCGACCATGACCACACGGTCGCCGTCCTTGGGCTCATAACCCAGCAGGTTGCCCTTATCGGCACCGTGGTCCTTGGCCTCCTTGCGGTCGCAGCAGTACTTGACCTCCTTGCCGTACAGCTCGTGGTAGGCAATTGCGGTCACGACGGCCAGCGGAATACCCTTGTAGGCCGGTCCAAACAGCACATCAAAGTCGTCGCCAAAGTTATCGTGGATGGCCTGGGCGTAATACTCGCCCAGCTTCTTGAGCTGATAGCCCGTCACGTAAGCGCCGGCGTTCATAAAGAACGGGGACTGACGGCCGCTCTTGAGCGTAAAGCTGCCGAACTTAAGGACGTCGGACTCGACCATAAACTTGATGAACTCTTGCTTGTAAGCCTCCATGCGGGCTCCTCTCGTAATCGCGTACGTGCCTTCCAGTTTAGCGCAGGCGAAGCGTCGATGCGGGCGCGCTTTGGGGCCACGGCATTCTGTAAAGGCTTTGTCAGGGGGAATGGTTTTCCGAACAATGGGGTTGACATGTCAAACCCCCTCATCAAGAATACGGGCGGATTAAAAAGGGGTACGAGATACCCAAAGCGCGCTGCGCTCAGCCTTTAGGAGGTGTGCCATGGAAGGCAGTCCTAGTCGAAAAACCTGCATGTCGCCCTCGGCACGCCGCGAGGACTCCGCACACGCATAAACGCCACCGGCAGATCGCCAAAACCACCGCAAAGGCGCGCTGCACCCTTTGTGGGCTCAAGAGCTTGACGTGAGCGACATCTAGGTTTTTTGAAGCAAATACGACACGTACGCTAACTCCCCTCAACAAGGAGGACCCTATGCTGATGCTCAAAACCGTCACGGTACTCGAAGCCATCTCCAAGCGCCGCCGCACGGCGCGCCCTGCCGCTCATACCGGCCTGTCCAAGAACACCATATTCGCCGCCACCCATAGTGCCGAGGACGCCCTCGTACTGCTTGACGCCACGGCAAACGGCCTCACCGTCGAGCAGGCAACTGAGCGCCTGAACGCCGTCGGCCCCAACACCATCGAGGCAACGACCAAAACGCTCGCCCGCCGCATCGCCGACGCGTTCATCGATCCCTTCGCCGGCATCCTCGCCGCGCTCGCGCTGGTCTCGCTCTACATCGACGTGCTCGCCGTACCCGAGCCGCAGCGCGACCCCTCCACGGTCATCGTCATCGGCATCATGCTGCTGGTATCGGGCGGTATGAAGTTTATCCAGGAAGCCCGCAGCGGCAATGCGGCCGAGGCCCTTAAGGACCTGGTCTCCAACACTTGCACCGCCCTGCGCGACGGCGGGCGCATCGAGATCCCCTTCGACGAGCTCGTCCCCGGCGATGTAATCCGCCTCTCTGCCGGCGATATGGTGCCGGCAGATGCCCGCATCATCACCGCGCGCGACCTGTTTGTGATCGAGTCCGCACTCACCGGCGAGAGTGAGGCCGTCGAGAAGACCACCGCCGTCACCGTCGTCGAGGGCGCCGACGGCTCCGCACTGCCACTCTCTGCCTGCAAGAACATCGTCTTTACCGGCACCTCCGTGCAAAACGGCGCCGCCATGGCGCTTGTCGTTGCCACCGGCTCGGACACCTACCTGGGCGGCATCGCCAAGATGCTCAACGGGCGCGGCGAAAAGAGCGCGTTTGACCGCGGCGTCTCGAGCGTCTCCATGCTGCTGGTGCGCCTGATGCTCGTTATGGCGCCGGCCGTCTTTGCCATCAACGCCGCCACCAAGGGCAACGTCATCGACGCGCTGCTGTTCGCCACGAGCGTGGCCGTGGGCATCACGCCGCAGATGCTTCCCGTCATCGTGACCACGAGCCTGTCGCAGGGCGCCAAGGACCTCGCCCGTCGCCAGGTTATCGTCAAGGAGCTGCCGGCGATTCAAAACCTCGGAGCGATGGACGTCCTGTGCTGCGACAAGACCGGCACCCTCACCGAAGACCGCATCGTGCTCGAGCGCTACCTCAACACCGATGGCAACGAGGACGCGCGCGTGCTGCGCCATGCGTTTTTGAACAGCTTCTTCCAGACCGGCCTCAAAAATCTTATCGACCTGGCCGTAATCGACCGTGCCGATGTGACACCCTCGACCGTCGCACCCGATTCCATGCTGGGCCAGAGCCTGCGCGACCGCTACACCAAGGTCGACGAGGTTCCCTTCGATTTCTCGCGCCGTCGCCTGAGCGTAGTTGTCGCCGACGCCCAAGGCAAAACCCAGATGGTTACCAAGGGGGCTGCCGAGGAAATGCTCGAGATCTGCTCCTTTGTCGAGATCGATGGCATCGCTCAGCCGCTCACCGACGAGAAGCTCGCCCAGATTCGCAAGCAGATCGCCGGACTTAACGCCGAGGGCCTACGCGTAATTGCCGTGGCGCAGAAGACCAATCCGCGCTGCGTGGGCGAGTTTGGCATCGCCGACGAGTGCGACATGGTGCTGATGGGCTTTTTGGCCTTCCTCGATCCGCCCAAAGCAAGTGCCGCGGGCGCCGTCGCCACCCTCGAGGCCAAGGGCGTGGCGGTCAAGGTCCTAACCGGCGACAACGACCGCGTCGCCGCCACCGTCTGCGAGCAGATTGGTATCGATGCGAGCAACGTCTTGCTCGGCTCCGAGATCGATGCGCTCGATGACGCCGAACTTGCCGAGCGCGCCGAGAAAACCCACCTCTTCACCAAGCTCTCGCCGCTGCAGAAGGCGCGCCTGGTACGTGTCATGCGCGAGATGCTCGGCCACACCGTGGGCTTTATGGGCGACGGCATCAACGACGCCGCCGCCATGCGTGCGAGCGATTGCGGCATCTCGGTCGATTCGGCCGTCGATATTGCCAAGGAATCCGCCGATATCATCTTGCTTCAGAAGGACCTGGGCGTGCTCGAGCGCGGCATCATCGAAGGCCGCCGCACTTACGGCAACCTGCTCAAGTACCTCAAGACCACGGTGAGCTCCAACTTTGGCAATGTGCTGTCCGTGACCGTCGCGAGCCTGTTCTTGCCGTTTTTGCCCATGAGCGCCCTGCAGCTGGTACTGCTGTCGCTGGTCTACGAGATCGTGTGCATCGCACTGCCGTGGGACACCGTCGATGACGCCTGGACTGCCCGCCCGCGTGCCTGGGACGCCGCGTCCATCAAGGGCTTTATGCTCGAGCTGGGCCCCGTGAGCTCGCTGTTTGACATCGTGACCTTCGCCGCGCTCTTCTTTGTCGTGTGCCCCGCCGCCGTGGACGCAAGCTGGTCCGAGCTTGCCGCCGCGGGCGACGTCGCGGGTATGGCGACCTTTGCTGCGCTCTTCCAGAGCGGCTGGTTTGTCGAGTCCATGTGGTCGCAGACACTCGTGGTCCACATGTTGCGCTCCCCGCATCTGCCGAGCCCGCGCGACCACGCCGCGCCCGCATTGTGCGTTCTTACCGTGCTGGGCCTGGCGCTCGTCACCTGTCTGCCGGCAAGCCCCATCGCCGATGCGCTCGGCCTCATGCCGCTGCCCACGAGCTTTTTTGGGCTGCTCATTGGCATCGTTACCGCCTATATCGCGCTCACCCAGCTGGCAAAGTGCCGCTACATTGCCCGCCACGGCGAGCTGCTGTAGCAAGTAGACGGAAAACACCCTGCCAGCTGCCGTTGCCACTACCACAGCTGCCAACGCCGCTGCCGCTGCCTCTGCCGCCGCCGCAGTCTATCCCCCCAGCAGTTGCGGTGAAATAGTTCCTGTTTAAAGCCCCGTGACTTTAATTTAGGGACTATTCCACCGCAACTTATTGGGAGGTTAGCTAGTCCTTGGGTGTCCAGGACCAGAAGAAGTTGATAAGGGCCACACGCGAGGCGGTACCGGCCTTTTTGTTGATCGAGGAAATGTGGCGATAGAGCGTGGAGCGCGAAAGAAAGAGCGTTGTGGCGATGTCCTGAACGCTCTGGTCCGAAACGACCAAGACCTCAAGAATATCGCGCTCGCGCTCTGTAAGCCCAAAGGTGGCGACGAAGGCATCAAGGCGTTCATCGGACGTGAGCTCCGCTGCCTCCACGGGCTCGGGGTCGAAGCATGTGGGCGCAAGATCCCCACCAAGATCGTCGGTGGCAAGCGGCAGGCCATCCTGCATCACGGCATCATCGGCTCGTTGCCCCAACTGCCCCAGCAGCGTAATCGCAATGCCCACAAACATCACGAGCGCCGCACCGACCGCAGCCAGCACGTTTTGACTCGAGATAATCGCCACCGCCGGCGCCGTCACGAGCATCGAGCACACGTTGTTGACGACGCGACCCATGCACGGCCAAAAATATGACCAGCGCGCATAGAGCGAGACGGCGGCATATTTTGTGGTAAAGAACACCACGAAAAAGCCCGAGCCCAGATAAAAAATGATCGTGGCAGCGAGCTCGTTGCCACCATTGCCGTCGACGATAAGCACAAAGAACGAAAGCGTGGACAGTATGGCGGCACATGTCATGCCGATATTCATATACGAGCGGCCGTGCAGGTCAAATAGTGCGCCAGCGACCAACGAGCTCACGACAAGCAGCAGGCGCGGCCAATCGCCCAAATCGACGGCTCCGACAGCATGCAAGGTCGTGAAGCCCGCGTTGAGAGCGGCGAATACGCCGGAAAGACACGCTGTCGCCACGGTCAAGCGAGCTACGGCGCGGCGGAATGCCGCCTTTGCCTCGGGATCGTCTTGCCACTTGGCACCATATTCCAAAGCATCTACCGAAAGCCCGGCAACATTGGGTTCAAAGTTGGGATCTGACTCGTCGCGAAGCTTGGCGCGTCGGGCGCCGTGGAGCGACGCCACCTGCGCGATCGCGCAGACGACCAGAACAGCCTGCTGAGGAATGCCGGCAGGCATCACCATGTGGTTGAGCACCTGCACCAGAACGCCCATGGCGTAGGAAAGTGCTGCGGCGCGCGCCAAGCAAGGCGTCCGCGCAAAGCGCCGCGCAAAGTTTGCGTGAGCAGTCGATCCGCAGTAGCCCAGCGCGCAGCACGCCACCAAACCTCCGGCAATTATTACCTCAACCTGAACCGCCATAATCAACAGCAGCAATGCCGCCACCAGCAAAACGCCCGTGACGCCACTCGTTGCGTCGATGGCATGGGAACGGTGATAATACAGAATGGGACGCACAAAAAGCCAATCACGCTCGCGCCGAGGACAAGGCTCTCATAAATAACGACCTCGTTCGGAGACACGAACTCGGCCATGCGCACATCAAAGAGATACTCGCACGCCAAAAACGTGAAGGAGAACAGCGCCAGGCATATAATCTCCCGAATGCCCCGACGCAGATATGCGGTTGTGTCTCCCATGCCCCTCATGGTTAACCCCCAGCCGCTCAATTGTCTGGAAATCTATTTTAATAAAGAACCAGTCTCAATATCGAAGCCAGGCTCGAAATGCTGCCAATTCGACCCCAGCCGTCCACATCACGCCGCGATTTTGAGCCGCATGGACCAGAAGGGACGCGCGCGACCTCTAGCTCGGCCAGGAGTGTCTCCAGCTGCCACTCATTTAAGTACGTCCCCAATGAGTGGCACCCAGCGACTAGTCGTTTAAGAACGTCCCCGGCGACTAGTCAAAAATGGGCCATGTGTCCCAGTTGTGGAGACTCCTTGAGCCGTCTGGGTATCGCGAAGGATCGCGCACTCCCCCATCATCAAAAGTGACACACGCTACCAGTTGATGGGAGGCAGCCATGGGCTTCTTTGACAAGATGTTCGAGAAGAAAGAGTGCGCGATTTGCGGTACCGAGCTGGGACTTCTAGGTAAGACAAAAATCAATGAAGGCTACCTGTGCAAAGAGTGCGCCGGCAAGCTCTCCCCCTACTTTCACGGCTATCGCTCCAGCACCGCGGACGATATCCGTGAGCAACTCGCCTACCGCGAGGCCAACGCCGAGCGCCTGTCTTCGTTCAACCCCACGCGCACGCTTTCTGCCGGGCGCACCAATATTATGCTCGATGAGGACGCGGGCCTGCTGATCATCACTTCGCAGAGCCGCTGGCGCGACGCCAATCCCGACATCATCGAGTTCTCGCAGGTACTCGGCTGCGATATGGATATCGACGAGCAGCGCACCGAGATCTACCGCGAGACCAAGGACGGCGAGCGCGAGAGCTACAACCCGCCGCGCTACGACCTGGATTACGACTTTAATCTGACCATCCACGTCAACACGCCGTACTTTACCGAGATCAACCTGCGCGTGAACGACTCCACTATCGATCAGCGCGGCTCCATCGAATATCGCGAGGCCAAGCGCCAGGCAACCGAAGTCCGCGATGCGCTGGTGCAGCTGCGCCAGGAGACGCGCGACAGCGTCGTGGCCGCCAAGGCTCCCAAGACCGCGGTGACCTGCCCCTTCTGCGGAGCCACCACCATTCCCGATGCCAGCGGGCGCTGCGAATACTGCGGCGGCGCCATCGGCGCATAGCCTCCGGCAGCGAAAGGACCGATCATGGCCTTCGAGAGCGTCAACTATCAATGCCCCGCGTGTGGCGGCCCCCTTCACTTTGCCAGTGCCGAGCAAAAGCTCGTCTGCGACTACTGCGATTCTCGTTTTGAAGTCGAAGAAGTCGAGGCCCTCTATCGCGAGCGCCAGGACAAGGCAGATGCCAAAGCCGATGCAGCAGCCGCAACGCCCAAGCCCGTCGCCGACGACGCGGTGCAGGAGCTCGCCCAAAACGCCGGCTACATCTGCTCGTCGTGCGGCGCCGAGCTCGTGTCCGACGGCACCGTCGCCGTCACCACCTGCCCGTACTGCGGCAACTCCGCCGTGGCGCCCGGCCAGCTCTCTGGCGACTTCTCGCCCGACCTGGTGATTCCGTTTAAGCTCGGGCGCGACGACGTCACGGCCGCACTCAAGGAACACTACAAGGGCAAGATCTTACTGCCCAAGAGCTTTATCACCGGCAACCACATCGACGAGGTCCAAGGTGTCTACGTGCCGTTTTGGCTCTACGGCGCCCGCGTTGACGGCGAAGTGCACTTTGACGCGACCAACGAGACCGTGACCGAGGAATCCGACCGCACCGTCACGACCACCGACCACTACGATGCCTATCGCAAGGGCAATATCTCGTTTAAGCGCGTGCCCGTCGACGGATCGTCCAAGATGCCCGACGGCCACATGGACGCCATCGAGCCGTTTGACTACGACGCACTGCGTCCGTTCTCGGTCGCATATATGCCCGGCTACATCGCCAACCGTTACGACGAGGACTGCGAGACCTGCAAGGCGCGCGCCGAGCGCCGTATGGAAGAAAGCACGATCTCGGCCCTGTGCGAGACCGTCGTCGACGAGTATGACGACGCCACGGTCGAAAGCAAGCAGCTCGACTACACCTGGGAAGACAGCGACTACGCCCTGTTCCCCGTGTGGATGCTTTCCACCTCGTGGAACGGCAAGGGTTATCTGTTTGCCATGAACGGCCAGACCGGTCGCATGGTTGGCGAGCTCCCCTGCTCCAAGCCCAAGCTCTCCATCGCCTCGGTGCTGTTCTTTGTGGTCGGGTTTGTCCTCTCCCAGATTCTCTTTATGGGTGGGAATGCCTTCGATCCGGACTACCTCACCTTTGATGTCGAGGGCATCCTCATCAACATCGTCGCGCCGTTGATCATCGTGGTCATCGCAGACGTGCTGCTGGTGGGCCAGCTCAAGACGGCCAACGAGGCCACCCACGCCGATTGCTACTGCGGCGAGCTCAACCTGACCGAGAAGTACGACACCTTCAGCCACACCGAGACCACCGTTGTCATGAAGGACGACAAGGACGATTAACCATCCTGACCAATACCACCCGGCCTTTGACGAGAAAGGAAGATCACCATGGGACTCTTGAAAGCTGGATTGGGTGCTGCCGGCGGCGTCATGGCCGACCAGTGGAAGGAATTTATCTACTGCGAATCGATGCCTGCCGACGTCTTGGCCTGCAAGGGCAGCAAACGTACCGGTGGCCGCAGCTCCAACACGCGCGGCGAGGACAATGTCATCTCCAACGGCTCGGTCATCGCCGTCAACGACGGCCAGGGCATGCTCGTGGTGCAAAACGGCAAGATCATCGAAGTCGCGCTGGAGCCCGGTGAGTTCGTCTTCGATACCGGCAGCGAGCCGAGCGTCTTTAGCGGCAACCTGGGCGATTCCATCAAGGAGACCTTCGCCAATATCGGCAGCCGCTTTACCTTTGGCGGCGACGCGGGCAAGGACCAGCGTGTCTACTTCATCAACACCAAGGAGATCATCGGCAACAAGTACGGCACCGCCTCGCCCGTGCCCTTCCGCGTGGTCGATAACAACATTGGCCTGGACGTCGACATCTCCGTGCGCTGCAACGGCGAGTATTCGTACCGCATCACCAACCCGCTGCTGTTCTACACCAACGTATGCGGCAACGTGACCGATAACTACACGCGCGACAAGATCGACAGCCAGCTTAAGTCCGAGCTGCTCACCGCCCTGCAGCCCGCCTTTGCCAAGATCTCGGAGATGGGCATCCGCTACAGCGCCATCCCCGGCCACACCACCGAGCTCGCCCGCGCGCTCAACGAGGTCCTCTCTGCCGACTGGCGTGACCTGCGCGGCGTCGAGATCGTGAGCTTTGGCGTCAACTCCATCGCCGCCTCGCAAGAGGACGAGCAGATGATCAAGGACCTGCAGAAAGCCGCGGTCATGCGCGATCCCACCATGGCGGCAGCCAACATCGCCAGCGCCCAGAGCGACGCAATGCGCGCGGCAGCCGCCAACCCCAACGGCGCGATGGCAGGCTTTATGGGCATGGGCATGGCAGGTGGCATGGGCGGCATGAACGCCAGCCAGCTGTTCGCCGCCGGCCAGGCACAGCAGCAGGCCGCTCCGCAGCCGGCTCCGGCTCACGCCCCCGCACCGGCTCCCACCGCCGCACCTGCGGCCGGCGCATGGACCTGCAGCTGCGGCGCCACCAACACCGGCAAGTTCTGCTCCGAGTGCGGTAGTCCCGCACCCGCCTCGGCACCGGCCAAGTGGTTCTGCCCCAACTGCGGCAGCGAAAACGGCGGCAAGTTCTGCAGCAACTGCGGAACGCCCCGGCCCTAGCCCCTCTATCTGGTAATTGGCGGGGGATCCGCCACCCCCGCATTTGCTTCTATGGGTTTCGTTCGATAAAGGAGGACACCATGAAGACAACGTTCAAAAAATCCGTACTCGCATTCCTGACATGCGTCCTGGCGCTCGCCTTTGCCCTGACGGGCTGCAGCGGCGGCGGCAAGGACCCCAAGGCCAACTTCGTCGGCAGCTGGGAACTCTCGGGTGGAACCGTGGATGGCGAAGAGCTGACCGATGAGTACATGAAGATGCTCGAGGATTGGGGTGTCCACTGCGTCCTGATTCTCGATGAGGACGGTACAGGCGCCCTCGACCTGTTCCTTGAAGTCGTCGACCTTAAATGGGAGGCAAAGGACGCCACCACCGTAACCATCACCGCCGAAGATGAGTCGCACGACATGAAGCTCAAGGACGGCAAACTCATCCTCGAAGAAGATGACGGCAATCTTGTCTTTACCAAGTCCGACAAGGACCTGTCCGGTACGGTGAAGAAGGATCGCGAGGCGGCCGAGAAGGAAGAGGAGATCGATGAGGCCGTCGAAGACGACGATGTCCAGAACGTCGAAATCTCCCCCGCCGTCACCGTCGCCGATGACGATCTGTGCACCATCACCATCACCGAGAAGTTCAAGGACGACTGGGGCGACATCGGCTTTGTCGTCAACATCACCAACAAGAGCGACAAGGACCTGACCTTCTACGCTCCTTCCGGCAAGACCAACGTCAACGGCACCATGAAGGAACCCTGGTTCTCGGCTAACCTGATGCCCGGCACCAGCGCCACCGAGGAATTCACGTTCTCGAGCGGCGAGCTTGACAGTCTTGACGACCTGGTCAACACGACCATCGGCATCGACGCCTACCTGACCGATTCCTACGAGGACGTCGCCTCTTACAGCGCAACCATCGCGTAACGGCAGACACCGATAGCCGCGGATTGGCGGACATATCCGCGCACATGCCAGGCGGGGCCGCAGGAAATGATCCTGCGGCCCCGCCGCTTTATGCCGACAGCACTGCCCATACAAGCAGGTCGCCCGCCGTTTTTAGATGCAAAACGGCGGGCGACCTATCTTCGGCGTTGGAGCACGGGCGGCACACCGACTACGGGCGCTCCATGTTGGGAACGATGCTGCCCTCGGTCACCGCATGTACGGCCAGGCGCATGATGTTGTCGTAACCGGTCTTGTTGAGGATCTCCGAGATGCGGCGCTTGATGGTGCCCTCGCTCATAAACAGCTCAGCCGCGATCTCGCGACGACTTTTGCCCTCGCAGGCAAGGCGCAAAATCGACAGCTCGACATCGTCAAGGGCCGCCGTGCCCGAGAAAATGCTCTCGGGCGGCTTGGGAAACGTACAGTAGCCCGCCAGCGTGGAGCGCATCACGGCGAACAGCTCGTCGATGCCGACGTTCTTGTACACAAAGCTGTCGACGCCCGCCTCGCGCGCCTGATCGACAAAGGTGATCTCGGGCATGCCGGTCATGATGATGACGCGACACTCGGGCAGCTCCTCTTTAATACGCGCCGCTGCCACGATGCCGTTGGAATCGTGCTCGGTGCACACGTCCATCAGTATCATGTCCGGGCGCTCCTTGAGTACGACATCGAGGGCTTCGGAAGCATCGGCGATTGCGGCGACAACGGTCATATCGGGCTGGTCGCCAACGGAGCGCGCGAGGCTCTCGCGCAGAATGGCCTGGTCTTCGACAATTAACACGCGGATCATGAGCTTCTCCTTTGAGACGTGTCGTTGGCGTTAAGCGGAATGGACACCGTAAGCGTAAAGGGCGGGGCGGCGTGGACCTCTAGGCTGCCACCCAGATCTTGCGCGACATGCCTCATACCTGGGATACCCGTTCCCTCGCGATACGATACGGGCGCGGGCGCGCCGTCGTTAGAAACAGTCATCCGCGCAACAGCACCGTCTTTCGACGTCTCCTGCCACAGGCGCACATGGACCTGATGGGCCTGTGCATGCTTGGTGGCATTGGTCGAGGCCTCGCGGATAATCTGCAAAAATGCGGCGGCGACACGCGCGTCCTCAGGCAGCTCTCCCTCCACATCGATCTGCACGCTCACCAGGCCAAAGGCATGGACGATATCGCCCAGTTGCTCTGCCGGTTCGGTGTCACCCCTGCTATGTAAGTCGGCGGCAATCGAGCGCAGCAGCGGATCGATCTGCTCGAGTGACTCGTCATCCAGGCGCCCCTCCTCAAGATAACGATGGAGGATGGACAGGCGCTGTCCGATCACATCGTGCACACGGGCGCGCATACGCAGATAGGCCGCATTGTCAGCAACTTTTTTGACTTCTTCGATCTGGGCTTGGAGCTCTTGGCCCGCAAGCTCAAGCAGGTGGTTGGCTTGCGCCAGGCGATCATGAGCATGCGCATACTCTGTTACATCCAGGCCGATAATGCGCTCAAAGAGGCGGCCCGAAACCATAACGTCGTCGTGCACAAACAAGCGAATCTCGGCGGGAGAAACCTCGACCACAACGCGCGCCTCACCAAAGCGGTCCAGATTAATGCGCACGCGGTTCTGGCTGCTTTCGGGCATTTGCATGCTGAGCCTGCGCAGGTCGTTCCACGTACCGCTCATATCGTCTAGGTCGGTGGGCATATGAAGCTCCAGCAGGTTTTTGCGCATGCAGCGGTTCATGAGCAGCGGACGGCCCCTCGGGTCCAGATACAGGATGCCCACGGGAATCACGTTGATGGTTTCGATCGTCGAGAACGCGGTGATATCCTCCTGGCGGTTACGGACGTCCATCAAGAGCGCCGCGATGGAACGGAACAGGAAGAACGCCCCCTCTGCGATAAGGACAACGGTCCACGCCGAGCCCATGGCAAAAACCACCGGCGGTGTCACGGCGGCAACGAGCAGCAGCTCGGCCAGCATGACGGGGCGACGATAGTGCACCATAAGGACCACGCCATAGGCAAAGATCGCGGCATTGAGCCACAGCACTCCGCTCATTGCCCTGGCGCAAACGTCAAGCGGCGCCACCAGATACGAGCCAGACGACGCGAATAAGATGAGCGCCGAAATCATCAGGTGAAGCACAAGGCTCGCCTCGTAGGCGCAAATCACCTTACGGTTATAGGACGAGCGGCGCGATGCGATGAGCGGGACGTGGATCGTCTGCAGACACGCAGCCAGGGCAAAGACAACATCGAGCGCAACGATTTGGGGAAGGATGAGCGAAATCTGCATCGTCACTCACCCACCCTCGGCATCAAAACGATCATGCGCAGCTGGCCGGGCTCGCCCTCAAGGCGGTATGCCACGTTGCGCCCTTGCAGCGCGCTTTCGAGTTCATGGGCGGCCGGTGTCTGAGACAAGTCTTCCTCATCGTTGGAGAAGAGCGTGGCGCGCAGCTCGACACTGCACCGGTCATGGTCGCCCAAGTGGTACATAAGCGCCGGATGGTCGGTGGTGTAGGCAAAAAACGCAAAGTCATACACGCAGTCGTACAGGGCGCTTACCGTACTGGCGTGCATCGGGCGCCGTATGGCGATAATCGAGGCGCAATCGATATCGATGGTGCGCAGGTCGCTTGCGAGCTCGTTGGCAATGAGCTGGATGCGGTCGTGATCAAAACCGCTCTCCCCGTGCTGTGCCAACGTGAGCGACCCCTTGCGCTTGCAATAGGCGACGAGCATCTTGGCGCGCTGTAGCATGCGGTAACGCTCGTGCGAAGACGCTTCGTCGGTCAACGGCGGCAGCGAGCTCAGCAGGTCGTACATCCCTTCGAGCGCGCGGGCAAGCGCCTGGTCCACGTCTTGGACCAGCAAGGTCTCGGCCTCTTGATCTGCCAGGTGCGTCTTAAGGTCGTAGTCGGCGGCGAGCAGCTCGTTTTGACGCTGCAGCTCCATGCGACGATGCGCCAGCTCACGGTTAAGCTCGTTGAGCTCCGACACGTCTTGGGCAAGCAGGGCCGATCCGCCCAGCAGTGGAAAGGCACGGTACATCACATCGGGATCGGACGCCACGGCAAAGGCATGGGCGCGGCCGTGCTCCTGGGTCCACAACTCCTCGCGCACGCCTACCGGCATTGGCTTTGACACCGGCGTGGCATAGACCTCCTGCAGGTCGCGCGTTAGAACTTTGAGGTCGAGCGGCAAGGTGTCGAAGATGCCGGCGATGTCGTGATACGACGGAATGACACCGCAATCGAGACAGATTTCCATCGCCACCACGCACAGGACGCAATAGACGAGCGAAAAGTTGAGCCTCCATGCCCAGGGCACGCGCAGAGCATACGAGATGGCAAAGAATGCGCCACCCAGCAGTACGAGCGCCGCCGTGCCCGAGAAACGCTGGATGCGAAAGGACGAGGACCGACCAACCAGGATAAAAAAGGCCACAAAGTTAAAGGCCGTCCACAGGAGGACAGCGAAATAACCCCAGCCGTACGTGTAATCGTTGCTCCAGGTGTCGCTTGTACGGTCAAAGTGGAAGACCTGCTGGTGAAAATCGTTGGTGAGCACAAATCCGATAAGCAGGATAGCCATAATCCACAGCGCAGCGCAGTAGCGGCGACCCAGGCGGTATTGCTCCAGGCCCGCAAGGCGCAGACCACACAACTGGTAGAGCAGCGGAATGAGCGTCATGGGCACGTAGTACAGGTACCACAGCACGGTGGCATAGAACGGCGTGAACGACTTGTACTTGAGAATGACTTCGATCATCCACAGGGCGCAGATGGTGGCGATGGCAACAAGACGGCGGCGCAACACATAGTCCAAACAGCGCAGATAGACCGATACGCCCCAGATCGAAAATGCAATTGCGGCAACAAGCAACGGCAGAGAGCTCGAATGGACGAGCGCATCCACGACCTCTTCGGACACCTCGCTATAGGCGGGCACGGCGTTAGAAAGTTTGGGGTCGAAGGCGAACAGCGCCGGCAAGACTGCCAAAAGCATGAGGAACAGCGCGGTGATGACACCGGCGATAGCAAAGACGCGGTGGCGGTACACCTGATGTGTTATGCCAACAAGGAATCGCGGCATGGCGAAGAGCCTGCCGCCCCTGGGATCCGCCACGGGAGCGGATCGGGCGGCCGCGTGGCCGATATGTCGCTCGCGGGTACCCATAGTGCTTTTAGTGTACCGACAGATGGGTCGAAAAAGCGGGCCGCATGTCCCAAAATTCGCAGACGGCAAGGCGCCCGGCGAGCACATACTCGCCGGGCGCCTTGGTTAGGAGGCTACGGTTATCGGGAAAGCCTAGGCCAAATCTTCGCCGTTGGTGGCGATAACCTTCTTGTACCAGTCGAAGCTCTTCTTTTTGGAGCGCTTGAGGGTGCCGTTGCCCGCATCATCGCGGTCCACATAGATAAAGCCGTAGCGCTTGGACATCTCGCCCGTGCCGGCAGACACCAGGTCAATCGGGCCCCAGGTGGTGTAGCCCAGCAGGTCAACGCCGTCCTCGGTCACCGCATCGCGCATCGCGGCGATATGCTGGCGCAGGTAGTCGATACGGTAGTCGTCGTTGATGGAACCATCCTCCTCGACAACATCCTTGGCGCCCAGGCCGTTCTCAACCACAAACAGCGGCTTCTGATAACGGTCGTACAGGTCGTTGAGCGTAATGCGGAAGCCCAGTGGATCGATGGCCCAGCCCCACTGGCTCTCCTGCAGGTAGGGGTTCTTGGCGCCGGCGAAGGCGTTGCCCTGGGTGCGCTCGACATCGGGGTTATCGGCACCGGCGGAGCAACGGGCGCTGTAATAGCTAAAGCTGATGAAGTCGACGGTGTTGGCGGCCAGGATCTCGCGGTCCTCGTCCGTCATGCCCACATCGATACCCAGACGCTCGAGCTTCTTGACGGCATAGGCCGGGTAGTAGCCACGGCTCTGAACGTCGACGAAGAAGTAATTGTCCTGATTGTCGAGCTGCGCCTGGCGCACATCGCCCGGACGACAGCTGTAGGGGTAGTAGCTACCTGCGGCGAGCATGCAGCCAATCTTGACCTCGGGGTCGATCTCGTGGGCAATCTTGGTTGCCCAAGCGCTGGCAACGAGCTCGTTGTGGGCGGCCAGGTACTCGACAGCCTCCTTGTTCTCGCCCTCCTCAAAGACCAGACCGGCACCCATAAACGGCAGGTGCAAGATCATATTGATCTCGTTAAAGGTAAGCCAGTACTTCACCAGACCCTTGTAGCGGGTAAAGATTGTGGTCGCGAGGTTCTTGTAGAAGTCGATGAGCTTACGGTTGCGCCAGCCGCCGTACTCCTTGATGAGGTGAATCGGACAGTCGAAGTGCGCGATGGTCACGAGCGGCTCGATGCCGTGCTTTTGACACTCGCGGAATACATCCTCGTAGAAGGCCAGGCCAGCCTCATTGGGCTCGGTCTCGTCGCCGTTGGGGAAGATGCGGGTCCAAGCCAGGCGCATACGGAAGGTCTTAAAGCCCATCTCGGCAAAGAGAGCAATGTCCTCTTTGTAGTGGTGATAGAAATCGATGCCGGTCTGCGCGGGATAGTAATAGCCGTCCTCGAAGTCGAGCATTTTACGCTGGCCGGAGACCACCGCATAGCGCTCGGGGCCGTGCGGAGCCACGTCCACGTTGGCAAGGCCGCGGCCGTCCACGTTATAGGCGCCCTCGCACTGGTTGACAGCCGTCGCGCCGCCCCACAGAAAGTCTTTACGAAAAGCCATGCATCGATCCTTTCATACGCTGCTTGTCGTGGTTTCAGTATCCCCACAAATAGGGCCTCGCCCAACGACAGCGACGCAGGCCGACACTTCTTTTCGCACACGGCGGCCCGGCAGCCGCCCCCGTCTGACACTTTCTGATACCGCCGCCCCAAACCACCACAAAGGGGACAGGCACCTTTGTGGCGGCTTGGGCCCGGTTTGTCTCGATCTGTAACAGGTAGAGACGATTTAGCCCGCTAGATGTTACAGATCGAGACAGAAGATTCTAGTCGCAGGTGATGTCGAGGTTTTGCCGACGAGGCCTACGTAACCGCCTTCGCTCAGCAATTCATTTGACTGAATAGGAAAGAAAGGAAAAAATAGGAAAAAAAGGAAAGGAGACTTATGACTGAAACCATCTTCTCCCCCTCATTTGGAAATCGCCCGTCCTATCTGGTGGGTCGCGGGAACGTGATTTCGACATTCATCTCCGGTCTTGAGCAGGAGCCGGGCAATCGAGACCGAGCCATGCTCATGCTCGGCCAGCGAGGCAGCGGCAAGACGGTTCTTCTGTGGGAACTTGCCGACCGCGCACGCAAGCTCGGTTTTGTTGTCGCCACACCCACCGTAGCCTCCGAAGATATGCTTGAGCGCATTGTTGAAAAAATCCAAGAAGCAGGCGAGCCTTATGTCAGCAAGCGTCATCTCCCCAAACTTTCTGGCGGTAGCTTGAGCGTCTTCGGCTTCTCAGCCGGTCTCGAGTTCACACGCGATGTGCAGGAGACCAAGAGTTTCCAGTTCAAACTCACGCAGCTGGCGCGCAAGCTGACCGAGCAGGGGCACGGCATCCTCATCCTTATCGATGAGCTCCAAGCTAATTCACCTGAGATTAGACAGCTCGTCACCGCCTATCAAGAGCTGGTCGGTGAGGGACTCAACGTCGCGCTTGTTATGGCAGGTCTCCCGGGAGCCGTCTGTGCAACGCTCAATGACCGCGTGCTGACATTTCTCAACCGCGCTCGCAAGGTCACGCTCGAACCGCTTTCAGTCGGAGATGTCGATGCCTATTATCAGCGGGCTTTCGAAGAGCTCGACCTTGATATTCCAGGCGATCTTCGCCTCCGTGCCGCTCGCGCAACCCAAGGCTCGCCCTATATGCTGCAGCTCATCGGCTATAACATCGGCAATCGCTGCAAGACAGGAGAACACGTAACGCCAGAGCAAGTCGACGGAGCTATCGAAGCGTCAAAAGCCGATTTCGAAAACGATGTTTGTGAAACGACGCTCGCCGCGCTATCGGACCAAGACGTCGCGTTTCTCGACGCAATGACTGATGACGAAGACGCCGTTTCGCGCATTTCCGATGTAGCGAAACGTATGTCAGTCACACCCGACTATGCGCAAAAGTATCGCCGGCGCCTCATCGACGCCGGCGTAATCGAACAGGCGCGCCGCGGTTACGTGCGTTTCGCCGTTCCATATATGGCTGACTATCTGCGCAGCCAACTCTAGGCAGCCACCGCAATGGGGACAGGCACCTTTGTGGTGGTTTGGGCCCGTTTTGTCTCGATCTGTAACAGCTAGGCCGTCAAAACCGGGCCTGGTGTTACAGATCGAGATCTTTCGGGCAGCCCCTGCAGTTTGTCTAAATCTGTAACAGGTAGAGACGATTTGGCCCGCCAGATGTTACATATCGAGACAGAAGATTCTAGTCGCAGGCGATGTCGAGGTTCTTGCCAATGAGGCCTACGTAGCCGCCCTCGGCAGCCTTGGGGCTGTCAGCATGGCAGAGAACCCACTTGTCGGCCTTCCAGTAGCAGTAGCTGTCACCGGCGGTAGGCATGTCGGTTGCGGCCTCGGGGCGCGGGCCGTTGGTGCCGGCGGGAAGCGCCACCATCACCTGGAAGCCACCGTCGTCGACCATGCACGGCGTGTAGTGGAGCGTGGTGTTGAAAACCTCGACAACCTTGCCCGCCGGCACGCGGAACGCCTTGACGCACGCGGTATCGAGCTTGCCATCCTCGATCTCCCAGCGATGCGCCACGAGCAGGATAAAGTCGCGCGCGCCCAGGTTGAACTCACTCGCGCGGTGGTACTCCAGGCAGTTGAGACGCGTGTTGTGGCCGTTGCACCAGCCGAGCTGGAAGGGACGGCCACCAAACATGAGAAAGCCCAGTTTATCGGCATCCTTGACGCCCTCGAGCTCCGGCGCACTTGCAACGTACTTGCTGCCCTCGGGGATGGGCGTGGCAGAGAGCGCCTCGAGCACGGGCGACGTGAGCTCAGACGGAACGTCATCCCAAACGTTGCCATAGGATTTGAACTCGGGATCGTTGACAGAGTAGATATGCATGTTCACTCCTGTTCGTAAATGTGACTATACGAACATTCTAGAACAACCATGAGCGATTTTGAACGCTCGTCCCGACCAATCAACAAAAAGGCGCCCCCGCATAAGCGAAGGCGCCCAATGCGCGCGTTTTGGGCGATAAAGCCCTTACGCCTGCTGATAGTGCAGGTGCTTCTCGTCGATATCGGCCAGGTCGCGGTCGAGGTAGCGGCGCGCAAGCCAGTTGGCCATGGGGAGGTTCTGGTCCAGGTAGTTACCGCATTCCTCGGGAGCGGCACCGGGGACATCGCCCTCAAAGTCGGCGACAAACTCAAACAGCTCGCGGACGAGCGGCAAGATCTTCTCGCTCGTCAGCTCGCCAAAGACAACCAGGTAAAAGCCCGTGCGGCAGCCCATGGGGCCAAAGTAGACAATGCGGCTCGACCACTCGGCATGATTGCGAAGGAACGTCGCGCCCAGGTGCTCGATGGTGTGGCACTCGGCCGTGTTCATGACCGGCT
This sequence comes from uncultured Collinsella sp., assembly GCA_959599095.1. Lineage (GTDB taxonomy): Bacteria > Actinomycetota > Coriobacteriia > Coriobacteriales > Coriobacteriaceae > Collinsella. The sequence continues at coordinate 84,601 of CAUGGC010000004.1, read as the reverse complement.
CCTTGTTGGGCGTGGTCAGGCGCAGGTCAAACGTGGTGACGGCGGCGCCGGTCGCCGGATCGCGGTCGATGCGGCTCACATACACGCCGGGCTCAAGCAGCAGATGGTCAACGGAAAAGCTCGCGATGCGCTCCATGGCAGATCCTCTCGATAGTCAAATTGGGACGGGGCTCTTTTAGCTGGTTCGAATGGTCGCACCAATCATACCAGTCAAAAAAGCCCCGTCCCAAAAAGACAACTTAGCCCAGAACGCGGGCCATGCGCGCCTTGAACTCGGACAGGAAGCGCGGGGCGTCGACGGTCAGCGCCACGAGTGCGCTCTTGTCGGGGTCGGACAGACGGCGCTCATCGCAGATGGTGCGACCGCGGTACTCGCCCAGCAGATCAACACGCAGGTTGCAGCCGAGCGCGCCCACGAGCGTGGGATCAATCGCCACGGCAACCGCCAGCGGATCGTGCAGCGCGCAGCCACCCAGGTAGGGGGCGTTCATCTCGTACGAGCCAATGTAGTGCTCCACCATACTCGCAAACGCGCAACCGGCCATGGTGCCCGAGCCCGTCCAACCGGCAATGTCGCGACGCGTGAGCACCACGCGATGCGTCACATCCAGACCCACCATAGTGAGCTTGCGGCCCGAGCGCAGCACCGCGTCGGCTGCCTCGGGGTCGCTCGCCATATTGGCCTCGGCGCCCGCGCTCACGTTACCGGGCACGGTAAGGGCGCCGCCCATCACGACCACGCGGCCGATGGACATCATCGCCGCCGCATCGCGCTCCAGGGCGAGCGCCAGGTTGGAGAGCGGGCCAGTCGCTACGTAGACCAGATCGGGACCATAGGTGCGCGCGGCATCGATCAGATAATCGACCGCAGCGTTGCCGTCGGCCGAGGTCGCCCCCACCGGCTCGTAGGGCGACGCGGGCACGCTCGCGCCGCCGATGCCGTTCTTGCCGTGAATGAGCGCGGTGGACGCCGGCGGCGTATAGGGCTCAGTCGCCTGCAGAGGACGGTCGGCACCCAGGTACACCGGAACCTCGGGGCGACCCAGCAGATCGAGCACCGCCAGGCAATTGTGCGCCGATTGCTCGACGCGCACGTTGCCAAAGCACGTGGTGATGCCCACGAGCTCCACCTCGGGGCTCGCGATGGCATAGGCCAGCGCCATCGCATCGTCCACTCCCATATCCAGATCAAGGATCAGCTTCTTGATTGCCATTGTTCTACTCCGCTTCTCCGTCTTTATCGTTTAACCAAACCAATGTTCAACTTCGGCGCGCGTGGGAATCGATTGCTGAGCGCCCAGGCGCGACACCGTCACTGCCGAAGCGCGAGCACCCGCGGCCATGCACTCAAAGAGCGGCAAGCCCTCTAGGCGAGCCGCCGCCAACGCGCCGATAAACGTATCGCCGGCGGCCGTGGTATCGACTACCGCACTCGAAAGTGCCGGCATGCGCAGCAGCTCACCGCCATCGCCGAGCGTAACCGAGCCGGCACCGCCCAGCGTGATGACCGCAGCTCCGGCACCCCTAGCGAGCAGGGCGTTGAGCGCCGCGACGCAGCTTGCATCGTCCGCGGGCAAGATTCCCGTCAGCACCTGGCACTCGGTCTCGTTGGGACAGGCCAGGTCGACCGCAGGCCAGACCTCCGCAGGCAGCTCGCAGGCGGGCGCTGGATTAAAGACCGTATAGAACCCCAGCTCATGAGCGCAAACAAGCGCCTCGGCCGTCGCCGCAAGGTCACATTCGCCCTGGGCGATAAAGACGCTTCCGGCAGTCGGGGCAATCTCGCTGGCGTCGCCGTCGAGCTCATGGGCCACCAGACGCCTCAACGCGCAGGCAACGTCCGCACCCGCAAGCGCATGGTTGGCGCCCGGTGACAGTATGATGCGGTTGTCGCCCTCGCAGCGAATGATGGTCGCCGTTCCCGTCTCCACGTCATCGCGATGCACTACAAAGTCACAGTCCACGCCGGCGTCTTGGAGCCCCACCACGAGCGACGCGCCGAACGCGTCGCGACCGACCGCGCCGATCATGTGCGTGCACGCGCCCATACGCGCGGCAGCTACGGCCTGATTGGCGCCCTTGCCGCCGGCGTTGGTGATAAACCCGCTGCCGCCGACGGTCTCGCCCGCACGCGGTATGCGCTCGCACGCCACCGAAAGGTCCATGTTCATGCTGCCGAACACCGCAACGATGCTGTGATCCGCCATGGAAACCTCCTCATCTGCGGGCCTTATGCCCACCGCCGGCCGTCGATCATGCGCTCTCGCACCCCCTATAACTTTAGTTCACTTTGATGTGGACGCGTACTTGAGCTTGCGCCAGCAGCAAGCATTCACAGGAGCAGGCAGCTACAATGAAGGCGTGCTGATTATTCTCGTCATTGGATGATGTTTTATGGAACAATTCTCGCAATCGGGCTCGCGCGGTCGACGCCGCACGGGCAACGAGCCGGCGCCGCACGAACGCGTGAAGAGCGAACGCCGTGCCAACGAGCCGCGACGCACCACGAGCCCCCATCGCGCTTCTGCCAACAACGCGGGCCGCGCCAACACTCCCGCCGCGGAGCAGACGCCTGCTCGCCCCAAGTCCCGCTACATCCCTGCCCTTGACGGCCTGCGCACGCTTGCCGTCGTCGCGGTGGTGCTCTATCACCTCAACCTCACGTGGGCGCAGGGCGGTCTGCTCGGCGTCACGATCTTCTTTGTGCTTTCGGGCTATCTGATCACACGCCTGCTACTCAACGAAGTCGCTAAGACCGGCCGTATCGACCTCAAGAGCTTCTGGATCCGCCGCATCCGTCGCCTGGTCCCCGCCGTGGTGACCGTCGTGGTGGTGACCTGTGCGCTGTGCACCGTCTTCAACCACGTGATGCTCACCAAGATGCGCCCCGATATCCTGCCGTCGCTGCTGTTCTTCAACAACTGGTGGCAGATTGCCCAAAACGTCTCGTACTTCAACGCCCTGGGCGATCCCTCGCCGCTTACGCACTTTTGGTCGCTCGCCATCGAGGAACAGTTCTACCTGGTTTGGCCCCCGCTGCTGCTCGCTATGGTATCCATGCACATGAGCAAGCCCAACACGCGCCGCGTGGTTCTGGGCCTTGCCGCGGTATCTGCCCTTGCCATGATGGTGCTTTACAACCCTGCCGCCGACCCCAGCCGCGTGTACTACGGCACCGACACCCGCGTGTTCTCGCTGCTGCTGGGTGCCTGGATGGCCTTTATCCCCGATCGCGACCTGGCGCCGGTGCGTCTCGCTCGTCGTTTGGGGCTCAATCGCCTGGCCGGCGCCGCCAAGCACGGCAAGAACGCCGAGGGCAAGCCTGGCGAGAAGGCCGACGAATCAGCCGAGACCGGCCCGGCACAGCCGAGCGCCCTCGTGCGCTTTTGGTCCTCGCCCGCATCCATCGATGTGTTGGGCCTCGTGGGTCTGGTTGGCCTTGCCGCCATGGTCGCGCTCACCAACGGCTACACCGCGTTCCAGTATCGCGGAGGCACGCTGCTGTGCTCGATCCTCACACTCATGGTCATCGCGGCCTGCGTGCAGCCCCAGGGAATGGTTGCCCGCGCGCTGTCCGCCGAGCCGCTCGTATGGGTTGGCAAGCGCTCGTACAGCATCTACCTGTGGCACTATCCCCTGCTGTTGCTCATGAACCCGGTCGCCAACATCAACGATACACCGTGGTGGCAGTACATTTTGCAGGTGCTGTTGGTGGTCGCCGTGGCCGAATGCTCATATCGCTTTATCGAGACGCCGTTTAGGAAGGGCGCCTTTGGGCGCACCGTTGCCGAATTCCGCGATGGCACCACCACGCCCGCCAACTGGGCACGCACGCACGTCCCCGTCTGCGCAGCCTGCGCTGTCGTATTGGTCGTTGCACTGGGCGGCCTGATCTTTGTGCCCGAGACGTCTGCGCTGAGCGGCGAGGGCGCCGAAGTCCTCAACAAGGAAGCCAAGAACACCGCGCCCACCGACCAGCAGGCGGCCGACGACACCGACAAGGACAACGACGGCTTCCCCGATGGCTCCTACGATCTGCTTATGATCGGCGACTCCGTGTCGCTGCGTGCCGTAGACACCTTTGACGGTGTGTTCCCGCACAGCCATATCGATGCCGAAAAGGGCCGCCAGTTTGATGCGGGCCGCGCGACATTTGAGGGCTATATCCAGCAGAACCTTGCCGGCAAGATCGTGGTCTTTGCACTGGGCACCAACGGCTTGGTAACCGACGACCAGATCGACGCCATCATGGACGATGCAGGAGATAAGCGTATTGTGGTGTTTGTGAACACGCGCAGCCCGCAGCCGTGGGTTGGCTCTACCAACCAGGCCATCGCCAACGCCGCTACGCGCTACAAGAACGTGCGCGTTATCGACTGGTACGGATACAGCGCCAACCGCAACGACCTGTTCGATGGCGATGGCACGCACCTATCGACCACTGGCGTGACTGAGTACCTCAACTTGATCCACGATGCCGTCAAGAAGGACCTGCCCGTGCATCCCGAGGATCACGTCAACGATCCGCAGCCGGCAGCCGTCAAGTCTGCCACCGACGCACTCGTCAATGCGCTTGCCTTCAAGCCGCACAAGCTGGGCACCGACAAATAGCCCGCAGCAAACAACCCAAAATCACTCTTTTCGAGCCGGCCCCAAGAGGTCGCGGGCAAAAAACAGGCCGCAGCCCATCGCTGCGGCCTGTTCGGAAGCAAAAGTGGGCGTTAAGCGCTGTAGCCCATCGCTTGCAGCACAAACATGACGACCGTGAGCACCGTAATCACGCCGATAGTCGCCCACGTGAGCACGTTCCACACGCGGCCGTTGCGGTTGGCGCCCATAATGTGACGGTCGGCGGCGATAACCACCTGGAACACCAGAACCACGGGCAGTAGCACGCCATTGATGACCTGCGAGGTCATCATAATCTGGAACAGATCGACGCCGGGCATAAGCACCAGCACGGCAGAGATACCGATGATGGCCGTAATGATGCCGCGATAGACCGGGGCCTCGTCCCAGCTGCGGTCGGCACCGCGCTCCCAGCCAAATGCCTCACAGATAGCGCTCGACGTAACGCCCGGCAGCACGCAGGCGGCCAAGAAACTCGCCGCGACCAGGCCCGAGGCAAACAGCACCGTGGACCACTGGCCCGCAATAGGCTCCAACGCGCGGGCAGCATCGGCGGCATCGCTAATCTGAATACCCGCCGGGAACAACACCGTACCGGTCGTGATGATAATAAAGCCGGCAATGACATCGGCGGCAAGCGAGCCGCTCACGGTATCGATGCGCTGCAGCACGATATCGTCCTCGCCCGCGTTCTTATCGACCACGTTGTTCTGCGCCAAGAAGATCATCCACGGCGCGATGGTGGTACCGATCGTTGCGACCACGAGCGACACGTAGCTGGGGTCATTTTGAATGTTAGGCACGACCAGGTCGACCGCGACCTCACCCCAGTTGGGGCCAGCCATAAATGCAGCGACGATATAGGTCACGAACACGCAGCTCACCAGCAACAGAATCTTCTCGATGCGCTGGAAACTACCCGACATGGTAAGCATCCACACCAGCAGCGCCACCAACGGCACCGAGATGCTCGCCGGCACGCCAAAGAGAGCAAGGCCGCTGGCGATGCCCGCAAACTCCGAAATGGTCACAGCCGTGTTGGCGATCAACAGCGCCGCCATAGCAAGTACACTCTTGCGCACGCCAAAGCGCTCGCGAATGAGCGATGCCAGGCCCTTGCCCGTGACGCAGCCGCAGCGCGCCGCGGTCTCCTGCGTCACGATGAGCAGCACGGTCATGACGGGAAGCATCCAGAGCATCTTGTAGCCATAGCTGGCGCCCGCGCTGGAATACGTTGCAATGCCGCCGGCGTCATTGCCCGAAAGCGCCGCCAGCAGACCGGGACCCATAGCGCCAAAGATGGCCGCGATGGTCAACTTTTGCTTGGTGCCCGACTTTTGCTTGGTATTTTGCACGCGACCACCTAACCCATGACCGACATGGTGAGCAGCACCGCAGCGGCGCAGTACGCTACGCACGAGATCATGACGGCAATAACGTTCATGGCGGTGCCCGACGTGTTGAGGTCATGCTCGTCACGCCAGAACAGCACCATCAGGTAAATCACGGCACTCATGTTGCCAACCAGGCAAATGATGGCAGCGATATTAAAGCACCCGGTAAAGAGTTGCTCCTCAAACATGGGCGCATCGGGGAACGCGGCGGTGCGCACCAGCTGAGCGCACAGGTAGGTCACGAGTGACAGAATCAGGCCCATGCCCGTGCTCTGGAAGAAGAACCCCAGATACGGCTTGGGCTCGTCGTCGTGACCGTCATACTCCAGGAAGTAGTTCTTGACGAACGACACCATGCGCGAGGCCGCCAGCAGCACGAGCGGCATGGCGCACATGGGGAACACCACCAGATGCGCGGAGCCGAGCGCCGTCCCCAGCACGGTCGCCATGATACACGACGCGATGCCCCATACAACAACCCAGTACTGGCGATGCACGAACCAGCTGAGCACGTTCGTCGAGTCGTCCGACGCGCTATCGCCCGAGCCGACACCGGCGATCTGCAGGTCCTCCTGATGCTCCTCAGCGATAACGTCCATGGCGTCGTCGAAGGTTACGATACCCAGGATATGACGGTTCTCGTCGCAGACAGGGATGGCAACCAGGTCGTACTTGGTCATCTCGTCCGTTACGTCTTCCTGGTCCTCGTCGGGCGACACATAGACCAGGTCGCGATAGGCCAGCTGACCCAGCGTGGCGTCGCGGTCGGCTACGATCAGCGTGCGCAGCGAAAGCACGCCGGTCAGCATGCCGCTCGGATCCTCGGTATAGACGTAGTAGACGCTCTCGAAATCCTCGTCGAGCTCGCGAATCGCCTCGATGGCGTCACCGACCGTTGCCGTGGCGGGCAGGGAGACAAACTCCGAGGTCATGATGCGGCCGGCGGTGTTGTCCTCATACCCCAGCAGGTTACGAATCGCCTTCTCCTCCTTGACACCCATCAGGCGCAGGAGCTTCTCGGCCTTCTCGTAATCGAGCTCGTCGATCAGATCGGCGGCGTCGTCCGGGTCCATCATGGCCAGCATCGACGATGCGTCGGTGTCGGACAGGCCCTCGAGCATCTCGGTCATAAGCTCGTCGTCATCGAACTCCGAGATGGCCTCGGCGGCCTGGGCAGTATCGAGCTGCGCAAACACCTGCGCACGCAGGCGCGGGTCGAGCTGCTCGATAATGTCGGCGATGTCGGCAGGGTGCAGCTCGCCGAGCGTCTTGTGCGACACCGAGAGTTGAATGTTCTTGGTCGAGCGGTCGAGCAGGTCCATGTAGGACCAAGCGATGATGTCCTCACTGAGCGGCTTGCCCAGGTGCTTCATAAAGCCTTCGACGATATGCTCGAGCGCAGGGCTGATGGCGCGTAGCAGACCGCGGGCACCGACCTCGGCGCCCAGCAGGCGCAGCTGATTTTCGCCCGACATGGAAAACTTGATGTCATTTACGCGCACGACCTTCATGCCCTGCGTGTCGACGATCTGCTTGTTGAGCACGTCGCGGGCGAGCAGGAGTTCGGTCGGCTGCAGGTAGGAAAAACGGATTTCGGTGGCCGACGTCTTAAGGTGTACACCCGTCTCGTCGATACGGTCGACCCATTTGCGCCAGCTGATCATAAACGGCGTCTTGCCGGGTCCGCGGAACGCGAGCGACGTCACGTGCGGAAAAACTTCGCCGGTAGCAATGCCAAAATCGTTGACCACGCCGAGCTTTTCGCCGTCGACGTCCAAGACCGGCAATTTGAGCATCTCACTCAGATAATTCAATGGTGCTCCCCATCATTATTCCTCCGGACGCAACCGCGCGTGCGGCGTCCGGGGGCTTCTGGATATGTATACGCATGCGCGGGCGGCACGCCGCTCGACGCTTACACCCCGTGCATGCGCAAAAAGCACCTGCATGGGGTCATCGACTGTATGGTCGAGGTTTGGATTTCACCTGTAACCCTTCTCTTGACCCTCATTAACCGCAGTAACTATAGCATCAGCATCGCCCTGCGGCATCGAATTTATGCGCTGCACATTGCAGGCATACCAAACGCTGACGCATCCGTGACATAGTCATTGGGGACGTTCCTAAATGACTACCCAATGACTACTCTGTGGTGTCGTCGTCCTCGGCAAGTTGGGGGAACACGGCGTCCTTGGGCATGGTGACCTTCGTCAGCGAGGTGAGCTTTTTGCTCAGCGACGTGTCCGTCTTGACCAGGTCGCTGAGCGTCACGATCTTGTAGCCGTCGGCAATGAGGCCGTCGATAATCTGCGGCAGCGCCTCGAGTGTCTGCTCGGCGCATTCGTCTCTATCGGTGAGCAGCACGATATTGCCCGGCGTCACCGAATCGAGCACCGTCGAGACCTGTTCGTCGGCACCGTTTAGCAGCCAGTCGCCCGAGTCGATATTCCACGAGACCACGGCGGAGACCAGGTCCATCGCATCAATCCAGTTTTGCTCGTCAAAGGCAGCGTAGGGAGCACGCAGCAGCATCGTCTTCACGCCGGTCGCCGACTTCATCGCGTCGGTGCCTTTCGTGATCTGTTCGCGTACCGCCTCACGGTCCTGACCCTTGAGCGAATCGTCGCTGTAGCTGTTGGATCCGATCTCGCACCCGGCATCGACAATCGCCTTGGCCGTGGCAGGCGAGGCCTCGACCGCATCGCCCGAAAGGAAGAACGTCGCGGTGACGCCCTTTTCCTTGAGCACCTGCAAGATCTGTTTGGTGGCGCCGCTCGGACCCTCGTCAAACGTCAGTGCCACGTACTTTTTGTTGCCCTTGGGCGCCACGCTGGCGCACGCAACAACGCAATCGGTGGCGGGCACAACCTCGCCGCGGTCTTGCGTCTTGCCCGACTGCTCACCAACCCACACCTCGGATCGGCCCTGGACACCCCATGTCTGCACATACTCGATAGCGCCCGTGCCCTCGACCTTGAGCTTGGGCTCGATAACCGCAGCCTGAACCTCGTGCTTCTCGTAGGTGTTACGGCCATCCTTGACCGTCACCTTCTCGCCGCCCTCGAGTTCGCGGCTATCCCATTTGCCCTGCTTCACGCGCTTGCCGTCGACCTTCACCGACAGCTTTTCGCCCCCATGGCGCTTGAGCACGCTGTCATCGACGGCCAGCAGGTCGCCTGCGTCGTAGGTGTCAGTCAACTCCTGGTCGTCGATGAGATTCTGCAGCGTAGAGCCCACACGCACCGCGGTCTTCTGGCCGTTGAGCTCCACGTCCACACTGCGGTTGACGTAGCCCACGACGGCAGCGATAAACAGCACGAGCGCGCAACCCACGGCGATGAGCGCGTAGGGCAGGCGAGACGAACGACGGGGCGTACGGCTGTTGCCGATGCGCGCACTGTGGTCGCTAAAGCCGCGGCTATGGTTGAGGTACATCGCGCCGGGCTTACGGTGACGCTTGCGCTGACCGCTGGGCAGCTGCCCCAGGTCGCGGCGCGCCGTCGGACGCGCACCCGAACGCCCGTTTAAGTTGGATCCGTTTTGGCGCATGTGCCCTCCCCCATAAACACAGCAAGCCGGAGCAACAGGTCTCCGGCTTGCCTCCCATCATTTGGTACGTCGCTATTTTGTAGCTTTTGACGAGCCTCCGCTCGCCTTTTGGTATTCGTCCTTAAAGGCCTTGAACATGCCGCGCGTCTTGCCGAGCTGCTTGCCCAGTGCGCGACTGCCCTTGTCCACGGCAACCGATCCCTTGTCATCGAGCACCCTGGCGCCCTTCTTGACCTTATCGCCCACCACGACACTGGCCTCGGCAGCCTTGGCGGCCGCGCCGCCCGAATACCCGAGCGCCTTGACCTCGTCCGAGACAATCATCGCGCCGTTCTCGTAGCCGCGCAGCATCGTCGGCGGCACCTGCGTGTCACCAACCAAAACACTCGAAGCAGCACCGGCGGTCACATAGAATGCCTGCACGATGCCCGAGCGTGGCTTGAACTCAACATCCGAGCAATAACCCACGACGTCGCCCGATTCCGTGCGTACGTCCATACCGACCCAGATGATGCAATCGTCCAGGTTGATGTCGAGGCGCTTGGCGGCGGCGGCATCGTACGTGTCCTTGACGTCATCGACCGCAATGGCGCCCTCGTAGACACCAATGGCGTCGAGCGCTACGAATCGGTCGGGACGCTCGATCATGCCCGCGATATCGGACTGGCGAACCATAAAGCCGACCACACGCGTACCGCCCGGGGTAAAGACCGGAAAGTGAATCTTTCCGAGCTTTTTAGGGCTGCGCGGCGTGCCGTCCTTTTTGGTGCGCTTGTCCTCGGTAGGCTTGCGATAGATCTTGGCGCCGACAAAATCCCCGGCGCGCATTATGCCTCGGTCGAGGGCTCCGCAGCCTCGGCATCAGCCTCGACGGCGTTCTCGACCACGACGTCGGCGGCAGGCGTCACGTTGCCGCCCGAAATGGCGTCGTTGAGCTGCTCGCGCAGCTGGTCCATGCGCTCGCGGGCCAGGTCGACCTTGGCGCGCAGGTCGTCGGTCTTGGCGTCGACCATCGGGCCAAAGTCATTCACCGCAGCACGGGCCTCCTCGGCGCTGTGCTCGTAGGTGTCGCGCATATTGTCCCAGGCGTCGTTGGCGATATCGGCAGCCATGGCGCGGGTTTCGGCGCCCGAGCGCGGGGCCAGAGCAACGCCGATAATAGCGCCGGCAGCGGCACCAAAAAGTGCGCCGGAGACAAAGCTGAAAGTCTTACCCATGATCATTCCTCTCCTGCGGGCACGTCGGTGCCCACCGTTTGAATGCTGTCCATTATACCCGCAGCGCATCACTTGCCGCTCCGCTCATCTGCGTACGGCAAAGGCGCAGGTACGTGATGGTAATAAACGCGTAGGCCTACTCCTGAGGCATAGCCGGCATGGCCACCGTGGCACCCGGGTCCTCGCCGGCGCCGTCCACGAGCGGCAGGCCGCCCTCATGCGCAGGTCCTGCCGGAACCGTCGCCGCACCGCCAAAGACGGCAGCGGAGGCCTCGTGGTTCTCGGCAACCGCGCCCTCGGTATCAATCGCCACCTGGGGCTCGTCGTCAAAGTTGGGGACGCCCTGGGGCTCGGTGGGAACGGGCTCGGCGGTCGCATCGGCAACGGGCTCGGCGTCGACCGGCACATCGCTCTCGTCAGCGCCCTCGTCCTCGGCAGCATCTTCGCCGTTCGCAGCGGCGACGGCCTCGTGAGGATCCTTGCCCTCGGCCTCGGCGCGCATGCCCAGCACCAGGTTGCGCAGGCCCGCGACCGTACCTTCCACGTCGGGGGCAGGCTGGTCGGCGTGCAAGTACGCCCAGTCCATCATAAAGGTGGCCGACGACAGCGCACCGATGGCCAGTGCGTCGTCGGGGCACGAAAGCTCGACCTCAAAGACACGCTCGTCATGCTCGCTCACGCGCGTGCGGCCGCACGAGATGCTACCGGCAAGACCGGTCTCGTTCATGAGCTCGACCGTCACGTGCTCCAGCAGGTGGCAGAGCTCGGTCTGACCCATGCAGTCCTGGAACTCGCGGCCGGAATCGCCCAGGCACAGGTGCTTGGCAATCGCGGGCACCAGGTAGTACACGCGCGCCGTGGCCTCGATGTCCTCCGAGGTCATGAGCGGCATGCCGGGGTTCACCAGCACATGCGCGCAGATCTTGTCCTCACTGACGGTGACCTTAAGGATGTTGAACAGGCCTGCCATAACTCTCCCCTACTCTTCCTTGTCCTACTCGTCGCCGTCGTGCGGATTCGCGGAACCCGCACCCGACGTCGTCGGCTCGTCTACCGAAGACTCGGAATCCTTCTTATCGGTTTCGGCCGGAGCGATCACGCGAATGAGCGAGATGCGCTGGCCACGCATCGACTGCACTTTAAACTTGTACCCCGCGACCTCAAACACCTCTCCGATGTCGGGCACCGAGTCGCAAAGCTCCAAAATCCAGCCGGCGATGGTCTCATAATCATCGCTTTCCTCGAGCGGCCAACCAAGCTCAATCGCGTCATCGCACGAAAAACGCCCATCAACGAGCCACTCGCGGCGCGAAAGGCGCGTGAGATACTTGTTGTCGGGGTCGAACTCGTCCTCGATCTCGCCGACGATCTCCTCGACGATGTCCTCGATGGTGATAATGCCGGCCGTGCCGCCGTACTCGTCCACGACCACCACGATCTGGTCGTGAGAGGTCTGCATCTCGGACAGCAGCGGCAGGATGTCCTTGGTGTCGGGCACAAAGGCGGCGTCGCGCAAAAAACCGGCGATGGGCTGGTCGCCCTTGCCGTCGAGCGCGGGCTGAATCAGGTCCTTGATGTGCGCGATGCCGGCGACGTTGTCGGGATCCTCGTGATAGACGGGGATGCGGCTAAAGCCGGTCTGGCGCATGGTGGACAGCACGTCGGCGACCGTCTCGTCGTCCTCGCACATGGTGGTGTCCACGCGCGGCACCATGACCTCGCGGGCAACGGTGTCGCCCAGGTCGAAGATCTCGTGGATCATGCGCTTTTCCTCGTCGAGCAGGTCGTCCTGCTCCGAGACCATGTACTTGATCTCTTCTTCCGAGACGTTCTGGCGGTCGTCGGCACTCTTGATGCGCAGGATGCGGGCCAGGCCATCGGAGCAAGCACCGGTCAGCCACACGAGCGGACGGGCGATCTTTTGGAAAAACGACAACGTCCCCACAACCTGCTTGGACACGCCTTCGGCGTTGGACAGGCCGATGCGCTTGGGCACAAGCTCGCCGATCACAATGGACACGAAGGCGACCGCGACGGTGATGATGACCGGCGCCAGGCCGCGCGCGATGGCGGAGAGCGGCGCGATGCCAAAGCTCATGAGCCACGTGGCGAGCGGGTCGGACAGACTCGTCGAGGCGACGGCGGACGAGGCGAAGCCCACGAGCGTGATGGCGACCTGGATGGTGGCGAGCAGCTGGTCGGAGTCGGCAGCCAGCTTAATGGCACGCTCGGCGCGCTTGTCGCCTTCCTCGGCCTCGTGCTCCAGCACGGCGCGCTTGGCCGTGGTGAGCGCCATCTCGGACATAGAGAAGTAGCCGTTGATGAGGGTCAAAACGAGGGTGGTGATAAGGGAGATGGTTATGTCCATCGGGAGTTTCTCGAACCTCCAAGATTCGGGATGTCGGATTAAAACGTTGACGGCTGATACGGCAATTGCACTGGCGACCGAGCGGGGGCACGGGCGCTGGCGTGGTCGCTAGATTACGAAGAGGATCACCGCCATGAACTGGAAGATGCTGCCGGCGAGTACCCACAGGTGAAACACGCTGTGAAGATAGCGCACGTTTTTGGCGATATAGAACGGCACGCCCGCGGTGTAGCACACGCCGCCGACGGCGAGCAGGGCAAGTGCCACGGGGTTGAGCAGCGCCACGAGCTCGGGCAGCTTAAAGACAACGAGCCAGCCCATCAGCAGATAGACCAGGCCGCTTACCCAATGCGGCTGGCGCTCGCGCATAAAGCACTCGAGGGCGATGCCGATAATGGCGATGGCCCATACGGCAAAGAACAGCACAGCGCCGCCGTCGTTTGCGAGCGTGATGAGGCAAAACGGCGTATAGCTGCCCGCAATGAGCAGGTAGATGCAGCTGTGGTCGATGATGCGAAACACGCGCTTGGCGCGCGCGGGCTGAATCGCGTGGTAGAGCGTGGAGGCTAGGTATTCGAGGATAATGCTGACGCCGTAGACAATTGCCGCGGCCATGTGGGCCGGGCCTCCGCCGCGCAGGGCGGCGAATACGATCAGGAGCACCAGGCCCGCGATACCCAGCAGGCAGCCGACACCATGGGTGACGGAGTTCATGATCTCCTCACCCACCGTGTAGTGTGGAACGGCCGCGGTCTTGGGTCGCGGCTTAGAACTGTCGCTCGAATCGGACATGCCGGTTACATCCTCCAACGTAAAGAGTTCTCAACACTATATCAAAGCGTCTGGGTACGTGCGAAATTTGCACTATACGTGACCCTTTGTTTACCCATTCTTTGCCTGTTGACGCATCAACGGCGAACGTCCATAATGCGCTTGCATTAAATGTTGATGTATTAACATCTTATAGGAGAATACCGCATGGCTCAAAACGCACGTTCCCATCGAAAGCTCAAGATAGCCGGCATCGTTGCACTGGTGGTTGTCGTTGCGCTGCTCGGATTTGCCGGCAACTTTCTGTTTGACTTCGCGCTGAATCCCCGCGCGCCATACACCATGAAGATGATGCAGGATAGCAAGAACGACAAAGAAGGTGAGCAGCCGGATGCCGAGGATACCGAGGCGCGGGCATGGTTTAAAGAGAACCGCAAGAGCAGCAACCTCACCGCGGACGACGGGACCGAGCTTGCCGCCTGGTATTTTGCTGCGTCGGAGAGCACGCACGACTACGCCGTCTGCCTGCATGGATATACCAACGAGCCCATCGGTATGGCCCGATACGCCAAACGCTTCCACGACCGTGGCATGAACGTACTCGCACCCGCCGCCCGCGCCCACGAGCGCTCCGGCGGCGACTATATCGGCATGGGCTGGCCCGAGCGCCTCGACATCGTCGCATGGATCGAGCGAATCGTTCAGGCTGACCCCGAGGCGCGCATCCTGGTCTTTGGCGAGTCGATGGGTGCGGCAACCGCCATGAACGTCGCGGGGGAATCTCTGCCCGCAAACGTGAAATGCATTATCGAGGACTGCGGTTATACGAGTGTTTGGGACGAGTTTTCCCTGCAGCTCAAGGACGTGTTCAGCCTGCCCAGCTTTCCCTTGCTCGATGTAGCAAACTTGGTGTGCAACGTGCGCGCGGGCTACGACTTTCATAAGGCGAGCAGTGTGGAGCAACTCAAACACGCGACGGTTCCCATGCTGTTTATCCACGGCGACCAGGACACCTTTGTGCCGTACGACATGCTCGACCAAAACTACGACGCGTGCGCCAGCAAGGTTAAACAGAAGCTCACTATCCACGGCGCCACCCACGCCAAGAGCGCGCAAGTTGACCCCGAGCTCTACTGGAATACGGTCGACGACTTCCTCGACAAGAATTATTAGGCAAAAAGCAACGTCTGGGGTTTTGTTGCCAAAAATCGGTTTGTGGTCGGCGGTATTCGATTTTTCACCGCACTTCTGAAAAGCCGCCCGCGAGCGTTGTGCTCGTGGGCGGCTTTTACTCAACTAACGCCACAAAGGCGCTTGGTTTGTCCAATAGGACGACGCTACTTGACCTCGATGAGCTCGTACTTGCTCGTGCCCAGGCCGATCTTCTCGGCGTGCGCGATGCACACGCGCCAGTCGGTGTCGGGATGCGTGATGCAGAAGGGATCCTTGGCCTGCTCGCCCTCCAGATGCTCGTGGTTGTGCTCCATCTTGGCCGCGCTATCGGTGAGCTCGGTGTTGGGCAGCGGCTCAGACGCCATGACGGCGTCGGCGCAGGCCTGGTCGATGGCGACCGGGTCGAAGCTCGCGAACATGCCGATGTCGTTGACGATAGGCGTATCGTTTTCAGGATGGCAGTCGCAGTTGGGACTGATGTCCATGGCAAGCGAGATGTGGAAGCTCGGGCGGCCGTCGACGACGGCCTTCGTATACTCGGCGATCTTGCAGTTGAGCACGTCGGCCGCGGCCTCATAACCGGGCTTGATGCAGTCCTGGTTGCATGCCGCAATGCAGCGTCCGCAGCCCACGCAGCGATCGTGGTCGATGGCAGCCACGTGCACCGTGCGAGTAGCGCCGCTGGCAAGCTCGCGCTCGCGGGTGCCGTCGAACGAGATAGCGTTGTGCGCGCAGATCTTTTCGCAGGCATGGCAGCCAACGCAGTGCTCGGTCGCGACGTTCGGCTTGCCGGCGGCATGCTGCTCCATCTTGCCGGCACGGCTGCCGCCTCCCATGCCCAGGTTCTTCATGGCGCCGCCAAAACCGGCCTGCTCATGGCCCTTAAAGTGGGTGAGGCTGATCACGATATCGGCATCCATGAGCGCCTGACCGATCTTGGCCTCGTGCATGTACTCGCCGCCCTCGACCGGGACGAGCGCCTCGTCGGTGCCCTTGAGGCCGTCGGCAATGATGATCTGGCAACCCGTAGCATACGGGGTAAAGCCGTTCTGGTAGGCGGTATCGATGTGCTCGAGCGCGTTTTTGCGGCTACCGACATAGAGCGTATTGCAGTCGGTGAGGAAGGGCTTGCCGCCCAGCTCCTTCACGACGTCCGCGACGGCGCGGGCGTAGTTGGGGCGCAAAAAGCTCAGGTTGCCCAGCTCGCCAAAGTGAATCTTGATGGCGACGAACTTGTTCTCAAAGTCGATCTGCTCAATTCCGGCGTGACGGATGAGGCGCTTGAGCTTGTCGAGCTGGCTCTCGCGAGCATGCGTGCGCAGGTTGGTGAAGTACACCTTAGCGGGTGCTGCGGGTGCAGTTGCGGTCATAGATCTATCCCCTCGGTCTATATGGCGTTACAGACATAGAGGATGGTACCAGTTAAAGCAGAGTTAAAGTCAAGTACGGCACCTAGTCATTGGGGATGTTCTTAAATGAGTAGTCGCAGGGGACACTCTTTCGCCACCCGGCAGTTGGGGACAGTCCCCAAGTGCCGGCAGCTAGGGACAGTCCTTTCCAGCCGGCCGGCGAGCCGGCAAGTCAGCAAAGACTGTCCCCGATGACTAGTCGTTTAAGACTGTCCCCGATGACTACTCCTGCACCTTGAGAGCTTCGGCCAGGCCCACACGTTTGATGGAACGCATGTGCAGCAACGCCACGACCAGGTAGGTCGCAAAGCCAATGCCGACGCATGCAACCATGGACCAAGCGGGCGCATAGATTTCGATATTGCCGTTGTAGGCGAGCAGCATCGAGCGGAAGATGGCCGTGAGCGAGCCAATAATGACCGGCAGACTCAGCACGAGCGACGCCGCCACGCACAGCGTGATCGAGCGGATGTACAGATGCGAGATCTCGCTATCGCGATAGCCAAAGACTTTCATATAGCTAATCGAACGGGCGCTGTGGTCGATCACAGCCTTGGTCAGTAGATACATAAACAGCAGGAAGATAAACACCGCGAGGCCAACCATCATGCCGATCATTTTGCTCATCATGCCGATGAACTGGTCGCCCACGGCCCGCATGTCGTCGGGCGTGGTGTCGCCGGCAAAGTAACGAGCATCGAGGTCGAGCTTCTCGTCGCTCACATAGCCGTTAAAGTAGGTGGCGTCATTGCCGAACAGCTCGTTAAAGTCATCGATGCTCATATAGATATTCATGTCCGACTTGGAGCCCCAGGCACAGTCCTTGCCCATGTACTCCAGCGAATAGTCCTTGCCCTCGCACTTGTCGCCGAGCGTGACCTTCTGTCCCTCGCTCCAGCCAAACTTGTCGAGCAAGCCACCGCCAAAGACAACGCGCCCATCGCCGACGTTGAGATCTTTCCAATAGCGCGAGTTGGGCGAGATGCCGTAGACGGAAATCGTCTCCTGCCCATTACCATCGCCGCGGTCGTATTGCAGCTGGTAAACGGCATATTTCTCGGCCTGCGCGATTGCGCCCGCGCCGTTGTCGGTCGTATTGACCGGGTGGATATCATCGTTGTCAGTGTCGATCTTAGAGGCCTTGTCGATCAGGTCGATAGCCTCGTCGCGGTCGCAGCCGAGGGCATCGGCAAGGTCATCGAGGCGCGCATAAAGCGCATCCTTCTTGTCCTGGACCTTGGCGAGCGCGTCCTGCGCCGCGGCCAGGCTCTCGGCAGACGGAGCGCTGGTCGCGGCATCGGCTGCTGCCTGCGCTGCATCGGCCGCGTCGTCAAGCTCGTCATCGGCATCCTGAGCGGCAGAAAGCAGTGCGCCGTCAACCGACTGCAAGCGCTCGAGTGCCGACCACTGCTCGCGCTCCTCGGCGGTGCCCTCGAGTTCCAGCGGGGCCTTGAGCGTGTACTGGTGCTCGGCGACCAGGCTTGTCTCGAGGTTGTCCGCGTAGTGCGTCATCGTGGGCAGAATCGCCAGGCCAAAGAGCAGTAGCAGCGAGGCAAACGCAATGCCCACGAAAAGCGTGGCGAAGTTGCCCAGATTACGCAGGAAGATGCGCAGGCGGAAGCGCGAGACAAAGCCCATGCGCTCCGGCAGCTGCAGGCCGCGCTTGGTGCCCGACTTGCCGCCCGCCTCGTGACGGAGGAACTGCAACGGCGTCTTGCCCATTTTGCGGAGCAGGCCCACCAGCGTAATGAGGATAAGCGCGGCGGCGGGAACCACGGCGCACTTCACAAAGATCTCCCAGCTCCAGTACACCTGGAAGGGCGGCAGGCTGTACGAGCCGTAATAGAGGCCGCGCATGGGCTCGGTAAAGAACGCAACGCCGAGCGCCGTGCCCAAAAGCGCCGCGACCACGCCCACTATGGCGGGAAGTGCCAGGTAGTGCAGCACGATCTCGCGTCGACGATAGCCGCTGGCGAGCAGCGTGCCGATGATGGCGCTCTCCTCCTCGATGGTGGCGTCGGTAAGGACCACAAAGATAAACGCCATGATCACGATGATGATGTCGAGCAACGTCGTCCACATCATGGAGTCGCCGTCTACGTCGTCGCGCGCGTAGCCAATGCCCTGGTTGGAATCGGCGTCGATGAGGTCATCCACGCGCGCATCGGCATCGGTCAGCGCCTCGACCATATCCTGCTCCGCATCGATGCGATCCGCGGTGGGGAGGTCGCGATCGGTAAAGGTAAAGGAGTATGTGTAGGCAGGCGCGCCGCCGGCATCCTCGAGCGCGGCAAAGCCGGCGTCGGTGACCTCGGCCACGCCATAGGTGATGGTGTTCACCGTAAAGTCGGAGTTGTTGAGGAACAGCGCCTGGCTATCGGGCTGAGTCATGATGCCGCAGATGGTGTAGGTGCGACCCTCGAGCTCGACTTTATCGCCCACGGACAGGTTGTTATTGGTGGCGAAGACGCGGTCGATGGCCACCTCGTCGTCCGCCTTAGGCCGCCTACCTTCGCAGTAGGACGCGATATCGACCTTGGTGCGATGCGCATAGGTGCGCAGCGTGCGCTTGGTGCCGTCGTCGCCGGCGGTCTTTTTGACCATGGCGTCGATGGAGAAATTCTTGTAGAGCGCGACGCCGCCGACGTCGCCGGCTGCATCCTCGGCGGCCTTGAGCTGGTCTTTGGTGGCCTCGAAGGAAGTGGTCACGCGGCCGTCCTCGATCGTGTACGCATCGCGCATGTCGTCGATAAGGCAGCCGATGGAGTGGGCTGCGAGCAAAAAGCCCGAGGTGAGAGCGATGCTTCCGCACATAAGCAAAAAGATGCCCAGGTACTTGCCGATATTGCGGCGCAACTCGCGTGGGAGACGTTTTGCGAGAGGTGTCATGGCGCCGTCTACCAATCGAGCTCGGCGGCCGCGACGGGCGACTCGTTGAGCTCATCCTCGACGATGCGCCCGTCGCGCAGGCGCAGCACGCGATTGGCCATGCGCGCGATGGCGGCATTGTGGGTGACAATGATGATGGTGCAGCCGTACTCGCGATTGACATCCTCCATGAGCTGCAAGATTTCCTTGGACGTCTTATAGTCGAGCGCGCCCGTGGGCTCGTCGCACAGCAGCAGGCCCGGGTTTTTGACGAGTGCGCGGCCGATGGCACAGCGCTGCTGCTGGCCGCCCGAGACCTGGCGCGGGAACTTGTTGCGGTGCTCGTAAAGGCCCAGCGAACGCAGGAGATCGTCGACATTGAGCGGGTTTTTGGACAGGTGCGCCGTGACCTCGATGTTTTCCTTGATGGTGAGATCGGGCACCAGGTTGTAGAACTGGAAGACAAAGCCCAGCTCACGGCGGCGATACTCGCCCAGGTCGGTAGGTTTGAGCACCGTGAGGTCGCAGCCGTCCACCAAAATAGAGCCAGCGTCGGCATCCTCCAGGCCGCCGATCAGGTTAAGAAACGTCGACTTGCCCGAGCCCGAGGGCCCCAGCATGACGCAGATCTCGCCTCGGTTGATGGACGTGTCGATGCCATCGAGTACCGTCAGGCGCGCATCACCGTCGCCGTAGTGCTTTTTGAGATCCTTAACCTGGACGTAGGCTTCCTGCGTTGCCATGGTATCCCCCATTGTTAGCCTAGTACTACTTTATGAACGTAATAGTAAACCTTGGCGAACTATTTTGGGGCGAGGCCTAGGATTTATTTCAGACTAGGCGCGGGATTTGGCGCGTGAGAGGGCCAGGCCTACGGCGGCAATGGCGGCGGCGAAGAGCACGGTGACGCCCAGGTCGCAGGCGATGTCACCCAACACGGTGGACGTCAGATCCGAAGCGAGCGCCTTGCCAATCGCGTCGTTCACCCAATACGTCGGCACAAAGTGCGCCACCGTCTGCACGGCCGAGCCCATCAGCGACAGCGGCATCCAAGCGCCGCCCAAAAACGTCATGAGCATGCCGAGCAGGTTGCCCACACCGTTAAGCAGCTCCTCGCGCGCACCCAGGCTCGACAGCGCAAAGCCAACGGCCAGAGGCGTGCACGCCAGGGCAAACGTCGCCGACAGCGCCAGGCACACACGACCCACGCCGACCTCGGCAACCGCGCCGGCAAAGCCCACGACGCCCATCATGCTCGACACAAACCAGATGCAGACGGTGAGCACGGCGGCGGCCGCAAACACGGCAAGCGAGCGCTGGCGCTCGGAGACCGGGCCGGCCTCCATGCGGCGCACACGCTCGGGCTCGTTCATGCCCGAGAACACCAGTCCCACCGACACGATGACCGACGAGATGATCGCGTACGCGCCAAAGTTGAAGTACGACTCGAGCGTGGCGGCGGCAGTCGAGTCGACCTTGACCTGCTCGATCTCGACCTCGGCACGCTCGGTGGCCGCGTGTTCGGCAGCCTTGGCAACGTCGCCGTTAGAAGCAGCGGGCTCAAGCGCCGCCGCAGCGCCCGCGAGCGAGATCCAGCGCGAAGCCTCGGCAGACGAAAGCGCCGCCGCCATGGTGCCGGCACCGTAGGTCACATCGAGCTTGGGCAGGGACTCCCCCGCGCGGGCAGCCGCGACCAGGTCGTCCTCGAACCCCTCCGGGATAAAGAACACGCAGTCGGCGCTGCCCTTGGCGCTGTTGCTCTTGGAGAGCGCGTCCGCAAGGTCGTACGTGTCATCGCCGACGCCCGTGACCAGGTCAAACCGCGAACCTAGGTGCTTGGTGAGCGCAAGTGAAAGATCACTGCCATCGCGGTCGACCACGATCACGTTGGCGTCGTAGGGCTTGTACTCGGTGAGCTGCGACGAGTTCCAGCTCACGGATGCCGCGATGAATACGCCCATCAGCGAAATGAACACCGTATAGATGAGCAGGTAGAACGGGTGCGCCAGCGCCATGCGAAGCGCGGTCTTAAAGGTGCTCATAGCGGCTCCTTCCAAAAATCAGCGTGGCGGCGGCAACAAACACCAGCGTCATGAGGACCAGCGCGCCCGCGCGAACGGCAAAAGGCCCCAAGTCTTCAAAGAAATACAGGCGGTTGAACATGTCGCAGATAAGCTTGACGGGGTTGAGCCAGCACTCAGCCGGGCAGGCGCGGGCGACGTCGTCGGCAAGCGCCATCGCTGGCTCGCCGTAGAGGCCGGCGAACAGGGCGCACGTAGTGGCAAAGCCCGTGAGGATGCCAGACTTGGACGCCTTGCCGCCCTTAACGGGAAGCGTGCCCACAAAGAGTCCCAAGCCCGTGGCGGCAAGCGCGGAAGCGGCGCCGCCCACCAAACACAGCCCCTCGCGCCCGCCAAAGTCGACGCCCACGACCAGACGCACGTAGCCGATCGCGATCGCCATCGAGGCAAAGGAGACCAGCCACGAGCCCACAAAGATACCGGCCAGCGACGCCGTTTTGGAAAGACCGCCCACGCAGCGACGCGCGCCAAGACCCGACAGATTGGGCTGCAGGTCGATGACGCTCAAGGCGGCAAACTCGGCAGACATCATCGCGACCAGGCCAAAGAGCGCGTAATAGTAGATGACCGTGCCGTCGGGTGTGGTGCGTGTCAGGCTTACGCGGCGGGTGCCGCCCTCGAGCGACAGGGCGCGCGCAACCGCCTCGGGGTCGGCGAGCGCCGCCGGGTTGTCCTGGGCAATCTGGGACATGAGCTCGGCATTTTGTGTATACGAGCTTGCCACCGTCTCCAGGATGCTGCGATCGGTGAGCACCGATGATGCGCGCGAGCTGTCGTAGCTCGATAGCAGTGTGAGCTTGGGCGTGCCCGCAGCGTCGACCGTATAGATACCCGCGACCTCACCGGCCTTGAGCGCACGGTTCGCATCGGCTGCGTCGTCGAGCTCGTGGATCTCGAGCAGCTGGTCGTCGCCTTCCTTGGCAAGCGACGTCGCCACATCCTTAAAGGTCGAAGCGTCCCAGACCTTGTCCGCCACGACGGCAACCGGCACCGGGTCGACCGTGCCGTCGGAGCTCAGGTTCGCAAACATAAACATGAACATCGTGGAAAGCGCGATGGGAAAGAGGGCGCCCCAGACCCACGTGCTCGGCCGGCGCAGCAGCGTTTTGACCGTGATGATAATGGTGTTGAACATGGCTGCCCCCTAGTCGCGCAGCTCGCGGCCGGTGATCTCGAGGAACACGTCGTTGAGGGTCGGCGGCTCGCTCCACACGCGGCCGAGCGCCACATCGGCGGCGCGCAGCGTGTCGAGGATGTCGACCAAATTGTGCGGGCTCGCTTCGCAGGTGCAGACGAGCTCGCCGCCGGACAACTCAACCGAAAGCACGTGCTCGAGGGCGCGCAGCCGCTCGACCGTGGCGGTCTCTACGGCGCTGACCTCGACAGTCACGCGCTCGCCCATTTGAATCATGCGTTTGAGCTCGTCATTGGTGCCCTGCGCCAGCACACGTCCGCCGTCCATGATCATGATGCGGCTGCAAATCTGCTCGACTTCCTCCATGTAATGGCTGGTATACACCACCGTGGCGCCCTCGTCGCGCAGGCGGCAGATGCCCTCCAGGATGGCGTTGCGGCTCTGCGGGTCGACCGCCACCGTGGGCTCGTCAAAGAAGATGAGCTCGGGCTTGTGCGCGATACCGCAGGCGATGTTGAGGCGACGCGCCAGGCCGCCCGAGAGCTTGCCGGGGCGAAACTTGGTAAAGTCGCCCAGCCCGACAAAGTCGATCGCCTCGTCCACCAGCGCGCGGCGGCGCTTGCGGTCGTTGACGTAAAGGCTGCAGAAATAGTCGATGTTCTCGCGCACCGTAAGCTCGTCAAACACCGCCACCTGCTGCGGCACCACACCGATGCGGCGCTTGAGGTCGTAGCGGGCGGGCGTCATGGGCTCGCCGAACAGCTCGATGGTGCCTTTGTCGTAGGCGAGCAGCTGCAGAATGCAGTTGATGGACGTGGTCTTGCCCGAGCCGTTGGGGCCCAGCAGGCCAAAGATCTCGCCGGGGGCGATGCTCAGGCTAAAGTGGTCGAGCGCGATAAGGTCGTCGTAGCGCTTGACGAGGTTTTCGACGTGGACGATGTCTGTCATGAGGCGGCCCTTCTGTTGATTGCGGCCCGGTACGATTGCATCATCGCAGGAGCGAGCGGCGCGCACCAGTGAGCTTTGTCACGAGTGCGGAGCTTGGCCGTGCGGCCTGCCGACGTCCCCGCTTTGCCGCGTGGGAGGAATGTCACGGTTGCGCAGGCGGTCCCTCCACCACGCGCGGCTTCGCGTACAATACCCGTATGAACAGGCTTTTCGACAAATCGATCGTGCTGGCGTGCTGTATTGCGGCCGCCATGGGTCTTGCTGTGGACGCTCGCCTGGTCGCGGCGTTTTGCCTTGGCGTTATTGCCACCTCGCTGGCCGAGGTCGTACAGGGAAACCGCGCCCGCCGTGTGAGCGAGGCCGCGAGCTACGCCTGCATCATCGCGGCTGTCTTCGTGCCGCCGTTTGTGCCGTTTGCGCCTCTCGCTCTCTATGACATCGCGCGACGCGTTCGCCGTGAACGAATCTGGCCCGCGCTGGCGATTGGCGCCGTGTTTGTCTGCGCGCTTGTCGCGGACCTTCGTGGTGGCGTGCTCACCACCCGAACGCTGCTGTTAACCGCCATCCTTTCGGTTGCCGCCACCTTGCTATCGCTACGCACCGCCCAGTTGGAGCGCGAGCAGCGGCGCATGCGCCGCACCCGCGACGAGCTGCAGGAACGAGCCCTCGCGCTCGAGGCGCGCAACCGCGATCTTGCCGATCGCCAGGACTACGAAGTCGAGCTCGCGACGCTCGCCGAACGCGCCCGCATCGCGCGCGAGATCCACGATAACGTCGGGCACCAGCTCACGCGCGCCTCACTGCAGGCCGAAGCCCTACGCGTGGTCCACGCCGACGAGCCTGGCGTCGCCGCCGATTTCGCCGACGTTAAACGCACGGTTGACGAGGCGCTCCAGCTTGTGCGCACCAGCGTCCACGCGCTCAACGACAACGCCGTCGACCTTTCCGTGCAGCTCGAACGCATTGTCGAAGGCACACGCTCGGACGGCGGCCCGCAGATTGAGCTTGAAGTTATGGCCGAACATGCGCCCGCAAACGTCGCCAACTGCTTTGCAGCGGTCCTGCGCGAAGCGCTCTCCAATACCATGCGCCACGCTTGCGCCCAGACCGTCACCGTACGGTGCATGGAGCATCCGTCGTTTTACCAGCTCATTGTTACCGACGATGGCGTGGGTGAGGTCCAAGCAAGCGGCCGCGGCACCGCAGAGGGCATGGGGCTCGCCTCCATGCGCGAGCGCATCGAGGCGCTTGGCGGCACCTTCACCGCCGGCCCGCGTGCCGGCGCCGGCGGCTGGCGTGTGTTTGCCACCGTTCCCAAACAGCAAGGAGATGAGGGCCGATGAGGCTCATCGTTGTCGACGACGACCGCTTGGTGGTCGATTCGCTCAAGATTATCCTGGGCGCCCAGCCACAGATCGAAGTGGTGGGCACCGGTGCCAACGGCAACGACGCGGTGGCGCTCTACGCCGAACACGCACCCGATATCGCACTGCTCGACATCCAGATGCCGGGACACGACGGCCTTTCGGCCGCACACGAGATTCTTGAGCGCGACCCTGCAGCGCGCGTGGTGTTTCTGACGACATTCTCGGATGACGAGTACATTGTGTCGGCGCTCAAACTGGGCGCCCGCGGCTACCTGATTAAAACCGATGTCGCCGCCATCCCGCCAGCGTTGGCGCAGGTCATGGACGGCAAACGCGTGCTCGAGGGTAAGGCGATCGAGGATATCAACTTTGACGGAACGGGCGTTGAGGCGGGCACGCTCCGCCGGCCCGCAGCCTTCGCCAGCCTGACCGACCGCGAGTTCGAAGTCGCTGAGCTCATCGCCCGCGGCCTCGACAACAAGGAGATTGCCGCCACCGCCTATATGGGCGAAGGCACCGTGCGCAACCACATCAGCTCGATCCTGGCCAAAATGGGCCTGCGCAACCGCACACAGATCGCCATCGCCTACCTGCGAGGGTAATTACCCAAAGACCGATCAGCCCGGCATGACAAAATGGCTGCTACCGATTTAATGCCATTTCAAAACTATACCGATTTACTACGATGAATCGCCTACCTTCGACCACAGCAAATTGCGCGCTTGCAAAACCGCAGGTAAAACGCTTGCAATATTTAGAAAAATGCAGTCATGGTCGGGGATGTCGAATTCATCGTAGTAAACCGACATAGTTTTGTTCGTAGCGGCCCAACCGCGAGTTCACGCGCGGGGCCGGTGGGGCATTTTTGCCCCACCGGCCCCTATTCCAGCGCTACTCCGGCTTAGTTTCTACCGTGGGAATCTTGTCTGCCGCAACCGGAGTACGGGCGGTATCCATAGTCAGGCAGTGCTTGGGGCAGCTCTCGATGCACTCGCCGCACACCACACAGGCATACGGGTCGATCGACCACGTTCCGCCCTTGCGATCGACTACGAGCGCGCCCGCCGGGCAACGACGCGCGCACATGCCGCAGCAAATGCACACGTCCATGTCATTGACGATATGCCCGCGCAGGCGCTCGGGCGCCGCGAGCTTCTCCTGCGGATAGCACACCGTTACCGGCTGCTTGACCATAGAGCCCAAGGCCGTCTTGGCAAATGTCAGCAAACTCATGCCGCGCCTACCTTTCCGTGCAGCTAATGCAGGGGTCGATGGTCAGGATAATCATGGGCACGTTGGCAAGAAGCACGCCCTGCAGCGCATGCGTCAGACCCGCCAGGTTCTGCGACGTCGGCGTGCGCACGCGGAAGCGGTCCAGGTTCTTGGTGCCGTTGCCGCGCACATAGTAGTACGCCTCGCCGCGCGGCTGCTCAATCACAACCTCGCCGCGCGCGCCGTCAGCCGGCGTAAGCTTGGTACGCCCGCCGATACCGTCGTGCGGGATCTTGCCGACAAGCTCCTTGATGATGTCCATGGCCTGCGTGACCTCGGCACAACGCACCTGGCAGCGGGCATAGCAGTCGCCATCGCTAGCAACGATGGGCTCAAACGCAGACAGGTCCGCATAGGCACCGTCACCGAACATGCGCACGTCATAGTCCACGCCCGAGGCACGACCGAACGGGCCGACCATCGAAAGGTCCAGCGCGTCCTTCTTGCTGATCACGCCCACGCCATGCAGGCGCTCGCCGCAGCTATTGTCGTCCAAAAACGTATGCACCAGGGCCTCGTAGTCGGGACGCATGGCATCGAGCGTCTGGACAATGCCTGCCAGCTCGGAGTCCTCAATGTCGTGCTTAAGGCCGCCGATCTCGTTAATCGACAGAATCACGCGGCCGCCGCAGGTACTCTCGAAGATCTTGAGGATCTGCTCGCGCAGGGTCCACGAACGATAGAACAGCGCCTCGAAGCCAAAGGCATCGGCGAGCAAGCCCAGCCACAGCAGGTGCGAGTGAATGCGCGAAAGCTCGTGCAAAATGGTGCGGATATACTGCACGCGGCCGGGCACCTCGATGTCGAGCATGCGCTCGCAGGCGTTGGCATAGCCATAGCTATGGCCCACGGCGCAGATGCCGCAGATGCGCTCGGCGATGTAGCCAAACTGGTGCATGTCGCGCTTTTCGGTGAGCTTCTCGAGTCCGCGGTGCACAAAGCCGATCTGCGGAATTGCCTCGATGACGCGGTCGTCATCGATCACCAGGTCCAGATGAAGCGGCTCGGGCAGCACCGGGTGCTGCGGGCCAAACGGAATAACGGAGCGATGTGCCATGGACCTTACGCCTCCTTTTTCTGCTTGTCGCGGGCGGCCTTGGCGGCAAGCGCCGCGCGGACCTTGGCCGCTTTCTCGGGATCCATGGCGGCGAGCTTTGCCTCCATCTCGGCGGCCTTGAGCGCAGCCTTCGCAGCAGCTTCATCGTGCTGAGCATCGGAGCCGGCAGCCGCATCGGGCTGAGCGGCAGCCTCCCCCGCAGCATCGCCAGCGCCCGTGGCAGCCTCCCCCGCAGCGGCCGCGGCAGCGGCGGCCTTTTCGGCCGCAGCCTTGCGCGCCTTGGCCTCGGCGGCGGCACGGACCTTCATGGCCTTCTCGCGCGCGGCCTTCACCTCGGGCGTGATAACGCTCATGGGCTCGGCAGTCGAGGCCTGGTAGAAAAAGCCCTTAAAGTCGATCTGCATGTCGGTAATGGCAAGACCAAATAGGTCGTGCGCCTCGTTCTCAAACGGGAACACCGCCGGATAATACGAGCTGATGGACGGAATCTCCTGGTACTGGTCGATGCCCTCAACCACCAGGTTCTCGGTCGCATAGCTGCCGTCCTGCGCAATATGCTCCTGAGCAGCACGAACGTTGATAAACGTATAGAGCAGGCGATACGAGCCGTCGTCGACGTTGCGCTCGGCGTGCATTTGCACAAAGCGCGCGCCGACGCCCTTGAGCGCCTGGACATGCGACAGGAGCTCATCGATCCCGACGGTTGTATAGATAGCCTTTTGCATTACTCGGCCTCCTTTGCAGCGACGGACGCGGTGGGCGTCTCAACAGGTGCGTCGTCAGCGACGGACGCGGCGGGCGTCCCGGCAGGCGCGTCGCCGGCCCCAGCCCCAGCCACAAACCCGTCCTCGCCCAGCTCAACGCCACCGTCCCAGGTAGCGGCGCCGCCCACGGTGAGCGGATCGCCGCCGGCGCGCATCACGGCCTCCTTCTGGTCCAGGATGCCGCACGCCTCCACGATGGCATCGATCACCGTCTCGGGGCGAATGGCGCACCCGGGCGCGTACACGTCCACGGGAATCGCGCGGTCCACGCCGCCGATCACGTTGTAGGCATCGCGGAACACGCCGCCCGAACACGCGCAGATGCCGCAGGCCACCACGCACTTGGGCTCGAGCATCTGGTTGTAAATCTGGCGCACGACAGGCAGGTTCTGGACATTGACCGACCCCGTCACCAAAAAGATGTCCGCATGCTTGGGGTTGCCGGTGTTGACCACGCCAAAGCGTTCCGCATCGAACAGCGGCGTGAGCGAGGCCAACACCTCGATATCGCATCCGTTGCAGCTCGAGCCGTCGTAATGAATAACCCACGGCGAGCGCGACATTTTATGATCCATGGATGCCGCCTCCTAAATAAATACGTCGACGAGGATGGGCATAAGGTTGAGCAGGCCAAACACCAGCGCCACGCCCCATCCGAGCCTAAAGCAGCTGCGCCAGGTGCTGCGTGCGAAGGTGTTGTCGATCAGGACCTCGACAAAATACGTCGCGGCCATCACGACCAGGGCTACAACCCAGCTCACGGGGTTGTCCCAAACAAAGAACATGCCCACCCACATCAAAAACAGCACGGTCTCGCACCAGTGCATAAGGGTCATCTTGGCCAGCGTGCCGCCGCTCATCTCGGTGGCGACGCCCTGGACGATCTCCTGATGCGCATGATGCGAGTACGAAAGGTCAAACGGCGACTTGCGCAGCTTGATGGTAAGCACCGCGAGCAACGCGAGGAAAATGGGCGCGCTGTACACGATGATAGGGGCCGACTGCCCCGTCACAGCAATGGAATCGAAGCTGTCGGTGGCAAGGTACAGGCCCACACTCATCAGCAGAACGGCGGGCTCGTAACTCATGACCTGCAGCAGCTCGCGGTCGGCGCCGACCTGAGCAAACGGGCTTTGCGTCGAGGCGGACGCCAACACCACAAAGATCGCGGCGAGGGTAACCATAAACGCGCACAGCAGCGTGTTGGAGCCCGACACAAAGATGCCGCCGCCCACCACGGTAAAGATGAGCGCGCACGCCATGTAGGTGTCGTCCATGGTGTTTACGCTGGCGGGGGCCTTGCGCAGGAGCTTGGCCACATCGTAGAAGGGTTGTAGCAGGCGCGGGCCCACGCGGCCCTGCATGCGAGCCGAAAGCTTACGGTCAACGCCGTCGATCAGGCCACCAACCAAAGGCGCAATCAAGGCAAACGCCACGGTGCCAATAAAGATGCCCACGACGCCCGAACCTTCAAAATACTTGCCGCGCAACACCGAGGGCGCGCTCATGGCAAGCCGCTCGGGCCCAATCCACGCGCAACACAGCAGCGCAAACAAGATAATGCTGCAGCACACGACGCTACCCGCGGGGCCAATACGCTTCTCGCCAAGGGCGTCCTCCGAGTACCAATTGCGCTTTTCGGCCTTCACCTCGCGTCCCATCGAGCCGCGGAAATGGCGATATTTGTCGGTTCCCACGCCCGAAAGGTACACGTTGACGTGCGGCTTATTGCTCACGCGGAACGACGTCAGCAGCACCACGGCGATAAACGCTACGATAACCACCATCAGATACATGGCGTCCTTGCCAATAACGTACGGCACGCGTCCAAACACCATGGCGAGATAGGGCGATACCAGACCGCTCGAGATAACCGGAAACGCCACGCAGCACAGAATCAGCAGCGCGGCGATGGTGTTGAGCGCCATCCATTCGGTCTTATGGACATTGACCTCGACGTTTTGAGCCGTGGGGTCGACGCCCGAAAGCTTGGCAAGCCACTTGCCCCAAAAATAGAACGTCGCGGCCGAGCCAAAGGCCAGCACCATGAT
The DNA here is from genome assembly GCA_959599095.1 of uncultured Collinsella sp. Lineage (GTDB taxonomy): Bacteria > Actinomycetota > Coriobacteriia > Coriobacteriales > Coriobacteriaceae > Collinsella. The sequence goes on along the minus strand of CAUGGC010000004.1, from coordinate 54,548 downwards.
CATGAGCACGTTGCCGGTCTGCGCAAACGCCACCAGGGCGCCCCACTTGGACACGAGCATGCCAAACGGCGCCACAAACATGCCCATGATGCCCAGCATCATAAGGCGCGTCAGGTGCGGCATGCGGCTGAACATACCGTCCATGTCCTCGATATTGCGGCTGCCGATATGATGCTCGGCCGTGCCCACGCACAGGAACAGCAGCGACTTTGCCACCGTGTGGAACAGGATTAGGAAGATGGCGGCCCATACGGCCTCGGGCGCGCCGACACCCAAGCAGGCGCTGATAAGGCCCAAGTTGGAAATGGTGGAGTACGCGAGCACACGTTTGGCGTTGCTCTGCGAGATGGCCATGAGGGCAGCGAGCAAAAACGTGATGGCACCCACACTCGTGACCATAAAGCCGGTCACGGGATAGATGGCATAGAGTGGGCTCAGCTTGACCATCAGGAACACGCCGGCTTTGACCATGGTTGACGAGTGCAGCAGGGCGCTCGTGGGCGTGGGGGCAACCATGGCACCCAACAGCCACGTGTGGAACGGCATCTGTGCGGCCTTGGTGAGCGCGGCGAGCGACAACAGAATGACCGGCATCACCAGCAGCGCAGATTGCGCGGTTCCGGCGCCGGAAAGCTCGATCATGCCCGAGATGGTCAGCGGCATGCTGTTAACGTGCAGGTACATGAGTCCGGCCAAAAACGCGATACCGCCCAGCATGTTGAGGATGATCTGGGTGAAGGCGTTCTTGATGGCCTCGGGCGTGCGCGTGTAGCCAATCATAAGGAACGAGCACACGGTGGTGATTTCCCAGCCGCAGAACAGCCACTCAAGGTTGTCGCTCGTCACGATGACGAACATGGCTGAGAGGAACAGGAACATAAGCGCCAGGAACTGCGGGCGACGGTCGGGCGCGGTCTGCCCGCGCAGCGCAGCCTCGTGCTCGTCGTGGGCCTGGAAGTCCTTCATGTAGCCCAGGGCATACACGCAGATAAGGCTGCCGACGATGCCGACGGCGAGGACCATGATCACGCTCATGTAGTCCAGGTAGAGCGGGGTTGCGGTGACGGCTTCGGTCGCGGGCAGCGTCATGGCTGCAAAGGCGAGCGAGCCCACCAACTGGACTACGCTGAGCACCGTGGTGAGCGCGTTCCTATATTTGTACGCGTTGTACAGGATGACGGCGCACAGGATGACGTCGATAACGGAACTGATGATCGAGAGCACATGCGAGGTGCCGGGGGCAACCTCAAAGCTCTGCGGACCCGTGCCAAAAAACATGACGGCGACTACAACTGTCACCGCCATAATAATGCCGGAGCCTATGAGCCCCACCGCATCGCGGGTGCGGTCACCGCGCGCGAGCAGCATGCCCAGCGCCGGTACCAGCGGAAACAGGGTAAGGAAATACAGTAGCGTCATACCATCACTCCCCCATGCAAAAACGCTGCAATTGTTTAACGTTATAGCTCAATTACGGGGTTGCGGTGGCAGGTTTTCGGTCAACTGGGGAGTTTTAGGCGTACGGGGCAAGGAGTCTGTCCGCATTGGAGTAGAGGGGTGACGTCCCTTTACCGCAGCGACGGACGCGCGGGCCACTGCGCGCGGTTTATTGGGCACTTTGGAGGATGTCCCAATAGGCTCGCGCCGGTCCAAAAAGTTGGCGCGGCAAGAAAAATGCGCCCCTGTGGGCGCACCATCCCGTTTGCTATTCCGCCTTTTTAACGCGCGGCTTATCGACCAGTGCGGACTCACCGCTCTCGCGGTACTGACGGCACCAAGCCTTGACCGAAGACTCGCTGGGAATCTTGTGCTTGATCATGGCCTCGCGAACCGTCAAGCCGTTTTCCAGACGGTCCTTAACCACAGCGAGCTTTACGTCGTACGAATAGGTGTGATGATGCGAACCGGCGTTGAGAACGGCGTCGGCACCGCCCACGGCATACGCGCGGGCCCACTGACGAGCCGTGGCCTGGGGAATGCCAAGCTCCGCAGCGAGGGCGCGATGACCGACCCCCTCTTGGAGGATCTCGACGGCGCGCTGCCTAACCTCAGGCGCATGCGTGCGAGTCCTAGTTGCTTCCGACATACCTGCCACTTCTTAGCCTTAACCGTTAATCTGCTTTCTTACGTGCAAGTTAGATAGTAGCATTTTACTGTTTGCTCAAAGCAGTTAATTAAAATAGACGCGGCGTTATCTGGGCATTTGGCACCAAATTACGACATTTCTTTATCGATTATTTACGCTGGTAGCCAACTCGCAGCTAATCGTCATTCGCTTGTCAACAAAATTGGCATCTCTTTATGTCCTTTGGTATAGAGGATATAGTTATTAACCCCTCCCCCAATAATTTTGAGTGATCTGCGAGACAGTAGACGTCCTCACTCCTCATGATTACCGCGCATTGCCATCCACCGGAGCAAAACAAAAAGGGCGGGACCTGCTGCGCTTGCAGGCCCCGCACCGATTGACACCCGACGGGACACAGCCGGGCGAGACGGATCCGTGCCACCGTCCCGCCTGGCCGCGATGTTCAACTACAGCTCGTTGGCCGCGTGATACGCCGTGCGAATGGCGCTCGCAATGTCGGCGGTGCGCTCACCCGAGCAGTCGCCCACGCAGGTCACGGGCACCGTCACGCCATCCAGGTCAAACGCGTTGGCCTTGGAGCCCACGGCCATCACCACGTAATCGCAGGCGATCTTCACCGGCTCCTCGGCGCCGTCCTCGGTGGTGCGAACAGCCTCCACGCCCTCGTCGGTAATGGCGGTCAGGCGGGTCTTCACGTGCTGCTCCACGTTGTGCTCGGCAAAGTCGCTCATAATCAGCGGCAGAATGGTCTCGGACTCGCCCGCGGCAATCTTGTCGAGCATCTCCACGATCGCCACCTCGCAGCCGTGCTGCAGCAGGTACTCGGCAGTCTCGGTGCCCACCAGGCCGCCGCCAATGACGGCGACGCGGCCCGTAAGCTCCACCTTGCCGGCCAGCACGTCCCAGCTCGAGACGACCTTCTCCGAGTCGGCACCCGGAACGGGGATGACCACGTCGTGCGCGCCCACGGCCACAATCGCGGCGTCGGCGGCGTTGAGGTCCTCAGCGGTAGCGGCATGGTTGAGCTCAACCTTCACGCCCAGGCCAGGCAGAATCTTCTCGTAGTACTCGACCGAGCGCATGATCTCGTCCTTGCGCGGAGGCGCGGCCGCCAGCACAATCTGGCCGCCCAGATGATCGCTCGCCTCGTAGACGGTCACGTCGTAACCGCGCTTGGCCGCCACGCGCGCGGCCTCCAGGCCGGCAATACCGCCGCCCACCACGGCGATCTTCTTGTCGCCCTCGCCCGGCTTGATGGCGATGGTCGCCTCGTCGCCGTTCTCGGCATTAAGCACGCACGAGATGTACTTGCGGTTTTGAATCGCGTCGACACAGCCCTTATTGCAGTTGAGGCACTCGCGAATGGGCTCGCCCGTGGCGGCCTTCAGCGCAATGTCGGGGTCGCACATGAGCGAGCGGCCATAAGCGATGATATCGGCGGAGCCGTCTTCCAGAATCTTCTCGCCGGCCTCAACCGAGACAACGCGGCCGACGGTTGCCACCGGCACGGAGACCAGGGCCTTGACGCGCTCGGCCACGGGCAGCGTCCAGTTGTAGGGCATGGCGCCCATGGGCGGAATGGTGTCGCCCATGTTGCCGGTGTGGTTGGCCTGTGCGACCTGAATCATATCGATGCCCGCGCCCTCGAGCAGCTTGGCAAACTCGCAGGCCTCGTCGGGCTGCAGGCCACCCTTGCCGCGCGGCGTGCCGTCGGGGTTCTCCATGATCACGGGGAGCTTGTACTCCACCATCAGCTGCGGCGCGGCTTCCTTAATGGCAGCGACGACCTCCAGCGCGTAGCGAACGCGGTTCTCGAACGAGCCGCCGTACTCGTCGGTGCGCTGGTTGAGGATGGCCGAGCACAGCGAACCTACCAGGCGGTCGCCGTGGACCTCGATGGCGTCGATGCCGGCCTGCTGCGCGCGAGCGGCCGAGGCGGCGATAGCCTCCTTGATCTGGGTGAGCTGCTCCACACTCGCCTCGTTCACAAAGTGCTGCATGTCGTGGTGCAGCTTGGCGTAGGCCTGGTTGCGGATCTCGTTGGACTCGGCCATCTTGGCGGCAAAGGTCTCCTCGTCGCCGGCGGCCTTGGCCTCCTGCGCGGCCTTGGCGGCGGCCATGGATCCCATGACCATGCGGCCGACACCGGGCACGTCGTACTCGGGGTGGAACAGCTGCAGCGCGACCTTGGCGCCGTGCTTGTGGACGGCATCGGCCAGGGCCTTAAACGTGGGGATTTGGGCGTCGGTCGCCAGCTTGGGCGTGGGGCTTGCGGTCATGACGGGAGCAACGTCGCCGATGACGATGTAACTCACGCCGCCACGGGCCAAGCGCTCGTAAAAAGCCAGGCTGCGCTCGCCAATGGAGCCGTCACGCTCCTCGTAGCCGGTGGTCAACGGCGGGAACATAATGCGGTTTTTGAGCTCAAGGGGGCCAACCGTAATGGGCTGAAGCAGCTTGGATGCAGGTGCGGTCATGGACATTCCTCTCTTGTAGGCGCGGCCGCGATGATGCCGCGTAGTTGTCTAGAGGATATGGCATGGGAATACAACAGCGCAACGGAAATCGGCGGACAGCAGGTAGCGGCAGGTGGATGGGGCAGGGCGGCCCGCCGGTTTATCTCAATCTGTAACAGTTACGCGGCAAAACCGGGTCTTACTGTTACAGATCGAGACAAACCAAACCCGCCTGCTAGAAAATCTCAATCTATAACAACAACTCGGCAAAATCCGTCCCTCGTGTTACAGATTTAGACAAACACGACCCAACCCACCGGTATATCTCGATCTGTAACACCTAGCCGCCCAAATCGGGTCTAGATGTTACAGATCGAGATCTTTGATTGAGAGGCCGAGAATTGAACCGAAAACACGGTCCCGAAATAACAAAAAAGCTCGCCGGCTAGGCCGACGAGCTGCAAGTTCTTGGTCGCGGGGGCAGGATTTGAACCTACGACCTCCGGGTTATGAGCCCGGCGAGCTACCAGACTGCTCCACCCCGCAATGTCTGGGCGCCTCATGTGCGCAAGAAAGAATATTACACGGGAGTTCGGTAAACGGCAAGGAAAATCTCGTAGAGCATAATTCCTTCATATTTAAAACCCCTCAGCCCCTATCACCGTAAACGAATCGCAGCCGAGCGCCGTCGACGGCACGTATACAATGGTGCGCGTCCTTTTATGCCAACACCGGGAGTAGACATGCTGCTCGCTATCGATATGGGAAATACGCAGACGGCCATGGGCCTGTTTGACGGAGACGAGCTGGTGCAGTCGTGGCGCATGCCCACCGACCGCTCTTATACCGCCGACGAGATCCATGTGCGCCTGATGGGTTTCTTTAAGATGTACGGCCTTTCGCTCGACGCGGTCGACGCGATCGCCTTTGCGGGCGTGGTGCCGCAGCTCTCGCGCGAATGGCACGCCGTGGCCGACCGCATTGCCGCAGACGCCATCGTCATCGGACCGCAGACGGCCGCGGTGACCAAGCTGCGCGCGGCGCGTCCCCAGGCCGTAGGTGCCGACCGCGTCGCTAACGCCGTTGCGGCCGAAACTTTCTACGGCGCGCCGGCAATCGTGGTGGACTTTGGCACCGCGACCAATATCGACGTCATCGATGAGGACGGTTATTACATTGGTGGAGCGATTGCGCCGGGCATCCGCATTTCGATGGACGCGCTCGCCGCCCGAGCCGCCAAGCTCGCCAGCGTTCCGCTCGAGGCGCCCGAGCACGCCATCGGCCGCGATACCGAGGAGTGCATCAAGGTCGGCGCCGTAACGGGCGCCGCCGCAATGGCTGAGGGCCTAGTCGCGCGCATGAAGCGCGAGCTGGGCCGCGAGGACGCCACCGTTATCGCCACGGGCGGTCTCGCCAGCATCGTCGCCGATTCGACCGACGCCTTCGACGTGGTCGACGGACAGCTCACCATCAAGGGTATCTGCGAAATCTACCGCCGCATGCAGGAGCTGGGATAGAGCAGGGGCTTAAGTCAAGCACGCCCGATGCCACAGTCCCCGCAAATGCTCGCCAAGCCTATTCCCCAGATAGGCGAAACCCTCCCCGGCACAGGCCGAGGAGGGTCTTGTTGTCATCGTTGTCTTTGAGCGCTGGCGCCTCGCGCTACAGTCCGCGAATTCGTACAGCCTCGGGCGGAAACTCTTGCTCGCCGGCATCGGTCTTGATGGTCGCACGACCCCAGATGTCCAGGCCCGCAAACACACCGACCGCAAGCGGCAAGCCGTTGGGCGACACCGCCGCAACTTGGCGGCCCAGCAGCGGCACCATGTCGAAGTACTCGCCCAGCACGGGAGCCAGCGGACCGGCAGCGCCCTGCGGCGTGTTGGCAACAACCGCCCAGGTGTCCACACGGGTCAGCACGGCGGCGGCCAACTCCTCGACCAGCGCTTCGTCGGCCGCATCCACACCGAGCTCGCTCAACGCCGAAAGCTCAATATCCACCGTCACGGCACCGAACATGCCCGCGGCACCGGCACCGCCGTTCACGGTAACGCGCGCGAACGACGTCTCAAATGCGGGCGCGCCGCACACAATGTCGCTCGGCCACTGGATACCCACCTTACCGGCAAGGCCCAACCCCGGCGTCGATGCCGTGCCCACGAGCGCGTCCATCATGCCCATCGCGGCCACAAACGGCAGGCCGTGGAAGGCATGCATGTTCACATCGGGGCGCACAACCAGCGAAAACGTCAGCGAAGCATCGCCCGCGCTCCACGCGCACCAGCCCGCGGACACGCCCTCGCGGCCCGCGTCGCGCGCCGCGTCGAGCTCGGTGCCGGCGACAACAGCATTCATCTCGATCATCTACATACGCCCCAATTCGCCCACGATATGGCCCACGCGGTCCTCGGGCTCCTTGACCTCGACACCGTTGTAGCGGAAGAACCGCGCCGGGTCGTGCATCAGGTCCTCGAGCGGCACCAGCACAAAGTCGCGCTCGCCAATGAGAGGATGCGGCAGGCGCAGCTTTTTGCCGCCGTGGGTCTCGCCATCCATCCACAGCAGGTCCAGGTCGATGGTGCGCGGACCGTTGGCCTTGGCCTTCTTGGAGCGGTCGCGCCCCAGCTCGGCCTCGATCTTCATGAGCTCATCGAGCAGCACCAGCGGCGCCAGCTCGGTCTTGATCTCGATGACGGCGTTGGCAAACGCGTCCTGGCGCGTCTCGTAGGCCGGCTCGCTCTCGTAAATCTTGGAGGAGTTGGACACGCAGGTGAGTGGAATCTCGGCGATCATCTCGCGTGCGGCGCGGATGTTGTCGCAGCGATGCCCCAGGTTGGAGCCCACGGCCACAAACGCGCGGCGCGGCTGTGGCTTGGCAACCGCCCAGTAGCCGTTCAGGAACTGCGCAAAACCCGCGGCGTCGTGCACGCGCACGATGTTGGCACCGGCCTGGATGGCGCCCAGGCACACGCCAAACGTAGCGGCATCGCGCTCGGCGGCCTCGGTCACGCCCGAGACGGCGCCCACAAAGCGCTTGCGCGACACGGCACACATGAGCGGATAGCCCAGTGACGCCATCTTGGCAGTCTCGCGCTGGATGACGATGTCCTCGTTAGCCGACTTACCAAAGCCCGGGCCAGGATCGATGCAGATGCGGTCGCGCGACACGCCGGCATGGATGAGCGTGCGGGCCTGGTCGGACAGAAAGCCCATGACGCGGCGCATGATGGGCGCAGAATCGGGCAGGGTAAAGCGGCGGAGCTGCGAGGTGGGCACATAGGCCTCCTCGCGGCGGGCGCTGCGGCGCATCATGGCGGCCAGGCGGTCATTGGACTCCGATGCGGCCTCGGTGGCTGCGGACGCGGCCTCGGGCGCGGGCGCGACGGTCTCGGCGGCAGCTGCCTGCTCGGCGGCCGGCGTCTCCTGCCCCAGCTCGGTTACAGGCTCGGACGTGGGCTCCGGTTCGCCAAACGGCAACGAGGGCTGCACCACGCCGCCCGGAAGCTTGGCCTCCGGCTTAGGCTCGCCCAGCAACTTGCCACGACGGCGACGGGCCGGCTTCTCGGCCTCGCGCGCGGCCTCGGCAGCCGCTTCGCGTGCCTTCTCGGCAACAAACGCCGCAGCCGAGGTATCGAGCTGCACCGTCGCGTGCGTGCGGGCGGGTGCGGCGACCTCGCCGGCATGCATCACGATGATGCCGCAGGTGCTCGTCTTAACAAACTCGACCATCTTGGGATCGGTGAAGCCGGTCACGTCGTTGACGATCGAGGCGCCGCAGCGCACGGCCGCCTTGGCAACCGCCACATGACGCGTGTCGATCGAGACGATGGCGCCCTCCTTGGCCAGCGCGCGCACCACGGGCAGCACGCGGCGAGCCTCCTCGTCGGGGTTGACCGGGGTAAAGCCGGGGCGCGTGGACTCGCCGCCCACGTCGATGATGTCGGCGCCGGCGTCGAGCATCGCCAGGCCGTACTCGATGGCGGCATCCGGATCGAAGTGCTCCCCGCCATCGCTAAACGAATCGGGCGTCACGTTGAGGACGCCCATGATGCGCGGACGGTCAAAGCTGAGCTCGTACTTTCCGCACCGCCATGTCTTGCTGTCGTTCGCCATGAACATTCTCCTAAAATGCCCACGCCGCCGAGTCTGGGGAGCTGGCGGCGGGGTCGCTTTGCACTCAGTCTTTCTATTGTATCCGCGCGCGCGGGCTAGAACGCAAACGCGGCCGCGATGTCGCAAGAAATCAGCAGGTCGGCATTTGCATCCTGATCGGTGGGAGCAAGGTTGCATATGGCCAGCGTATCGCCGGTAAAGTATCGCGTAAGGCCTGCCGCCGGATACACCACGAGCGAGGTCCCGCCCACAATGAGGGCATCGGCGGCGGCGATGGCGGCAACGGCACCGGTCAACACATGCTCGTCGAGCGGCTCTTCGTAGAGCACTACATCGGGCTTGATGCGGCCGCCGCACGCGGGGCACGCAGGCACGCCCGCGGCATCCTCGTGCTCGCGCGAGCAAATCCACTCGGCGCTATAGACCGCGCCGCACGACTGGCAAATGTTGCGATGGACCGATCCGTGCAGCTCGAACACGCGCTGTGAGCCGGCCATCTGATGCAGGCCGTCGATGTTTTGCGTCACCACGGCGTCGAGCTTGCCGGCGCGCTCCAGCTCGGCCAGCTTGGTGTGGCAGCGGTTGGGCTTAGCGTTAAGCGCGATCATCTTGGTGCGGTAAAAGTCGAAGAACTCGGCCGGATGCGCCTCGTAAAAGCTATGCGACAGCATGGTCTCGGGCGGATAGGCAAACTGCTGGTGATACAGGCCGTCCACGCTGCGAAAATCGGGAATGCCGCTTGCCGTGGAAACACCAGCGCCGCCAAAGAACACCACGCGCTCGTGGGTATTGAACAGCTCCGCCAGCGCGGCGGAGGCCTGCCTGGGATCTGTTATCGCTTGCGTCATGTTTGTCCTCCGTCCATGTTGGTCGGGGCGGCCGCGATTGCGCCGTCGCCCACGGAGCCCACCCCGCCCCCGTTGCGCTAATCTTAAGCCTGCCAACCCCGTCGAAAGGACACCATGCCTCAGACTTACACTTTCGCCTCGTGGAACGTCAACGGCCTGCGCGCCGTGCTAAAAAAGGACCCGAGCTTTATCCAGATCGCGCAAGAACTCGACGTCGATATCCTGGCGCTGCAAGAGACCAAGCTGCAAGAAGGCCAGGTCGATATTGACCTGCCCGGCTATCACCAAACCTGGAGCTACGCCGAGCGTAAAGGCTATTCGGGCACCGCGGTCTTTAGCCGCCAGGAACCGCTACGCGTGCTGCACGCCGCTGCGCTGCTGTCCTACGCCGGCGAAGGCGAGGCTGCCGAGCTCGTTGCCCAAGCCGCGACCGAGGGCCGCGTCTGCGCGCTCGAGTTCGACAAGTTTTGGTTTGTTGACGTCTATACGCCCAACGCGCAAAACGAACTCGCGCGCATCGATGTGCGCATGGCCTGGGACGATGCCTATCGCGGCTTTTTGAGCGCGCTTGAGCGCGAGAGCGGCAAGCCCGTCGTAACTTGCGGCGACTTTAACGTGGCGCACGAGGAGATCGACCTTAAGAACCCCAAGTCCAACCGCGGCAACGCGGGCTTTTCGGACGAAGAACGCGGCAAGTTTACCGAGCTGCTCAACGCCGGCTTCACCGATACCTGGCGCGCGGCAAACCCCGACGTCGAGGGCGTCTACAGCTGGTGGAGCTACCGCTTTAATGCTCGCAAGAACAACGCCGGCTGGCGCATCGATTATTTCCTGGTGAGCGACGCAATCGCCGACAACGTACGCGACACCGGCATCCGCGGCGACATCTTTGGCAGCGACCACTGCCCCGTCACCCTCACGCTAGAACTCTAGCCCCAATTGATCCCCTGGGGACGGAGGAAAAGGGATCATTTTCACCTCGCGAGGGAACCCACGCGGCCCTCCCGCCACGGAACTGACCCATCTACTACGTTTAAGCCACTACCCTCAACCACAGCGAACAACGCAAAAAGAAAACCGCAGGTAGAAAGCCTGCGGTTTTTCATAAAACGCGGTCATGGTCGGGGGTATCAAGCTAAACGTAGTAGATGGGCCAGTTTCGTGGCAAGCGCCGCCAACTGATTCCCCGGGAACGTCTGGAGACGGAGGAAAACGGATCGATTTGGCTCTCTGAGGGCCACGATGCCCGTCATATCAGCCGGCCATTCCAAAACTATGCCGGTTTACGGGGCTGAATCGCGAACCCCCAACCATACGCAATTCCGAAATAATAAAACCTCAGGTAAACGGCTTGCTCTATTTTGAAAAAAGCCGGTATGGTCGGCCTACGCTAATCTAGCCCCGTAAACCGGCATAGTTTTGAAATGGTACTTCGGAAGTATTGATTCACGCCCCGGCGCAACCAGCCCTACAGCCCGTATTTCACGACAACGCGGTTGATCCGTCGACACCAAGGCTTGTAGAGGGCGGCCAAGAACACGCAGGTCGCGAGGCCGTGTGTGATATCGAACGGCACTGCCGTGGCAAGACGCGCCACGACGCCCGCCCACGTGAGCGGTTGTACAAAACCGATAATGTCGTACGCGTTGATCACCACGCCGTACAGCAGACCCGAAGCAAAGCCGTACGCCATCAGCGCCGGCATGCGCACGGTTCCATCCGCACGGTCGAACGCACCGGCATGCGCCAGCGCACCGCCAACATAGCCAACCAGGCCCCAGGCATACATCTGCCATGGCGTCCACATGCCCTGCCCAAAAAAGAAATTGCTGGTCAGTGCTGCCAACGCGCCGACCATGAAGCCGTTGCGACGCCCGAGCGTCGCCCCGGCGATGATGGCGATGGCGCTCACGGGTTTAAAGTCGGGAATGGGGCCGAACAAGATGCGGCCCGCCGCCGCCAGCGCCGCCAGCACCAGCGTGGGCATAATCTGGCGCAGGCCCGGTCGCGACGCCTCGTAGCCTGCAAAGAACAGCGCAAGCACCAGCGCCACCACGACAAGCATGGCGAGCGCCGCCTGCTCAACGCCCGCCAGCAACGCCGTTGCCATCACCGCCGGCACCGCCAACAACAGCGGAATCTCCAGTTTTGTGAGTAAACGCGAGAAACGACAGTCCGTCATCCCATCACGCCCTATAGAACACGTTGTCGGCAAAGAAGTCGGCCGGGGGCTCCACGCAGGCAATCTCGCCGTCAAACATCATGGCGACGTCGTCGGCTACCTGCTCGGCAAAGTCCAAATCGTGCGTAGCCATGATGACGGTGCCGCCAGCCTTCGCATGGTCACGCAGGGCACGGGCGATGATGCGGCGGCTGGCCAGGTCCAAACCCTTGGTGGGCTCATCGAGCAATAGCAGCTCGGGGCCAATCAACAGCAGCTTTGCCAACGCAAGCAGCTGGCACTGACCGCCCGAAAGATCGTACGGGTGACGCGCCTCCAAGCCCGCCAGACCCAGGCGCGCTGTCTGCTCCCGTGCTGCGGCCTCGTCGTATCCGCAGGTCGAGGCCCATTCCATCAGCTCATCGCGAACCGTCTCGGCAACCAGCAATGCCTTGGGATTCTGTGGCAGCAGCGCCGCCGAGGCCGCTTCGCGCACCATGCGGCCGCGCTGCAGCTTGGCGGTCTTCGCCAGCACCGAGAGCATCGTCGACTTACCGCATCCGTTGCCGCCCACGATTGCATGCACCGCGCCAGCCGAAAACGAAGCATCGAGCCCGCGCAGCACCCAGCCGGACGCTCGATCGTAGCGAAACCAGCCTTCCGACAGGGTGGTAGCCGACCCGCCGTGCATTTTTTGGAGTATTCTGCTTCCATCCGTGCGCGAGAAGGCTTCCGAGCCGTTCTCGAGCGACGTTTGCGCCACAAATTCGGACGATTTGTCCAATTCCGAACTTTTTTTCGCGCTCGATACGTCCCCGGGCGGCTCCAGAGAGCCCAAATTGTCCTCACGCCTGCTGAATACTCCTTTATTTGCACATCGGATGGCACCCCACCCCAACATGTCATCGGAAAACAGCGATTCTCGGCGTCCCAAAGAAGCCATATCCGCCACCTCGCGCACGCGACCGTCCTCAATCCGGTACGCACACGTCGCGTATTCGAGCATTGGGCGCGGCTGATGCGTCGCCACAACAACCGTGCAGCCCAGCTCGCGATTCACACGAAACAGCGCGTGCAGGAAATTCTTCTCCGCAACCGGATCAAGCTGAGACGTGGGCTCGTCGAGCAGCAGCACGCGCGGGCGCAGCGTCAGAACGGCCGCCAACGACAGCAACTGTTTGCGACCGCCCGAAAGCGTGTCAGTATCGCGGTGAAGCCAATCTTCCAGCCCAAAGAAATAGCTGGTCTCAGCTACGCGACGGCGCATCTCATCACGCGCTAGCCCCAAGTTTTCCAGGCCAAACGCCATCTCGTGCCACACGGTTTCGCACACGATCTGGTTCTCGGGATCCTGGAACACATAGCCCACGCGCTCCGCCGATGCCCGCACATCCATGTCGGCGACGTTCTCGCCCAGCACGAGCAGTTCGCCAGTGCGCTCGCCCGCCGGAGCGATCTCGGGCTTGAGTAGCGACAGCAACGTCGACTTACCCGATCCGGTACCGCCGACAAGCAGCGCAAATGCACCTTGGGGAACAGACCAGTCGAGTCCCTCGAGCACCGCAGCATCCGCATCGGGGTAGGCAAAGCTCAGGCTCCGCACCTCAATCGCCGGCATATCCGGGCCGTATGCCGCGCCCGACACCGGTCCCCTATCCAACCGAGCCATCAGCCGAACCTCTTCTCATCGATCGCATGCAACACGCAGGGCAGCATCATCCAGGCAGCGTACACGACATAGCCCAGCCACGGCGCCGGCACCGATAGTTGCGGGTAAAACGAATACTGCGTTGTCGCGGTCCATGCCACCGCCACCGCAGCGGCACCAAACACCGCAAGCCCAACCAGCGCGGCAACATCGCCGCGACCCAGCCGATACCGCGCGTACGTCGTGCGACGTGTCGCGGCGCCCCATCCACGGGAGCGCATGGCGTCCGCGCGCTCCAGCGAATCTTCCATGCCCCAGCCCATCAACACGCTCGACGCCCGCAGGCGCGATCGCACGGGATCGGTGGGCGCGCGGCCCGGCACATCAATCGCATCCTGCACCGCCAGCACCGTACGACCGCGGCGTAAAAACTGCGGGATAAGCCTCATGCACATCGAGATCATGAGCGCAATCACCGGTGCGGCATTGCCCAGCAGCGCGAGCACCTTGTCGTATTCGAGCATCGACGCCGCGGCCTCAAACCACAGCACGCTCGCCACAAACAGCCCGCCCATGCACAGGCCGTATACCATGCTTTCCAGATACACCGCGCGCATGCCAATACGGAACAGCTCCGTCGAGCCCGAGGCGCTAAACAGCGGATTGACCAGCGCGATAATCAAAATCACCGGCAGCTGCCAGCGGAGTGCGCCCAGCGTGCGGGCAGCCCCGCGCGTCGCAAATCCATACGCCAGCCCGCCCGCAAGTGACAGCGCAATCAGCACCGGCTGCATCGAGAACATGGTGAGCCCCAGCGTCAGCACCATGTAGAGGGCCGGCACAGCCGGATGCGACATCGAGAATGCCGCGACGGGCTCGCCGCCAAACTCCTCTTGTATGTTGTCCACGGGCACCCCCGTCCCCTCGCTCAAACGACAGCTCCGCAGCACCGCCAACGCCGCACGCAAGCAGCGCAAACGCCACGCCGGCGGCACCGACATCGGCCGCCATGAGCCAATCGCTACGCGCTCAACATATGCCTGCGGTATCATATTGCGCCGTGTATCGTTTCCAAACACACGTCTCTATAACGTAACAGGAGATCACATGGACGCAACCGCAATTATCCTCGCCGCCGGCGAGGGCACCCGCATGAAGTCGAACCACTGCAAGGTTTCGCACAAGATTCTAGGCAAGCCCATGGTTCAGTGGATCGTCGACGCCACCATCAAGGCCGGCTGCAGCCGCGTCGTGGTCGTCATCGGCAGCCACGCCGACGAGATGCGCGCCCTCATCGATGGCGCCTACGCCAACAGCGCCACCAAAGTCGAGTGCGTCGAGCAGACCGAGCGCCTGGGCACCGGCCATGCCGTCAAGGTCGCGCTCGAGGCCTGCGGCATCGCGCAAGGCCCCGTCGTCGTGCTCAACGGCGACCTGCCGCTCATCACCGCCGACACCGTCGCCAAGTTCGCGCAGACCGTCGCCACCGGCGAGCTCGCCTGCACCGTCATGACCATGACCCCGCCCGATCCTTTTGGCTACGGCCGCATCAAGCTGGGCGCCGATGGTCAGATCGAGCGCATCATCGAGCAGAAGGACTGCACGCCCGAGCAGGCCGCCACGCTGCTGGAGTGCAACGCCGGCTGCTACGCCTTTGACGGCGCGCAGCTCGCCGCCCACATTAACGAGATCGGCAACGACAACGCGCAGTCCGAGTACTACCTGCCCGACATGCTCGAGATCCTCAAGGGCCACGGCCAGGCTGTCTCCATCTTCCACTGCGACGACTACCGCGACGGCCTGGGCGTCAACAGCCGCATCCAGCTCGCACAGCTCACCGCCATCGCGCGCGACCGCATCAACAAGCACTGGATGGCCGAGGGCGTTACCTTCATCGACCCCACGCAGGCCTGGATCGGCCCCGACGCCACCATCGGCCGCGATACCGTCGTGTGGCCGCAGACGCACCTGATCGGCCACGTCACCGTGGGCGAGGAGTGCCAGCTTGGCCCCAACAGCCGCCTCACCGACACCACCGTCGGCAGCGGCTGCACCATCGATGAGACCATCGCCATCGAGGCCGTCATCGAGAACGGCGTCGACTGCGGCCCGCGCGCCTACCTGCGCCCGGGCACCCACATGCTCGATGGCTCCAAGGCCGGCACGCACGTGGAGATCAAAAAGTCCACGATCGGCGAGGGCTCCAAGGTGCCGCACCTGTCCTACATCGGCGACACCACCATGGCCTCCGGCGTCAACGTGGGCGCAGGCTCCATCACCTGCAACTACGACGGCGTGCACAAGCACAAGACCGTCATCGGCAAGGATGCCTTCATCGGCTCCGACACCATGATGGTCGCGCCCGCCCAGATCGGCGATGGCGCGCTCGTGGCCGCAGGCTCCGTCATCACTGAGCCGGTCCCGGCAGACGCACTCGGCCTGGGCCGTGCCCGTCAGGTAAATATTGAGGGCTGGGCCGCCGATTACCGCCGCCGCCTGCACGAGGACGACGAGGTATAACGTTTTACCAAGCATTTAAGGAGCTGTTCCCGTGGGGGACGGCTCCTTTTTCTATCGTGACCTGCGCGACCGGATGAGTGGTCGGTTCGTGTCCGTTGACGGTAAAGACGTTATCAAGACCCGATCAACCCCGCCGCACGGTTACAATGCAACAAGGCATCTATATGGCATTCGATGTATAAAGGAGAAGGGTAATGCCGATTAATGATCCCGAGAAGTCGGAGAATATGCGCAAGTCCATCCGCGTGTATTCCGGTTCCTCCAACCGTCCCCTCGCTCAGAAGATCGCTGAGTACCTTGGGGTCGAGCTTTCGGGCCTTACGCTAAAGCAGTTCGCCAACGGTGAGATTTACGCCCGCTACGACGAGACCGTCCGCGGCGCCGACGTCTTCCTGATTCAGTCCGTGGCCGGCGGCAACGTCAACGACATGCTCATGGAGCTGCTCATCGCCACCGACGCTGCCAAGCGCGCATCCGCCCGCTCCATCACCGCCGTTATCACCCACTACGGCTATGCCCGCCAGGACCGCAAGGCCGGCCCGCGCGAGCCCATCACCGCCCGCCTCGTCGCCAACCTGCTCGAGCGCGCCGGCGTCGACCGCATCATCACCCTCGACCTGCACCAGGGTCAGATCCAGGGCTTCTTTGATATCCCGGTCAACCACCTGTCCGCACTGCCGCTGTTTGGCCAGTACTACAACGCCATGAACTTCGACACCGACAACCTGGTTGTCGTCTCCCCCGACGTGGGCCGCGCCAAGGCCGCCAAGAAGCTGTCCGACATGCTCGGCTGCGACCTGGCCATCGCCCACAAGGGCCGTCCGCGCCACAACGCCGCCGAGGTCATGGGCATCATCGGTGACATCAAGGGCAAGACCTGCATCATCAACGACGACATGATCGACACCGCTGGCACCCTGTGCGCCAACGTCAAGGAGCTCAAGGCTATGGGCGCTGGCGACATCTACGTCTGCGCCACCCACGGCATCTTCTCCGGTCCGGCCATCGAGCGTCTGAACGACGCCCCGATCGTCGAGTGCCTCGTCACCGACGCCATTCCCGTCGAGGTCGGCGGCAAGATCAAGACCATCTCGGTCGCCGAGGAGTTCGCTCAGGCCATCTCCGCCGTTTACCACGAGGAGCCCGTCTCCACGCTCGTCGGCGGCGACTTCGCGCTGTAGTCCAACGCGCATCGCATCATCTTTGATGCTTTTAAAGGGTCGGAAGCTCGCTTCCGGCCCTTTTTCTATCCCTCGCCAACCTTCCCTGGACAATTGGTTCAGATACGTATTTTTTAAAGCCCCAAAGGGCCGTTCGGAGCCTTCTGAGCTCCCCGGCGGATGCCATGCCGCCCAAAGCTCATCGTTTTCGAGTACAACCGCCGCATATTTACCCTCAAATCACCCTCGAAGGCCCTTAGAAACGCCTCGAATGCCCGTCGCCTTATACGTATCTGAACTAACTGTCCAGTAGCTATCGTCAACCTTCGCGGCAGAGCTCAATTTCCTGCAATCCCCTCAACCGATTCCATCGATTTCATAACACCCAGCCGTTCATGGCGCACAGCGCCCCGCTGAGCGAAAAGAACGGTATGGCGGTCGCATTCTGCCGCCAACTTAGTACGTTATAGCTATGACGACCGTGATTTCACATTTCTCCGCCCTCCGCGCAATTCGTCGCGCACGACGGGCGTACTCTGCCCTACCCTGGGACTCCGTTGATAGTGAACAGCAAGCACAGGCCTTGGCTAGCTGCATTCCCAATAATGACGCGATAGACTTTGGCGCACTTTCGATACTCGACGCCTGGAATGAAGATGATTCCGAACTACTCGATCTTCTCGTTTCAAACGAAGACAACAGACGCCCCGACAAGCGACTTCTTCAGCATATTCTCTCCGCTCCGCTTCCTGAAGGTGCAATTATGCACGTCGAGGCCGACATCTACGCAACGTCTCCTGCCATGACAGCCATGCTTTGTTCTAAAAATGAATCGGTCGCCAAAACCTTGATGCTCCTTATGGAGCTGCTCGGAACCTACTCCCTTCCGCCCGAGGCAACCTACCCCATCGCCTATGACGACATCTGGCCCAAGGGCGATAGCTGCGCAGCGACGGGCGATCTTGATTGCCTGGGCGGCCAGTCGGCAGCCAAACAGCAGAACGAAACCCGCTACGAACAGGCGCACTACAAATGCGAGCCCGCCACGACCATCGAAGATCTCGAGGCGGTCGCGCGCTTCGCCAAAAGTAGCTCATACACCTCGTTTCGCACGGCAGTCAAGCTTGCCCGACCCGGATCTGCATCCCCAGCCGAATCCCTAATGTTAGCCGTTCTCGGAGCGCCCATGCGCTTTGGCGGATTCGGATGTTGCAGCCTGCCCATGGGAGGCCTGCTACTCAACTATCGAATCGACTTCGACACTCTTGCGGTTAACATGTCCTCCGGCATCCCTTACGCCATCTGCGACCTATATTGCCCGGCCGCCGGAGTCGACAACGAATACAACGGAATTGGGCATGAGCTTCAAAACGCTCGCATCCACGATGGCAATCGAAATAATGGCCTCAAGGCAATGGGCATCCACGTCCTGGTTATCAATCGCGACCAAATGAAAGACCTTGTTGCACTCGAAGCCTTCGCCCAAACGATGCATCGACTCGCAGGAGTCCGATTCCGATATCGCATCAAGGGCTATCGCAAGCGTCAGGCCGCTTGGCTCAACGCTCTGCGGGCCGGAATCGGCCTTGCGCCGGTCTAAACGGCGAATCACCCGTGCGCCGTCGAACAGGGCTGGACAGTTAGTTCAAATACGTATAAATAGACACATTGAATTAGGCTGTTTTGCAGCTATCTCTATACCATTCGCCCTATTTGAAAGCGGGGTAGACTTCAAAACAGCGTCATATGAACTAACTAAAGTTCCAAAACAACGTATCGGCATTGAATTGAGCAATTCGAGTCCTCAGAACTTATACGTATCTGAACTAACTGTCCACCTCGGATTTTGACGGCCGTCCAAACGCCCCCAAACAACCTCAATTGCCCTCCATTTGACAGCGGCAACAGGGTCGCTCACCATAGCAGGCGATAAATCAACGAAAGGATGAACATGGCAGCTGCACAGCCGCTTAAGATTCGCATGGTTGCCGGACTTGGCAACCCTGGCGATGAGTATGCCGAGACCCGCCACAACGCCGGTTTTAAGGCGATCGACGAGCTGGCCCGTCAGGCCGGCGTCACGTACTGGAAAAACCAAGCAGGCGCCGAGGTCGCGCTCATCAACATCAACGATGCCGAGGAAGAGAACGGCAAGCGCCAGATTGTACTGGTCAAGCCGCAGTCGTACATGAACACCTCGGGCGGGCCCATCTCCAAGCTCTGCCGCGAGTACAAGATCAAGGCCGAGGAGCTGCTCGTCATCCACGACGAGCTCGATATTCCCGCCGGCGACGTGCGTGTTAAGGTGGGCGGAGGCCATGCCGGTCACAACGGCCTGCGCTCCATCATCGACAAGATGGGCAGCCGCGACTTTAGCCGTATCCGCACCGGCATCGGCAACCCTCCCGGCAAGATGGCCGTGGCAGACTACGTGCTCAAGCAGCTGCGCGCCCGCGAAGCCGAGGATTTCCAGGACACCTGCGCCCGCGCCGCAGATGCCGCCGGTCTGGCCATCGTCCACGGCGTAATCTACGCCCGCGATCACGTAAACGGCGCCGCTTCCGCCAACGGCAAGCACTAAAACCTACCATTTAGAGATGTTTATTTTGGCAGGTTTCATCTGCGGAAACGCCGCGGCGGCTGCGTCGCAATAAACCCTGTGCCGCTATACATATGCAACGCTCCAAAGGGGGCCGGCCTCACCGAAGCGCGAGGCCGGCCCCCTTTGCCGTTTTGCCTGATAAAACCTGCCAAAATAAACCTCTCCCCCTTTGGCAGGTCGAAGTGGATAAACCCTGCTCCCAACCGCCGAAGACACACGTAAGTGACATGTCCATGAGGGTATAATTTGCACCGTATGTCTGCACAACGCCTGTGCGCGTACGGTTTTATTCGGGCTACCGTCCATTTCCGTGGAGGCACGGTTCGGCGGCCCTAACAAGAGAGGGGTTCTATGTATAAGATCCTGGAGAAGACGCAGTTCTCGGAGAAGGTGTTCAAGTTCCGCATCGAGGCGCCCGCAATCGCCAAGCATGCGCACGCTGGACAGTTCCTCATGGTCCGCGCCAACGAGACGGGCGAGCGCGTCCCGTTTACCCTGGCCGGCTGGAACGGTGACGAGGGCTGGGTCGAGTTCATCTTCATGGTGATCGGCAAGACCACCGAGATGCTGTCCACTTACGAAGCCGGCGAGTCGCTGCGCGACGTCGTGGGCCCGCTGGGCGTTCCCACCGAGATGGCCGAGGGCCCCTGCGCCGTCATTGGCGGCGGCGTCGGCCTGGCAATTGCCTTCCCGGTCGCCAAGCACCTGGTCGAGACCGGTCACGAGGTGCACGCCATCATGGGCGCCCGCACCAAGGACCTCCTGCTCATGGAGGACCAGTTCCGCGAGCTCCTCGACGAGGACCACATCCATATCACCACCGACGACGGTTCCTACGGAGAGCAGGGCGTTGTCACCGCTCCGCTGGAGCGCCTGCTGCAGGACAAGGCCGTGAGCCAGGTCTTCTGCGTCGGCCCCGTTCCGATGATGAAGTTCTCGACCCTCACCGCCCAGAAGTACGATACCCCCATCACCGCGTCGCTCAACCCCATCATGGTTGACGGCACCGGTATGTGCGGCTGCTGCCGCGTCGAGGTGGGCGGCGTGACCAAGTTCGCTTGCGTCGACGGCCCCGACTTCGATGCCACCCTGGTCGACTGGGATGACCTTCGTGCCCGCCAGGCCGCTTACCGTTCCGAAGAGGGCGAGTCCCTCAAGGCCTATGAGGAAAAGAGCTGCGCATGCCACTAGTTAACGGTCGTTTCGTTGCCGATATGAAGTCGCCCCGCACCCCCGATAACGAGGAGCCGGCTGCCGAGCGCGCCTGCGACTTCCGCCCCGTCGACAAGGGCTTCACCGAGGAGATGGCGCTGGCCGAGGCCGAGCGCTGCCTCAACTGCAAGAAGCCGTTCTGTGTTGAGGGCTGCCCCGTCAACATCAACATTCCCCGCTTTATCGAGCAGATCCGCGCGAAGGACTTCGGCGGCGCTCTCGATACCATCCGCGAGGACTCCATGCTTCCCGCCATCTGCGGCCGCGTCTGCCCGCAGGAGAACCAGTGCGAGGGCAAGTGCATCCGTGGTAAGAAGTCCGAGCCCGTGGCCATCGGCCAGCTCGAGCGCTTCCTGGGTGATCGCCCCGAGCTCGCCTCCACGCCCAAGATGGCCCCCAAGAACGGCAAGAAGGTCGCCGTCGTCGGTTCCGGCCCGTCCGGCATCACCTGCGCCGGCGAGCTCGCCCGTAACGGCTTTGACGTTACCGTCTTCGAGGCCTTCTTCACCGGCGGCGGCGTGCTGGTCTACGGCATCCCCGAGTTCCGTCTGCCCAAGGCGGTCGTCAAGCGCGAGATTGACGGCCTGGAGGACATGGGCGTCAAGTTTGAGTACAACTCCGTCGTGGGCAACATGGCCACGGCCGAGGAGCTGTTCGAGCAGGGCTTCGACGCCATCTACGTGGCGACCGGCGCTGGCCTGCCCAAGTTCCTCAACGTCCCCGGCGAGAACCTGCCCAACGTCTTCTTCGCAAACGAGTACCTCACCCGCGTGAACCTGATGAAGGCCAACAAGTTCCCCGAGTACGACACCCCCACCAAGCACGGCAAGAACGTCGTTGTCTTTGGCGGCGGCAACGTGGCTATGGACGCCGTCCGTACCGCCAAGCGTCTGGGCGCCGAGCACGCCATCATCGCTTACCGCCGTACCGAGGACGAGATGCCCTGCCGTCGTGCCGAGCTGCACCACGCCAAGGCCGAGGGCGTCGAGGTTCTGCCGCTCGTTTCCCCGCTCGAGTTTGTCGCTGGCGAAGACGGCTCCGTGTGCGCCGTCAAGGTCCAGAAGATGGAGCTCGGCGAGCCCGACGAGTCCGGCCGTCGTCGCCCGGTGCCCATCGAGGGCGCCATCGAGGAGATCTCCTGCGACGTCGCGATCTCGGCTATCGGCACCAACGCCAACCCCTTCGCAAAGAAGATCGGCGGCAAGATGGAGCTCAACAAGTGGGGCTACATCGTCGCCGACGAGGAGACCGGCCAGACCACCGATCCCCGCATCTGGGCCGGCGGCGACATCGTCACCGGTGCCGCTACGGTCATTCTGGCGATGGGCGCTGGCAAGAAGGCCGCCGCTTCCATCACCAAGAGCCTGCTGGGCGAGTAATCACCCTCAGCGCTAGCCATTAAACGGCAAAGTCCCTGTCGAGCACACGCTCGGCGGGGACTTTTTCTATGCCGGCCGTCCCACCACCACAAAGGTGCCTGTCCCCTTTGTGGTGGTTTTGGTCGGTTAGCCTTCGAGTTGGGCCACCTTGTAGCGGTAGGCCGCGGCGATGACGTCCTTGCAGCCTTCGCGGCCCAGCTTGGCGCGGTTGACTACGATATCCTTACCGCTCGTCATCTTCCATTTGCCGGCACTGTAGCGCTTATAGAACGCCTCGCGCGCCTTCTGCTGCTGCTTGACCAGCTTGGCGCCCTTCTTTTTGTTAAGGCCACGCTTCTTGCGGACAATCTCGACGCGGTCCTCAAAGGGGGCGGTCACCAACACGGCAATATGGTTGGGGTTGTTACGCAGCAGGTAATCGGACAGACGGCCTTCGATAATGCAGCTCTCGGTCTCGCCCAGGTCCAAAATCACCTGGCTCATCTTTTGGAACAACTTGTCCGAGTACGAACGCGCATCGTAGCGGTCGGGCAGAAACGCCATGTTCTCCACGGCCAGACGCTCGTCGTAGGCGGCCATCTTGTCGAGCGACTCGCCCGCGCGCAGCGACGCGCGCACCAGTAGCTCGTTGTCGTACAGAGGAATCCCCAACTCGTTGGCGAGGATGCGTCCGATCTCGTGGCCCTCGGCACCAAAGTCGCGCGCGATGGTAATGACCACAGGACTCTTCTTGTTCTCCAGATCGCTCATCGCGATTCCTTTCTCTATGTGACAAAGGGGCTGTCCCTTTGCCACATTCTACGCTGCCACCATTCGCCTCTGATATGCGCGAACCAGCAGCGAGATACCAAAGTTGAGCACAAAGTACATCGCAAACACCAGGCCGTAGAGCATAAGCACCTGCGACAGGTCGATCGCATGGGCCATCACGACATTTGCCGTGTACATGAGCTCGGCCACGTTAATGCCCGAAAGATACGAGCTGTCCTTAATGACGGTCGTGCACTGGCTAAACAGCGCCGGAATAATCGTCTTAAACGTCTGCGGCAGAATGATGTAGCGCATGGTGGCAAAGAAGCCGAAACCCTGGCTCTGCGCTGCCTCAAACTGGCCGCGCGGAATCGAGTTGAGGCCGCCGCGCACAATCTCGGCCATAACAGCACTGGTAAACAGCGTAAAGGCGATGGTCGAAATCACAATGTCCAAACCCTGCACAGTAAAGTAGATAAACAGGATCCACAGCAGGTTCGGCGTGCAACGGAACAGCTCGATATAGGCGCTCACCAAAATACGGAACGGACGGGGCGCATAGCTCTTAACGAGCGCCAGCACCGTGCCAAAGATGAGCGAGAAAAAGATCGACAGCGCCGAGATCTCGATTGTCTTAACAAAGCCGCCCCAAATGTAGAGCAGGTTGGTCGCGTTGAAGATTTCCATGCGCTAGGCCTCCTCTACGTTGTCGAGCCCCAGCTCGGCCAGGCTCACGCCGCGCGGACGCTCCTTGGAGCGGCGCTCGAGCCACTGCACCAGCATGGCGAGCGGAAAGCAGATGATGAAGTACATAAGGCAGCAGACGATGTATCCCTGCAGGTAGCCGTACAGACTCACAAAGTTGTCGGAGCGGTACATAAGGTCGCCGCCGGCCACAAGCGCCAGCACCGACGTGTTCTTGACCAGGTTGAGCGCCTGGTTACACAGCGGCGGCAGAATGATCTTGAATGTCTGGGGCAGCACGATGTACCAGTACGCCTGTGCACGGGTGAAGCCCTGGCTCTGGGCCGCCTCCATCTGACCGCGCGGAACCGCCTCGATACCGGTGCGGATGACCTCCGAGATGTAGGCCGCGTGATACAGGCCCACGCCCAAGAAGCCCAGCACGAACGGCGCGATGCGCACCGGCTGGTCGGCACCGGTTATGGCCTGCAAAAACTGCGGACCGGCCATGTACATAAAGAGCACCTGTACGGGCAACGGGGTGTTCTGGTAAAACTCCACGTACACGCGGCTTATGGCGCGCAGCACGCGTGAGCGAGTGGTAGAGAACACGCCTAGCAGCGTGCCCAGCACGAGCGACAGCAGCAGACCGGCAATGACCACCTGCAGCGTCACGCCAAAGCCCTCCCAGAAGGGCCCCATGTTTTGAAATGTCGTCGACCAACGGTCGGCGTCAAATAATCCTTCGAGCATTTGATTCCTTCCTTGGACGATGCGCCTATACAAGACCCCAGGTCTTGACCTCTTGGTCGAGCCAGCCGTCAGCCAGGCGATCGCAAATCACCTGATCGACCACGGCCGAAAGGTCGCAGCCCTTCTTGGTCGCCACGCCGTAGCCCTGCTCGCCAAACTTGACCTCGGGCTGCAGCAGCTCAACGGTCTCGTTCATGTAACCGGCCAGCGTGGAGCGGTCCATGGCAAAGACGTCGATATTGCCGGCGTCGAGCGAACTCTTGATGATGGGGTAGCCGCTAAAGGCCCTAAACTCGGGCTTGCAGCTAAAACCGTTGTCCTTAATCATCTGCTCGATCAGGCCCTGCGTGGTAGCACCCTGGCTCACGCCGATGACCTTGCCGTCCAGGTCCTCAATCGAGGTAAAGCCCGAACGCTTCTTGACCATGAGTCCCACGTAGTCTGTGCGGTACGGCGTCGAGAAATCCCAGCTCTTCTTGCGCTCGTCGGTGATGGTGTAGGTCGCCGCGACCACGTCGAGTTGGCCGTTATCGATCAGCGGGCCGCGCGTCTTGGGCGTTACGTCGGTAAACTCGACAAGCTCCTGGGCGCGGGCCTCCTTATAGCTCACACCAAAGACGGCAGCGGCGATCTGATAGCACAAATCGACTTCCATGCCCTCAAAGCGGCCCTTGGCGGTGTCGTAATAGCCGTAGCCGGGAACGTCCTTCTTAACGCCGGCGTTCAGATGACCACGCGACTTGATGGCCGCAAGCTTGGACCCCTTATCGGAGCCCTCGCCGCTGGTGGAGTTGCCGCAACCGGTAAGCGCGGTCCCCGTCAGCGCAAGCATGCCGGCGCCCGCCAGCTGCAAAAAGTGACGGCGCGACACGGCCGCCCTTGTCATATCCGTCATGTCCATCACCGCGCCTAGTGCAGAATCTTGGACAGGAACTCGCGGCAGCGCGGGTTCTCGGGGTTATCGAAGAAGTGCTCGGGCGTGCCCTCCTCCAGAATGCGGCCGTCCTCCATAAAGATGACGCGGTCGGCCACCTGGCGCGCAAAGCCCATCTCGTGCGTCACGCAGATCATGGTGATATCCTCCTGCGCGAGCTCAATCATAACGTCCAGGACTTCCTGGACCATCTCGGGGTCGAGCGCCGAGGTCGGTTCGTCAAACAGGATGATGGGCTGCTTGGTGCACAGGGCACGGGCGATGGCGATGCGCTGCTGCTGACCGCCCGAGAGGTTCTGCGGATACTCGCCGGCCTTATGCGCCATACCGACGCGCTTGAGCGCGGCGATGGCGATCTCGGTCGCCTCCTCCTTGCTCTTCTTTTGCAGCTTGATGGGCGCGAGCGTCAGGTTGCCGAGCACCGTCATGTTGGGATACAGGTTGAACTGCTGAAACACCATGGAGCTATACTTGCGAGCCATCTCCAGGTGATTCTTTTTGGTGAGCGGCGTACCGTCGATGACGACCTCGCCCGACGTGGGCTCCTCAAGATAATCGACGCAACGGATGAGCGTCGACTTACCCGAACCGGAAGGCCCGATCATTACGAGCTTCTCGCCGCGCTTGACGGTGAGGTTGATATCTTTGAGCACATGCAGGTCGCCAAAGTACTTGTTGAGATGCTTGATCTCGATCATGTCTGCCATGAATGTCCCTTCCCTGCGTTTACACGAGTTGAACTATTGTACGGAAAGAACCACGTTTCCGCAGCCCACACTGCATTCCCGTAAAGAACCCGCAACCTTCCACCCACTCATTGGGGACAGACTTAAATGAGTACCCGCTCATTGGGTACTCATTTAAGTCTGTCCCCAATGAGCGCCGAAAATAATACAACCGCCCTTGTTGAGCATAAGTCAGCGAAAACCCGTACACGCGAGCAAGGTGACGTGAAATGAAAGGGCGCAGACCTTATGGTCGCGCCCTTGAAATTGAACGTCAGATTGCCGCGTGTACGGGTTTGCAGCGTCGAGCCGTTACGCGGTTTGGTAAAACCGCGTAACAAATTACGCAAGTTTGGCGCCGACGATCTTTGCTGCGGCAGGCTTATCGAAGTTGCCGCCGGTGGCCTTGCCGAGTGCTCCCATGACCTGGCCCATCTGCTTCTTGGACGTGGCGCCCAGCTCGGCGATGACCTGCTCGATCAGAGCCTCGAGCTCCTCGCCCGAAACCTGCGCGGGCAGCAGGCTCTCCAGAATCTTGACCTGCTCGGTCAGGTTGTCGGTACGCTCCTGGTCGGTACCGGCCTTAATTGACATCTCCAGCGTCTCGCTCGTCTGCTTAATCAGACGCTTGATCATGCTGTTGACATCTTCCTCGGTCACGTCGCGGCGCTCGTTAACCTCGATATTCTTCACCTCGGCCTTGACCTGGCGAATGATAGACAGGCGAACCTTGTCCTTGGCCTTCATGGCCGCAATCATTTCCTTCTGCAGCTCTTCGTTGGTCATCTGCAAATCCTCCTCAATAGTGTGGGCGGCACTCGTGCGAGCACCGTCCCATGATTACTCAGTCGTCGACGAATCGTCGGTCGAGCTCTTGGTGACGCCCTTCAGGCTGACGTTGTACGGCACGTCCTTGGGCATGGGGTTGACGGTAATGTCGGCGTCCTTCTTGTACTGCTCCAGCCACGCGCTGTATGCAGTGCTGGCCGCCTGCGTCTTCACCACGTTAGAGACGTACTTCTTGATGTCCTTGGGTACCTGCTTGATGTCATCGACCTGGTTATCGACATGGAAGTAGTCGGTGCACTTGATGACATGGTAACCGTACGTCGACTCGACCACGTCGCTCACATCGCCCTTGTTGAGCCCCTCGAGCGCCGCCTGGTAGCTGTCGACGAAGGTAGTGAGCTTATCCCAACCCACGTCGCCCTTCTTCTCCTTGGAGCCGGTATCGTCGGAGTACTGCTCCACGGCGTCCTCAAAGCTCAGCTCGCCGGAGTTGATCTTGTCCAGACACTCCTGCGCCTTGGCCTTGGCGGCGGCCTTGTCCTCGTCAGATGCGTCGGAATCGACCTTGATCAGGATGTTCGACGAACGGCGGGCATCGTTGTAGTTAGACAGGTTCTCGTTGATGTAATCGACGATCTCGCTGTCCTTGGGCTTACTGGTGGGCGCCACGGCGTCCTTAAGCTTTTGCTGTGCCAGGTTCTCCTTGAGCGAGTCCTTGTAGGTGTCCTCGGTATAGCCGTAGGTCTTAAGGGTCTTCTTAAAGGCCTTGGCACCGCCCGCGCTCTTGCACGCGTCCTTCCATGCCTTCTCGACCTCCTCGTCCGACACCGTCACGCCGTTTTCCTTCTGCGCCTGCTGGAGCAGAATCTGCTGCGTGTAGGAATCGATGAGCTGCTTGCGGTACTTTTTGGGCGTGAGGTCGTTGTCGACAAGATACTGCGCCCAGTCCTTGTCCTTGGTGTAACCGTAGGACGTGCGCATGCTCATGATCTGCTTGGTCACGGTGTCCTCGGTAAGGTTGGTGCCGTTGATGGTGGCGGCGACACCGCCGGTAAGCTTGTAGCTCGAGGTATCCTCTGCCTGCGACATGAGACCGGAGCACGCCATGGCCGAGACGGAAAGTAGCATTGCCAGCACGCCGATGACCACCAGAACGATCTTGACGGTCTTGGACACGCGGGTCTTGCGCTGCTTCTTGCGAGAGCTGGAGGCGGCGCGAGCCTGCTGCTCGGGCGTCGGCTCGGGTGCGGGGTTCTTTTTCTTATTTGCCATAGTTGGCCTTTCGCATAACGAATCGAACAAACGCCATTGTGTCACAACGCAGCCCCCGCGGCACGCTTGGTGCATTGGGGACAGGTTAATCTGCACCATTTTGGTGCAAAGGGGACAGCTCTGGCAGCCGGCACCTTAGAAGTGACGGCGGATAGCGTCGACCATGCCCTGCGGCGTGGTCTGGCCGAGCACGTCGGATGCGGCATCGGCGTCCATAAAGATGTTCATGAGAGCCTGCAGGGCCTCGACCTGGCCGCCCGGCTCGGCGATGCCCAGATTGATGACGATCTGCGCCGGCACCGGAGCGCCCATGCCAGCCATAGCGTTAAATGTCACGGGCGCGGCGGGCTTCACCACCGCGATATAGGGCTTGGCCACAAACCCCGGATCGGTATGCGGAATGGCAATGTTTGCCGCCGGCATGGCAAGACCCGTGGGATAGGCATCCTCGCGCGTGCGAACGGCGTCGAGCCAACCGTCGGCAATGTAGCCGCGCGGAGCAAGCTCACTCTCGAGCTGCGCGAATACCTCATCCGGCGTCGCGCACCCCCAATCAAAAAACACCAGCTCAGGCGTAAACAGCGCCTCGTTATCCGCCATGCGCTCACCTCTCTCATCTAGTCACCTGCGACGTTCTTAAACGACTAGTCATTCAAGAACGTCGCAGGTGACTACCCAAAACAAAAGGTGGCCACGCGCGCCTTGGCGCCAATGACCACCCTGACCACTCAACTAAATTGTACTGTGCACCGCTAGCCGCGAGGCGCGTCAATTGCGACCTTGCCGCTCTCCAGCACGTGGACGCGGCCGTCGGCGAGCATTTGCACGACCTCGGGATACAGCACGTGCTCAATCGCGTGGATGTGCTCCTCGAGCGTGTCGACATCCCAGCCCTCCTCAACAGCCAGCGCACGCTGGGCGATGATGGGACCGTTGTCGTAGACCTCGTTGGCAAAATGCACAGTCACGCCAGTTACCTTGACGCCGCGCGCAAAGGCATCGTCAATCGCATGCGCACCGGTAAAGCTCGGCAGCAGCGCCGGATGCAAGTTGACCACGCGGTTGGGAAACGCCGCCAGCAGAGGCGTGTGCACCATGCGCATGTAGCCGGCCATGACCACATACTCGCAGCCGCGCTCGAGCAGCTCGTGCGCGATGATCTCGTCGGCGGCGATGGGGTCGGCATAGACATCCTTGGACAGCGTGAGCGTCTGGATGCCCGCGCGCTCAGCGCGCTGCAAACCCTTAGCCGAAGGACGGCTCGACACCACAAGCTCAATCGAAGCGTTGAGCTTGCCGGCGGCGATTAGGTCGATCAGCGCTTGCAGATTGGTGCCGGAGCCGCTGATGAGCACACCGATCTTAAGCGGCTCGGCCGTATCGGTGGCGGTCGGACGGGTATAGGGCACAAAGTCCAGGCCCTCGGCGGCAGCCATCTGCTCGTTAGCGCTCATCGGAGTACACGACCTTACCGGAACCCTCGACGCACTCGCCCACGCGGAACGGCTTCTCGCCCAGCGCGACCAGGGCCTCGGTAACCGCGGCCTCGTCCTCGGGGGCGACGATCAGGCACAGGCCAACGCCCATGTTGAAGGTCTTGCATGCCTCGTTGGGGGCGAGCTCGGCCTGGCGCGACACGTAGGTGATGACGGGAGGAACGTCCCAACCCATCTCGGCACCGTTGCGGGTGACCACGGCGTCAACGTCGTCGGCGAGCGCGCGGTTGAGGTTCTCGGTAATACCGCCGCCGGTGATGTGGGCGATAGCATGCACGTTGGCGCCGCCGCGCAGCAGCTCAAGAATCGGCTTCACATAAATGCGCGTGGGGGCCAACAGAGCGTCTGCCAGCGATGCACCGCCGAGCTCCTCGAGCGGACGGCTCAGCTCCTCGGCCTTAGCGGCGGCCTCGGGCGTGCCCGGTTTGATGCCGTCGAGGCCAATGACCTTACGCACGAGCGAGTAGCCGTTGGAGTGCACGCCGGTGGAAGGCAGGCCCAGGATCACATCGCCCGGGCGGACGTTTGCGGGGTCGAGCATCTTGGGACGGTCGACGACGCCCACGGTAAATCCGGCAAGGTCGTAGTCGGCAGGAGCCATGACGCCCGGGTGCTCGGCCATCTCACCGCCCACGAGCGCGCAGCCCGCGAGCTTGCAGCCGTCGGCCACACCCTTGATAATCTTTGCCATGTGCTCGGCCTCGATGTGACCGATGGCAACGTAGTCCAGGAAGAACAGCGGCTCGGCGCCCGAAGCCAGAATGTCGTTGACGCACATAGCGACCAGGTCCTGGCCCACCGTCTCGTGACGGTCCATGATCTGGGCGAGCACGAGCTTGGTGCCCACGCCGTCGGTACCGCTGATCAGGATCGGGTCTTCCATATCCTTAAGCGCGGCAGCCGAGAACAGGCCACCGAAGCCGCCGATGCCGCCGATAACCTCGGGGCGATTGGTGTCCTTGACCATCTGCTTAATAGCGTCGACGGCGCGGCCGCCCTCAGCGGTATCGACGCCGGCATCCTCATACGTCACATGCTTGCTGTCGCTCATCTGAGCCTTCCTCTCCCACTACCGTGGCGCCGCGCGGGCGCCAAACGGTGCTCATAATTGCGTTCATTTCGGCGCGCGCCATAACAGCATGCGCCGTCATATCAACAAAACAGCAGGTAAAACCTACCAAAATAAACCTGTCCCCACATGGCAGGTTTTAGGCCTCGCCGTGCTCCTCTTCCCAGCTGCGGTCGTCGTATTTCTCGACCACGGCGTCGTCGTCAAAGTGCAGCGGCTTGTCCAGGTTGCGGGGCTTAAAGCCCTCCATAAACTTGTCGCGGCCAAAGCTCTCGGGAATCGCCACAGGGTAGCGGCCGGTAAAGCACGCATCGCAGTAACCGCCCTTGGGCATGACCTTAAGCAGGCCCTCGACCGAAAGGAAGGCCAGCGAATCGGCGCCGATATACTCGCAAATCTCGTCGACCGTCTTGTTGGCGCTGATAAGCTGCGACTGCACGTCGGTATCGATACCGTAGAAGCACGGCCAGATGACCTCGGGCGAGTTGATGCGGATATGAATCTCCTTGGCGCCGGCGTTGCGCAGCATCTTGACGAGCTGCACCATGGTGGTGCCGCGCACGATGGAGTCGTCGATGACGACCAGGCGCTCGCCCTCGATGTTGTCGCGCAGCGGGTTGAGTTTCATACGCACGCCCATGGCACGCAACTCCTGCGTAGGCTCGATAAACGTACGGCCCACGTAGCGGTTCTTGATAAGGCCCTCGCCAAAGGGAATACCGCTCTCGTGCGAATACCCCTCCGCGGGCGGCAGACCGGAGTCGGGCACGCCGATGACCAGGTCGGCCTCGACGGGCTCCTCATGTGCCAGCTGACGACCCATGTCGTAACGGCAGGCATAGACGCTCTTGCCGTTCATGATGGAGTCGGGGCGGGCAAAGTAGACCTGCTCAAAGATGCAGTTGGCGGGCTCTTCGGCTGCAGGCACGCCCTGCTCGGATACCAGGCCCTCGGCGCTGATGCGCAAGATCTCGCCGGGACGGACGTCACGGACGTACTCGGCACCCACGATGTCGAGTGCGCAGGTCTCGGAAGCAACGACCCAGCCGCCGGCGCGCGTGACACGGACGGCGGAGTCGACCGTCGCGGCGCCGTCCTGCGACGGCAGCTGCGAAACGGCTGCGGCATCGGCCTGGTCCAGGCCCTCGTCCACCAGCTTGCCCAACACGAGTGGGCGAATGCCGTGCGGATCGCGGAATGCGTAGAGCGCCTGCTCGTTGATGAGCGTCATGGCGTAGCCGCCGCGCACGAGCTCCATGGTCTTGCGAATGCCCTCGCGCAGATGGCCTGTACGCTGGGTAAAGTAGCCGATGAGTTTGGTCGCAACCTCGGAATCCGAATTGGAGAGGAACGGCACACCCAGCTCGATCAGCTGACGGCGCAGCTCGTCGGTGTTGACGAGGGTGCCGTTGTGCGCGAGCGCGATAATGACGCTATTGATGGTAGAGAGGTGCGGCTGAGAGGCTTCCCAGCTCTTGGCACCGGCGGTGCCATAGCGCACATGACCCACGGCCAGCTGGCCGGAGAGCGTCGACAGGTCGGCGTTGGAGAATACGCGGTCGAGCAGGCCCAGATCTTTGCGGACCATAACCGTGCCGCCGTCACCCACGGCGATTCCAGCCGATTCCTGGCCACGGTGCTGCAGTGCACGCAGGCCAAAGTACGTCAGTCGAGCCACATCGCGATCGGGCGCCCATACGCCGAAAATGCCACATTCCTCATGCAGCTGGTCGGAGTCCGGATCATACGTCGACATGGTGTTCACCTGTCCCGCGGCACGCTCGGCCGCGCGGATGGTTTCTTGAGACATGGCATCCCCTCAGAGCCTCGTATTTTTGGCGTTACCCGCCTTATTATACGCACGGCGCGACGCGCTCCCCGGCGCATGAGCAGCGCTTTTTAAAAGCCCACCGAGCTAATAATCAGTTTTGTTGCCAAACATTTTATCGGTCTGTCCAGTGCAAGCGCCCGCGCCCCCAGATGGCCGCCGCGTCCACCGTTGGGGATTACAAAGTTGCAATTGGGACGTTCTCGTCCTGTCTTTTGGCAAGTCGGCGGCGTATCCTTGTACCTACGTCAAAACGAGAAAGGTTCTGTATGGATCGAAACGAACTCGACCCCAGCGTCCCCAGCGCCACGGAGGTCAAGAAGATCCCCCTCATCATTAAGGTGTACGCCGTCCTGTGCATCCTTTCCGGCGTGGGCACGCTCCCGTCGGTCGCTGCCTTTATGTGGCAGGTCATCACGGCACTTGTTAACGGCAACGCCACCGAAAAGCTCGGCGACAACACGCTCGTCGCAGTCGGCCTTATCGTCGCCGGCATCATGCTCTCTGCGGCAAGTGCCGTCATCCTAATCATCTTTGGCCTGGATCTCATCAAAAACCAGCGCCGCAACGCCGCCCGCCTGTCCTACATCCTTATTGCATTCACCGTCGTCGAGCTTTTGGTCGACGTGATGCTCCAGGGTATCGGGCCCTTCTTGCTGCGTCCCGCTATTCAGCTCGGCATCCTCATCGCGCTTTCGGCCACCGTCGACCCCACGCTTCGTCAGGAGCGCGAGCTGCAGCGCCGCCTGCAGGAGATGCTCGACCGCGATGCCGCCGCCGAGGGCATGCTCGGCCGCGATGAGACCGGCGAAGGCTACATCAAGCTCAACTACTTCAACCTGTTCTGGGTATTCTTCGTCTGCTGCGTACTGGGACTTATCTTGGAGGACATCTGGCACATGACGGTCAACGACCCGGGCGTCTACCAGGACCGCGCCGGCATGCTGTTTGGCCCTTTCAGCCCCATCTACGGATTTGGCGCCGTGCTCATGACCATGGTGCTTAACCGCTTCTACAAAAAGAACCCCATCATCATTTTCCTGGTGAGCGCTGTGCTCGGCGCCAGCTTTGAGGTGTTCGTGGGCTGGTTTATGCAGACCGCGTTTGGCGTGGTCTCGTGGAGCTACTCGCACATAACGCTGTTCGGTTTGCCCGATCCGCTCGTGGTCCTCACGAGCGGACGCACCTGCACGGGCTTCGCCTGCCTGTGGGGCCTGGGCGGCCTTATCTGGATCAAGCTGCTGCTGCCGAGGCTGCTTAAGCTCATCAACAAGATCCCCTGGAAGAGCCGCTACTCGGCCACCGTCATCTTTACCGTTATCATGCTGGTAGACGGCGTCATGACGCTGCAGTCGCTCGACTACTGGTACCAGCGCGTTAACGGCACGGAGCCGGACATTCCCGTCGCACAGTTCTACGGAGAGCACTTCGATAACGAATACATGGAAAACCGCTTCCAGAGCATGACCATGAGCCCCAAGGATGCGACGCGCGTGTAGCGCTCACCGCGCCCAAAACGCAAAATGCCCGCCGGTATCACACGTACCGGTGGGCATTTTTATAAACGATACTTCTATCGACGCAAGCCTCTACGCCTCGCGCTCGACCTCACTCACGCATTCGTTCTTGATGGTGCCAACGAGCGCCTGCAGTGCATCGACCACGCGTGGGCGAATGTCCCCGCCGATAAGCACGAGCATGATGTCGTCACCTACGGCAAGCTCGCCGCTTGCCAGCCACACGCGCACATAGCCGATACCCGGCATCGCGCGCGTGGCCTCGATAGCAGACCGTACCTTTTCGGCGTCGTAGTCAAAGACCATGCCGCCCACCCTGTGGCCTGGCGCCACGCCATCGGTCTCGACTCCGCGCACCTCGGCCTTGGGCGTCGCGCGCACCACACCGTTATGCGTCAGATACATCCCACAGCCTGCCGCCGAAGCATCGGCCTTGGCCTCGCGCAGCCAAGCATCAATCGAAGGCATCAATTTGCCACTCTCGAGCATCATTTCTCCCTTACCGTCGTCGAGTAGCCAATTTGGGACGGGGCCTTTTTAGCTACTCTCGAACAACTTATTCCTCGACCGGCGTGAGCACCATGACGGCGCGCGTGTTGCTCAGCGACAGCGAACGGCAGGTCACGAGCGTTACAACCTTAGTTGCCGAAGCGGCACGATCGGTGGCATCGCTCGCCACGGCAGAGGCACCGTCGAGCATCTCGGACAGGTAGTTCTTGAGCCCATCGTCGCCCTCAAAATTGGTCGTGCGCGCCTTGGCATACGTGTCCTCGACCACCTTGGTCGCCAGCGGACGCAGCTTATACGTCGCATCGCGCGTGATGTAGTACACATATTCAATGCTATCGAACGTCGCCTGATCAGTGGTGTCCGAAATCACGTTGAACATCGACCCGTCGTTCATATGGTGACCGTAGATCGTGGTCTGCTGGTCGACCATTCCCGGCGCGGTGTCATCGCTATCCAGGAAAATGGCACCGGACGCGTTAGCCGTTCCGTCGAACAGCGTGTTGAGGTATTTGGAGTTGTTGTTGGTCTGCACCACAGGATAGTTGATGTTGGTTCCTGGCACGTAAATCCAACCCACAATCTCGGGGTTCGTCTGAGCAAGCGCATCAAAGTCGATAATCGGCACGCCGTTGGCGTCCTTATCGCTTACATATTGCTTCTCGATTTTCTGATACGAATCGCTCGCCTGCTTATAGCCAATCTGGGCATTAATAAAAATAGCGGCGGCGGCGACAATCAGACCGATACCGATGATGATGAGCAGAATGGGAATAATGGAGCGGCGCTTTTTGCGCGGCGGCTCGGTGCAATCCGACGGCGCGGCATGCGATGAAGACCGGGGCGGCTTCTTAGCGGAGCTATAAGACGAAGGACGATGTGCGGCCGGCGCGTCCTGTCGACGATGCGTCGCCGGTGTCACGGGGCGCGGCGCGCGCGGCTGCTGAGGAGAGGATGTCCGACCCTGCTGTGCCGCACGGGCAGCACCTGGCTTCGACGGATCGGGAATCTGAGAAGCCTTGAATCGTTTTCCCTGATAATCGGACATGGCTCTCCTTATACTGCGGTGAAACGGCGGAACGCTTAGGCGTCAGCCATCTCCTGCTTCATCTTCTCGATAACCTTGCGGTACTCGGGGTCGCAAGCACCCAGAATCTGTGTGGCATAGATGGCGGCGTTCTTGGCGCCGTTGATGGCAACGCAGGCCACGGGCACGCCCGAAGGCATCTGCACCATCGATAGCAGCGAATCCATGCCGCCCAGGTCACTCGTCTTCATAGGCACGCCGATAACCGGCAGCGGCGTAAAGGCAGCCACGACACCACCCAAGTGAGCGGCCTTGCCGGCGGCGGCGATAATCACTTTGATACCGCGATCGGCGGCAGTCGAAGCCCACTCGTGGACCTTCGCCGGCGTGCGGTGCGCGCTCGCAATGACGAGCTCATAGGGCACACCCAGTGCCTCGAGCTCGGCGGTGCAGCCTTCCATAACGCCCAGATCGGACTTGGAACCCATGATGATCCCGACAACCGGCTTCTGATCTGCCATAAACATAGACCTCCTGTTGAGAGCGGTGACGCAGCGAATCCGCGACCCTTAACTACTGAGAGTAGTATAGCTGCTCCCGTCCCTGCGGTCTTTGTGGCACTTCGCGGGCGGGCCAGGCTTTATCTTCACTCCGGTTGCTTCGCAAAGTCGTTCAGATAAAGCCTGACCCGCCCGCGAAGCGCCCTGCGACCTTCCGGATATTGCCATGACGTACGTTGGCTGAAATATTAACGTGGGATTCGCCGTTCGAACGAACGGCGGAGCCCACACTCATTTTCTATTCAGCCCTAGTCATCGCGCAAAGCCCCTTCGGCAGCACACGGTGCAGCCAAGTCACCGCAGGCCGGGGCGGGAGGCGGTCCTTTCTCTCGGAAAACTTCGCGAAGCCCAGTTTCCGAGAGAAAGTGTCCGGCTGCCGCCCCGGCCGGCCAGGTCAACCTACACCGTGTGCTGCGGCAGGTCCTGCAGGGCGATGACGTCCATGCCCATGTCGTTGGCGCTGCCGTGACCCTGCTGGTCCTCGCGCACCGCCTCGATGGCACTCACGTACGTGTTGGCGGCAGACATCGCGGTCACGCAGGTCACACCGCGTCGCACTGCCTCGGTGCGCAGCAGATAGCCGTCGCCGCGCGAGCCCGGACCGTACGGCGTGTTGATGATCACCGCGATCTTGCCATCGGCGATGAGGTCGCCGATGTTGGGGCGCTCGCCGTCGTGCGGGCCGCTAATCTTCTCCACGATCTCGCACGTCACGTTGCCTCCACGCAGCACGCGCGCCGTACCCTCGGTGGAGCAGATGTCAAAGCCCAGATAGCGCAGGATACGGGCGACCGAAAGGATATGGCGCTTGTCGCGGTCGCACACGCTAATGAACACCTTGCCGCAACTCGGATCGGGCAGCTTGTAGTCGATCGCCAGCTGCGTCTTGGCGTATGCCTCGGGGTAGCTCTTGGCGATACCCATGACCTCGCCCGTCGACTTCATCTCGGGCCCCAGGATGACGTCGGCGCCCGGGAAACGACCCCAGGGCATGACGGCTTCCTTCATGCAGAACCAGTCCAGCTGACGTTCGTCGCTCGGCAGGCCCAAGCTCGCGATGGAATCGCCTGCCATGATGCGCGCCGCGCATTTGGCCAGCGGCACACCGGTGGCCTTGGAGATAAACGGCACGGTACGGCTGGCGCGCGGGTTGGCCTCGATCACGTAGACGGTCTCGCCCTTGATGGCATATTGCACGTTGACCAGGCCGCGAGCTCCCAGCGCCATCGCGATGCGGCGCGTGGTCTCGCGGAGCTTCGCCTGCAGGCTCTCGCTAAAGCTGAACGGCGGAATGCAGGTCGCAGAGTCGCCGGAGTGAATACCGGCCTCCTCGATATGCTCCAGAATGCCGCCGATGTAGACCTCTTCGCCATCGCACAGGGCGTCGACATCGGACTCGATTGCACCCTCCAGGAAGCGGTCCAGATACACCGGGTAGTCGGGGCTAATGCGCGCGGCCTCGGCCATGTAATCGCGCAGATGTTCGGCATCGTAGGCGATCATCATACCGCGGCCGCCCAGCACGTAGCTCGGACGCACCAGTAGCGGGTAGCCGATGTGCGCGGCCACGGCCTCGGCCTCCTCAAACGAGGTTGCCTGGCCCGCCGGCGGGTACATAATGCCCAGCTTGTCGAGCAGGGCGGCAAAACGCTCACGGTCCTCGGCAAAGTCGATGGCATCGGGCTTGGTGCCCATGATGTTGACGCCGCTCTCCTCGAGCATGCGCGCCAGCTTAAGCGGGGTCTGGCCGCCGAGCGTCACCACGACGCCGTCGGGACGCTCAACGTCAATGACGTCCATGACGTCCTCGTAGGTGAGCGGCTCAAAGTACAGGCGGTCGGACGTGTCGTAGTCGGTCGAGACGGTCTCGGGGTTGCAGTTGACCATGATGGTCTCAAAGCCGCGGGCCGCCAGCGCATAGCTCGCATGCACGCAGCAGTAGTCAAACTCGATGCCCTGGCCGATACGGTTGGGTCCGGCGCCCAGAATCATCGCCTTGGGCTTATCTGCCGGCGTGGTCTCATCGGGGGCCACGCACTTTTTGGCGACCGGGCTCGTGCGGTAGATGTTCTCGTAGGTCTTGTAGTGGTACTCCGTGGCACTCGAGAACTCCGCAGCGCAGGTATCGACCGTCTTCATGCTGGGAACCACGCCCAGGCCCTTGCGGTAGGCGCGCACAAAGCGCTCGTCCGAGCCGGTCAGTGCGGCGATCTCGGCGTCGCTTGTGCCGTACTGCTTGAGCAGGCGCATCGCGTCGGCGTCGATATCCTCCACACGCAGGCCGCGGATGCTCTCCTGGACCTGCACCATATCGTTGATACGGTTGAGGTACCACGGATCGATACCGCAGATGGCATGGATGCGAGCGATGTCCCAGCCACGGCGTAGGGCCTCGACCACAAAGAAGATGCGATGCTCGGTCGGGGTTGCCACGGCCTGAGCAAGCTCGTCGTCGCTCAGCTTATCGGCACCCTCTTTGCCACCGGCGCAAATGCCCTGGTGGCCATCCTCCAGCGAGCGCATGGCCTTGCCGAAGGCCTCCTCAAAGGTGCGGCCGATCGCCATAATCTCGCCCACGGCCTTCATGCGCGTGGTGAGTGTGGGGTCGGTACCCTTGAACTTCTCGAAGGCAAAGCGCGGCACCTTGACCACACAGTAGTCGATTGTGGGCTCAAAGCAGGCAGGCGTAGCCTTGGTGATGTCGTTGACGATCTCGTCGAGCGTATAGCCCACGGCCAGGCGCGCGGCGGCCTTGGCAATGGGGAAACCCGTGGCCTTGGAGGCCAGCGCGGACGAACGGCTCACGCGCGGGTTCATCTCGATGACGATCAGGCGGCCGGTGTTGGGGTTCACGGCAAACTGCACGTTGGAGCCGCCGGTCTCGACGCCGATCTTCTCCAGAATGGCGAGCGAGGCCACGCGCATGCGCTGATACTCAAGGTCGGAGAGCGTCTGCGCCGGCGCCACGGTGATGGAGTCGCCGGTATGCACGCCCATGGGGTCGAGGTTCTCGATGGAGCACACGATGATGCCGTTGCCGGCGTGGTCACGCATGACCTCCATCTCGTACTCTTTCCAACCCTCGATGGACTCCTCGACCAGCACCTCGTGGGCGGGCGAGAGTTCCAGGCCCTGGCTCACGATGGAGACGAGCTCCTCGTGGGTATGAGCGATGCCGCCGCCGGCGCCGCCGAGGGTAAAGCTCGGGCGCAGTACGCAGGGATAGCCCACGCGCTCGGCGATGGCCTCGGCGTCGGCCACGCTGTAGGCATAGCCCGAGCGCGCGACCTCCAGGCCGATCTCGGCCATGGCCTCGTTAAAGAGCTTGCGATCCTCACCGCACTCGATGGCGGCAAGGTCGCAGCCGATCATCTCGACGCCATACTTGTCGAGCGTACCGTCCTTTGCCAGCTCGACGGCGGCGTTCAGACCGGTCTGGCCGCCCAGTGTGGGCAGCAGCGCGTCCGGGCGCTCTTTCTTGATTACGCGCTCGATAAACTCGGCGGTGATGGGCTCGACATAGGTGCGGTCGGCAAGACCCGGGTCGGTCATGATGGTCGCCGGGTTGGAGTTGACCAGGATGACCTCAAAGCCATCCTCCTTGAGCACCTTGCAGGCCTGGGCGCCGGAGTAGTCAAACTCGCAGGCCTGGCCGATAACGATGGGGCCCGAGCCAATGACGAGGATGCGCTTGATGTCAGTACGTTTAGGCATGTTAGTTCTCCTCGGTCTCGGTCGCGGCGGTCTCGGCAAAATTCCAGCCAGCCAGGCGGTCCTTCGCGGTGTCGATATCCAGGTAGTTCTCCTCGCCGTCCATGAGTCGCATAAAGGCGGTAAAGAGATAGTGGGCATCGGTGGGGCCAGGCGAGGCCTCGGGGTGGTACTGGACCGAGAAGCACGGGGCGTCGAGCAGCTGGATGCCCTCGGCGGTGCCGTCGTTGAGGTTCACATGTGTCAGGCGAATGCGGCCGAAGCGCTCGTTCATCACGACTGGCGCGATTCCGCGGCGCACCCAAACGCGCAGATCTCCATCGGCCGCATGTTCGATCTCGCCGCCGGAAAGCTCGGGGACAAGCTTGCCCAAGCTGGGGAACAGCAGGCCAAAGCCATGGTTTTGCGCGGTGATCTCCACGCGACGGCTTACCAGGTTCATGACCGGCTGGTTGCCACCGCGGTGACCAAACTTAAGCTTTTCCATCTGGGCACCGCAGGCCAGGCTGATCATCTGGTGACCAAGACAAATACCAAAGACCGGCACCTTGCCGATCAGCCGCTGCACCTGCTCGTAGGTCTCCACCACGGCGTCAGGGTCGCCGGGGCCGTTGGACAAAAAGACGCCATCGGGATTCATGTCGAGCACCTGCTGGGCAGGCGTATCCCACGGCACGACAGTAAGGTCGCAGCCGGCGCGGACGAGGCCCTCCAGAATGCCGCGCTTGACGCCGCAGTCGTAGGCGACCACTTTGTGACGGGCAGGAGCGGCAACCGCAAGTGCAAAGTCATGCGTGGCAGGCAGGTCGGCGGCCACAAACTCGTGAGGCGCGGGGCAACTTACGGTCTTCACCAGGTTCTCGCCTACCAGCGTGGGCGCTGCGGCCAGACGCTCGGCAAGCTCGTCGACGTCGAAGATCTCGGTCGAGATAATGCCCATCTTGGAACCATTGTCGCGCAGATGGCGCACCAAAGCGCGGGTGTCGACACCCTCGATAGCGACGATGCCGTGAGCGCGCAGGTACTCCGGCACGCTGACGGCCGAGCGCCAGTTAGAAGGCGTGGCGCACATGTCGCGAACGATCATGCCGCGCATGGCCGGAGCGCTCGCAGGGCGCACGGCGTCGCCGGGGAAGGCCGACTGGACGTCGGTCTCGTCGATACCGTAGTTGCCGATCTGCGGATAGGTCATGGTTACGATTTGGCCGGCATAACTCGGGTCGGTCATGACCTCAAAGTAGCCCTCGAGCGAGGTGTTGAAGCAGACTTCGCCGGTCGCGGTGCCCTCGGCGCCGCATGCACGTCCATAAAAAATGGTCCCATCCTCAAGATACAGGATGCAGGGACCGCAGGTGCCCTTGCTGGTTTTGGCCAGCATACGCTGGCAAAGCTCGCTGGGCGCGAAGGTGCGGGCGGCAGCGCCCGCGGTATGGTTGTTCGCCATAATTCTCCTTCCCGGTCTCACAGGACCGGCTTAAAGGTGTGTAGTTAGGCCTCGCGGTATTGTAACCGCAAGCATGCCTCATGGCGTTAATTTCATCGAAATGTTTACGAAATGATAATTATGACTTTCTATGCATAATGATTATTTAATCCCCGTCCTAGAAAAATTATCCCGCGTGGGCTTGTAGCTCACGCGGGATGACATCGTTCTATGTGGCTGCGGACTACTTTTGCTTGTCCTGCTCCAGCAGCTCGGACGGCGTGCGATCGGGCTTTCCGCCGCGGAAGATCTCTCGACCGTGCAGACGATGCTCAAGATCGCGCTCGGCCTGCTCCTCCGTGATCTTGGTCTGGCTCACCACCGGGTCCTCGATAAGCGACGAAACCGAGTTGACCTGTTTTTGAATGCGCTCGGCAATGGTGTCGTCCATGCTTACGATGCGCATCTTCCAGTCGATACTCGTGGCGTTGGACGAGCTCTTGGTCCAAACGAACGTCAGGATGGCGCTTTGGTGCCCCTGAGCAGGAAACATGCCAAAGAAGGAATCGTACTGGATCCTGCTGTCCTCGTCGATATAGGCGTGAACGTTATACACCACGCGGTCGATCTTGTCGTTGAGCAGGGCATTGGTTGCGAGCGCCGCCGCCTGAATCTGACCGTTGGACAGCAGCTCGAGTTCATTGGCAGAAGACGTGTCCAGCACCGTCACCTCAACCGTGCCCGAGCGCTCATCTGCCTCGTCGACGGTAAAATCGAGCGGGAACTGCGTAAAGCCATTGCCCCATTCAAGTCCACCCTTGAGCGCGGTCGAAACGGTATCCACCGAAACACTTTCGGAAAGGTTCGCGGTATTCAGACGTCGCATCACGCCGTAGCCAATCTGCATGCCAACAATCAGCACCAAAATGCCGATAACCACGGCCATGGCGGTCTTCGTAATGGTATGGCTCACCTGCGAGCCCGAAGGGTCGTCCTCGGACAGCGGGTCGATATGTTTTGCCTGGCTCGCGCGATCCTCGCTGCGCAGCCGCGCCAGCGTCGCCTTGTCGCCGCGCTTGACGGCGGCCTCTTTCTCGCGCATGCGCTCGGTGCGCTTTTTGGCGAGCGTAGGATCCAAGACGCCGGATGCATCGATTTCGGAGAATAACTCCGTCACTTCTTCCGGAGTCAAAGGGTTCTTATCAGCCATGATCTTCCTGTCATATCAATCAGTCGAGCTCGTGCGCACGCGCACCTTCGAACTGCATTCGATAGTAACGGGCATAGGTGCCGCCACGGGCGAGAAGCTCCTCGTGCGTGCCAC
Source organism: uncultured Collinsella sp. (assembly GCA_959599095.1). Lineage (GTDB taxonomy): Bacteria > Actinomycetota > Coriobacteriia > Coriobacteriales > Coriobacteriaceae > Collinsella. The sequence continues at coordinate 11,991 of CAUGGC010000004.1, read as the reverse complement.
GTTCCACAACGCGACCATGCTCAACGGTCGCAATCTCGTCAGCATGCTTAATAGTCGAGAGACGGTGGGCGATGATGATCGTGGTACGGCCGCGTGCCAGCTCTTCGAGCGACTCCTGCACCGCTTCCTCGCTCTCGTTATCCAGGGCACTCGTCGCCTCATCCAAAATAAGGATCTTGGGATTCTTGAGAAAAACGCGCGCGATGGCGACGCGCTGCTTTTGACCACCCGAAAGACGGCTGCCGCGCTCGCCCACCACGGTGTCGTAGCCTTGCGGAAGCGATTCGATAAAGATATCAATATTGGCGCGGCGGGCCGCTTCGGCGATCTCTTCTGCCGTGGCGCCCGGCTTGCCGTAGGCGATGTTCTCGCCGATCGTTCCATCAAACAGGTACACATCTTGCTGCACCAGGCCGATGGCACGGCGCAGGCTATGCTGCGTCACGTCGCGCACATCCTGGCCGTCGATGCTAATGGAGCCGGCGGCAACGTCGTAAAAGCGCGGCAACAGCGAACAAGTCGTCGATTTGCCGCCGCCCGAGGGGCCAACCAAAGCGATGGTCTGACCGGGCTTGATGGACAGGTCCATGTGGTCGATAACAGGGCGTCCGTCGGCGCCGCGCTCGCCCAATTCAACATCCTCGTAGCTAAAGCACACGTCGCGGTACTCCACAGCACCAGCCGTCACCTGCAGATCCGCAGCACCCGGCTTATCCTGAATATCGGGGACAGTCGAGAGCACCTCATCCATGCGCTTAAAGCCGGCGATGGCTTTCTGATACGTCTCAGCCGAATTGACGAGCGTCTCGAGCGGCGTGCAGAACAGCGAAATGTAGAGTGCGAAGGTTGCCATATCGACCGCCTGCAGCTGACCCTGGGCAACGAGCCAACCGCCCAGCAGCACCACGATCACATAAAGCACTCCCGAGAGCAGGCCATACGTCGCGGTATAGACGCCCATGGCGTGATACATGTTCTCCTTGGACGAAAGGTAGCGATTGTTCGAGGCGCGAAACTTAGAGCGCTCGGTCTGCTCATTGGCAAAGCTCTTGACCACACGCATGCCCGCCAGCGAATCCTGCAGCTGCGCGTTGATGCCGCTAATCTTTTTGCGGTTATCGCTAAAGACCTCGCGCATGCGCATATTCTGCCAAAACATAATGACCGCGAACACCACCGTCACCACAGCCATGGCGAGTGCGAGCACCGGCGCGATGGTAAACAGAATCACAAACGAGCCGATGATCTCGATACCGCAGATAATGATCCATTCGGGCACGTGGTGCGCCGCCTCGCAGATATCGAACAGGTCATTGACCACGCGGCTCATCATGTCGCCCGAGCTGTTGCGATCAAAGTACGCAAAGCTAAACCGTTCGTACTGATCGAACAGGTCCTCGCGCATTTTGGACTCCATGCGCGCGCCCATCACATGACCCCAATAGCTCACAAAATAGCGGCAGGCGCAGCGGATGACATACATCAGCACCAGTCCCACCGCGATCATACCGAGCGCCTGCATAATAGCAGCCTGACCCTGGGTAAAGAGCCCGCCGGTCAGATTGCGCAAGATAATGGGGAACGCCAGGTCAATGGCGGCAAGCACCAGAGCACAAAGAGTATCAGCAACAAAAAGCCCCATCTGGGGCTTGTAATACGAAAGAAACCTTTTAAACATAATCACCTTACGCGGTTTTACCAAACCGCGTTTCGTCTCGACGCTGCAAGTGCTCCATTTGGACAATCTGGCCTTCAATCGTCGGTCGCGTATATCCATACGCTTCCCTTCTCTTTTAGGCCACCTTGTCTCAAATGGAGCACTTTCGCTGACTTACACAAACCTGCGGGATCATCCCCGCTCGTTAAAGTTCCGCTCCACCCAAACGATGAGCAATGCTGTCGCAAGCCAAGGCACCCACAACGGTCTTGGCGTCTTCGATCTTGCCGTCGAGTACGGCGTCGATCAGCTCATGCAGTGGCACCAGGTCGACGTTGACAAACTCGTCATCGTCGGGGTCGGGCGCATCAAACTCGAGCTTGGTAGCCAAGTAGATGTGGATGATCTCATCGCAAAAACCGCAGGACGTGACAATCGACGTCAAAAAGCGAATGCGACCAGCCCTAAAGCCCGTCTCCTCATGCAGCTCGCGCTTGGCGCAATCGAGCGGGTCCTCGCCCGGATCGAGCTTGCCGGCGGGAATCTCGACCGTCACGCGGTCGATGGCGGTGCGGTACTGACGCACCAGCACGATCTTGCCGCTCTCGGTCAGTGCCACAACGGCCGCCGTACCCGGATGGCGAACGATATCGCGGGCGCTGCGGCGACCGTTGGGCAGCTCAACCTCAAGACGGTGGACGTCGAGGATCTTGCCCTTCCAGGCGCACTCCTCCGAAAGAATCTTCTCGTGCAGCTCGGCATCGTGCGGGTCGTCGTCGCCCAGCACCAGCGCCGGCTCGTCAGCGACCTCGCCGCCAGGCTCGCCCTCGGCGTGCCCATACATGCGGCTGTCCTCTTCGACGATCTGCGCGTCCACGAGCTCTTCGTTCTTCTCGTCCATCCGTCTCATTCCTCTCGGATTTTAGGCATCCCAAGCGTCGCGGCCGCGCAGCGCGCGCAGGCCGATGTCGTGACGCAGGGTCTTACCCTCAAAATCAATCTTCTCGCAGGCCTCGTAGGCAAGGTTGCGAGCGTTCTCGAACGTGTCGCCCAGAGCGGTCACGGCAAGCACGCGGCCACCATTGGTCACGAGCTGGCCGTCCACCATGGCAGTGCCCGCGTGGTACACGGTCACGTTCTCCATGGCCTCGGCGTCGGCGATACCGGTGATGACCTTGCCCTTCTCGTAGCTGCCGGGATAGCCCGCGCTCGTCAGGACAACGGCCACAGCCCACTCGTCACGCCAGTCAAGCTCAATCTGATCGAGCTCGCAGTTGGCGCAGGCGAGCATGACCTCGACCAGGTCGTTCTTAAGGCGCGGCAGCACGACCTGCGTCTCGGGGTCGCCAAAGCGAGCATTGAACTCCAGCACCTTGGGGCCGGCAGGCGTGAGCATAAAGCCGCCGTACAGGCAGCCGCGGTAGTCGATGCCCTCGGCAGCGAGCTCGGCCACGGTCTGCTCCATGACCGCCACCATGGTGGCGTGCTCCTCGTCGGTCACGATGGGCACCGGGCTGTAGACACCCATGCCGCCGGTGTTGGGGCCCTTGTCGCCCTCGAGCGCGCGCTTGTGGTCCTGCGAGGTGGCCATGGGGCGCACGGTCTTGCCGTCGGTAAAGGCCAAAAGCGAGCACTCGGGGCCGGTCAGCATCTCCTCGATAACCACGGTGTTGCCGGCATCGCCAAAGGTGCCGCCAAAGCACTCGCGCACGGCCTCCTCGGCCTGCTCAAGTTCGGTCGCCACGATAACGCCCTTGCCCGCGGCAAGGCCGTCGGCCTTGACGACCAGCGGAGCGCCCTGCTCACGCACATAAGCAAGAGCCGAAGCCTCGTCGGTAAACGAGCCGTAGGCTGCCGTCGGAATGCCCGCGCGCTCCATGAGCTGCTTGGAGAACAGCTTGGAGCCCTCCATCTGGGCGCCCTCGGCGCCCGGGCCAAAGCAGAGAATACCCGCCGCGCGCACGGCGTCGGCCACACCCGCCACGAGCGGAGCCTCGGGGCCAATTACCACGAGTCCGCATCCGTGGCTCTGCGCAAACGCCGCCACGGCCGCAGGATCGCAGTCGTCGAGAACAACGTTCTCGCCGCAGCTCGCGGTGCCGCCGTTGCCCGGCGCGATGTAGAGCTTGCCGGCGCGCGGTGATGCTGCGAGCTTAGCTGCCAAAGCATGCTCACGGCCGCCGCTGCCCAACAACAGGATGTCGATGGTTTGAGTGTCCGCCTTCAAGGGTGCCTCCTCTATGGATGAATGGCCCGCTCCGCGCGAGCCCTTTGCAAGCAAATATACCCCTCGGCCGCCCGCTTGGGCTGCAAAGGGGTATATCGCAATAACCAAATAGTCCCGATTACTTCCAGAATCGGTTGATGATCTGCTCGCGACCGGCGCCAACGCCAATGAACGTCACGCGGGTGTGTGCCAGATCCTCGATAAACGCCACGTAGTCCTGAGCCTCTTGCGGCAGCTCATCAAAGCTGCGGCAACCGGTGATGTCGCACTTCCAGCCGGGGAGCTCCTCGTAGATGGGCTTGGCATGCTCAAAGCGCACCTGATGCTCGGGCACGCTGGTGTAGCGCTCGCCATCGACGTCGTAGGCCACGCACACCTTGATGGTGTCGAAAGCCGAAAGCACGTCAAGCTTGGTCACGGCGATGTCGGTGAGGCCGTTGACGCGCGAGGCATAGTTGGCGATAGGGCCGTCAAACCAGCCGCAACGACGACGGCGACCGGTGGTCACGCCGTACTCATAGCCCTCCTCGGTCAGCGTGTGGCCGGCCTCGGACTCATAGGAAAGCTCGGTGGGCATGGGGCCCGAACCGACGCGGGTGATATAGGCCTTCATGACGCCCAGCACGCGGTCGACGTTCTTCATGCCCACGCCGGAACCGGTGATGGCGCCGCCGGCGGTGCAGTTGGAAGACGTCACGTACGGATAGGTGCCGTGGTCGATGTCGAGCAGCGTCGCCTGGGCGCCCTCAAACAGCAGGTCCTTGCCCTCATCGATCATGTTGTTGAGCAGCAGGCTCGTCTCGGTGATGTAGGGGCGCAGGCGCTCGGCCATCGGCAGGTACTCGTCGCAAATCTGGTCCACGGTGTAGGTGGGCAGGTTGTAGATGAGCTCGAGCTCGGGGTTCACGCGGGCGAGAGCGGTCTCCAGCTTGTCGCGGAACAGCGTCTCGTCCAGCATATCCTGCATGCGCAGGCCAATGCGGGCCATCTTGTCCTGATAGCACGGACCGATACCGCGCTTGGTGGTACCGATGTTCTTCTTGCCGAGCTTCCGCTCAAAGGCGCCATCCAGGTCGATGTGGTACGGCATGATGACATGCGCGTTGCCGCTAATCTTGAGGTTCTTGGTGGTGATGCCGTCGGCCTCGAACATGTCGATCTCCTCAAGGACAACCTTGGGGTTGACGACGCAGCCGTTACCAATCACCGACACATGGTCGGAATACATGATGCCGGAGGGCACCTGGTGCAGGCCGTACTTCTTGCCGTTGACGACGATGGTGTGGCCGGCGTTGTTGCCGCCCGAGTAGCGCACGACGGCATCGAAGTCGCCGGCGACCAGGTCGCAGATCTTACCCTTGCCCTCATCGCCCCACTGGGCACCGACCAAAACGGTTGACGGCATGTTTACTCCTTACATTCATGGACTGTCTACGCGCCACGCCGGCACGCAGAAGCACAAAACATTCCCAGTATACCCGTGCAACGGGCGCCTGTCCTATTCCTCGGCATGTGCCCCATCAAGCTCATAGAACTTGGTGGATGCCGGCAGGAACATCAGGTCGACGTCGCCGATCGGGCCCGAACGGTTCTTGGCCACGACGATACGCGTAACGCCCTCGTCGGGTCGATCGTCGCGCGAGGCTTCGGCCTCATCGGCGGAGCGGTCCAAGAACATAACGATATCGGCGTCCTGCTCGATGGAGCCCGATTCACGAAGGTCGGAAAGCTGCGGGCGCTTGCCGGTACGGGATTCGACCTGACGCGAGAGCTGCGACAGCGCGATGAGCGGGATCTTGAGTTCCTTGGCCATAATCTTCAGACCACGCGACATCTCGGAGACCTCGACGGTACGGCTCTCGGAGCGGCGTCCCGGCGGAGGACTCACCAGCTGCAGGTAGTCCAGGATGATGATGGCCTTCTCCTTGTTGTGGAGCATGCGGCGGCTCTTGGCGCGAATCTCGGTCACTGTGGTGCCGGGCGTATCGTCAATCAGAATATCGAGCTTGGACAAGGTCTGCGTGGCCTCGTTGATATTGGCCCACTGCTCGGGGCTAATGCGGCCCATGCGGAAGTCACTGATCGAAATCATGGCGTAGGCGCAAATCAGACGCTGGGCAATTTCCTTGCCCGACATCTCCAGCGAGAAGAAGCCGACGGTATAACCGGCCGCGGCAGCGTTGAGCGCCAGATTCAGGGCGAACGACGTCTTACCCACAGCAGGGCGGGCGCCGATGATGATGAGCTGGCCCTCGCGAAAACCCATGAGCATGCGGTCGAGCGACGGGAAACCCGTGGGCACGCCCGCGGCCTGTCCACCGGCCTGGCACACTTCCTCGGCCTCGTTATAGGCTTCGACCATAAACTCGGTCAGCGTCTTGTAGCTCGACTTGACCTCGCGCGCCGTGACCTTGAGCAACTTGCTCTCGGCCAGCTCCACGACCTCTTTGGTATCGGTGGGAGCGTTATAGGCCAGCGCGTTGATCTCGTTGGTGGCGCCGATCAGCTCACGCAGCATCGAATCGCGGCGAACGATAGCGGCATGGTGCTGCCAGTTGACGAGCGACAGGGTCTGACCCATCAACTCCAAAATGTAGGCCTCGCCGCCCACGGCATCAAGCTTGTTGATGCTTCGCAGGTAATCGATCAGCGAGATGGAGTCGATGGGAATGCGGCTGTTGTACATATCGACCATCGCGGTATAGATGGTCTTATGAATGGGCCGGTAGAAGTCATCGGGCTGCAGCTCGACCTGGGCCTCTTCGACCACCTCGGGCGATAGCAGCATAGCGGCCAGTACATTGGCCTCTGCATCTTGGTTTTGGGGAAGACCCAACTTGGAGCCGCGGTCCTCAACCGTCAGCCCGGTCTCCCTATCGTCATATGCCATGAGCATCCTCATTCATATCGCTTGCGAGCATCCATAGTATCAGCCACGGTCCCAAAACGCGCCGCGCGCCGCCAATCATCACCGAACCAAACGGATGAACGGTCCTGTATATAGGACTTCGACGCAACGTTCACCATGACACTCACTCAGCGCAAAAAACAAAAGGGCGCCCTGGTTTCCCAGAGCGCCCTTCTTAGAACAAGATTGTTGCGTTGCAGCAAATGCTACTCGGCAGCAGCCTCAGTCTCGACCTCGGCGGTCTCGGCCTCGGCGACCTCAGCGGCCTCCTCGACCTCAGCCTCGGCAGCGAGCTCCTCGGCGGTAACGCCGACGAGAACGACAACCTCGGCCTTGATCTCGCGGTACAGCGAGATGGCAACGGTGTGGGCACCGGCAACCTTGATGGGCTTACCGAGCTCGACGCGCTTGCGGTCGATGTCCATACCGAGCTGAGCCTTGATGGCGTCAGCGATCATAGCGGCGGTAACGGAGCCAAAGAGGATGCCCTCGTCGCCGACCTTGACGTCAACGGTGACCGTCTTGCCCTCGAAAGCAGCCTTGGTCTCGTTGGCGGTAGCCAGACGAACGGCCTCGCGCTTAGCGATGTTGTTGCGACGCTCGTCAAGCTGCTTGAGGTTGCCCTTGGTGGCGGCAACAGCGAGCTTCTTGGGGAACAGGAAGTTCTCAGCGTAACCCTGAGCGACCTCTACGACGTCACCCTCGCCGCCCTTGCCCTTGATCTCATCGAGAAGAATAACCTTCATGATGCGTCTCCCTTCTTAGCCGCGGTCGCGGTTGCCACGAGAGGAAACCACGGGGACGGTGTACGGCAGGAGAGCCATCTCGCGGGCGCGCTTGATGGCGTTGGCGATGTCATGCTGATGCTGCGTGCAAGCGCCAGTGACGCGACGGGGCTTGATCTTGCCACGGTCGGTCATGTACTTACGGAGAAGCTGAGTGTCCTTATAGTCGATGAACTCAGTGTTCTCCTTGCAGAACTGGCAGTACTTACGACGCGGCTGACGTGCAGAAAAATCATTAGCCATGTCAAAATACCTTTCGTTTGGCAACTTCGGCGAACCGAAGCCGCCTCTCACTCAAAAATAGGTGAACAACCCTTAGAACGGGATGTCCTCATCGTAGACGTCGACCGCGGGCGGCGTAGCCACCGGTGCGGCAGGACGTGCTGCGGGCGCGGGAGCTGCGGGGGCGTAACCGCCCTGATCGTAGCCACCCTGGCCACCACGGGAGCTCATAAACTCGATCTCATCGACGATGACCTCAAGCTTGCTCCGGCGCTGGCCGTCGCGCTCCCAAGAGCTGTAGCGCAGCTTGCCCTCGATCGCGACCTTGTTTCCCTTTGCCAGGAAACGGCTCACGGCCTCGGCGCGGGTGCCGAACATAGTGCAGTCGACAAAGTTGGGATAGTCCTCCCACTCGCCAGTCTGCGCGTTGCGGCGACGATCGTTCACGGCGACGCCAAAGGACAGAACCTGGGTTCCGCCGGCGGTGGCGCGCAGCTCGGGATCGCGGGTGAGGTTACCGGTGATGTTCACTCGATTGATGCTCATAACTCACTACTTCCTCTTGGGGCACAAGCCCAGTCCAAAACGACAGTCTTACTCCTGGTCGTCGCGACGGACGATCATGTGGCGGACCACAGCGTCGGTGATGCGCAGGACGCGATCAAGCTCGGCGATCTGGGTAGGATCTGCGTGGAAGTTGATGAGGGTGTAGTCACCATCGGTGAGGTCGTTGATCTCGTAGGCGAGCTTGCGCTTGCCCCACTCGTCAACGGAGTCGACCTTGCCAGCGCCCTCAGCGATCGTGGTATCGATACGCTTCATAACAGCGAGACGAGTCTCGGGGTCGAGCGACGGGTCAACAAAGAACAGCAGTTCATAAGCCTTCATATTGTCACCTCCTCTGGGCAAATGTGGCTTCAGGTCGTGAAGGTGCGCCTGAAGCAGGAAAAGACTTGGTAATAATATCTTTCAACCTCCCATGCCGCAAGAATATGCAGCTACAACCTCATGACCTCCACATATGCCCATACTCGCACGGCGTTTCATGCGCATTCCAACCAAATGCTGACCAAAAGCTTGACGGATCTGTGGACAAGATACGGTGCCGTGGGGACAAGCTGAGCCAAGCCGCAGGTTAACGGGCACAAGGCTGTGGTCGCAAAATGCATACCAGTGGCCTAATTGATCACCAAAAAGATTTTAAATTCGTTTGCTCTTGGTCTATAAAGTCCTTTTTTGAACAATTCGCTTAGCACGATTTAGCTGGTCAGACTGCATGTGCCGCGCGTTTTAGGCATAGCGCGAGACACTGTGGATCAAAAAATGCTAAGTTTTCGGCTTGCACCTTACGATTCCTCGTGTATACTAACTTTCGCATTTAACGGAGAGTTGTCCGAGTGGCCGAAGGAGCACGATTGGAAATCGTGTAGGCGTCAAAAGCGTCTCCAGGGTTCAAATCCCTGACTCTCCGCCAGTTAATTCCAAAGCAGGCCTTCGAGCCTGCTTTGTTTTTACCCCACGCGGAGGGGTGGCAGAGTGGTTGAATGCGGCGGTCTCGAAAACCGTTTGGCCTGTATAAGGTCACGAGGGTTCGAATCCCTCCTCCTCCGCCATTTTGGTTGAGAAAGCTCCCGAAAACGGGGGCTTTTTTGTTTAGAGTCCCTTACAAGCAAATACGGCGGAGGAGGAGGGATTCGAACCCGCCAGGGCGCGGAGCGTAAAGAAAACGCGCCCGTGGCGCGTTTTTAGCGCAGCGCGGTCGGCGTAAGCCGACCGGATAAATTTTGAGCAAAGCTCAAAATTTGGACATCCCTCCTATTCAGCCACGCCCCCATCGCGTTCAGCATCAACCCAGATCCCCAAACATGGAACCTACGCCCGCATCCAGTCCCGACCGTTTACCGAGCAATAGGGTCACCACGCCCGCCAACCATGTACTATGTACGGGCATTGTCTAAACCCGCAACCAAAAGGACCCCATCTTGCCCGTCGTCGCCGCTATGACCGTTACCTCACACGCCACGGATGCCATGGTCGCTATCCCATTTTGGCTCGAGATGTTCGCTGTTGTCGCGGCTTCAATCTCGGGCGTGTTGGTCGCACGCGAGCACAAGCTCGACCTGGTGGGCGCGGTCGCGCTCGCAGTGGTCTGCGGCCTGGGCGGCGGTCTCTTGCGCGACATGACGCTGCAGGTGGGCAATGTCTACATCCTCAACCAGCCGATGGCGCTCCCGCTTTCCATTGCCACGGCAGCCATCATCTATATTTTCCCGGCAATCGTCGACAAACCCGAAAAACTCATTCCCCTGCTCGACATCATCTCGGTCGGCATCTATGCCGCCACCGGAGCAGACAAGGCACTGGTCTACGGCTTTGCACCGGCAGTTTGCATCATGATGGGCTTTTTCACCGCGGTGGGCGGCGGCATGCTGCGCGACAGTTTTATGGGCGTGGTACCGGGCATTTTTCAGCGCACCAACTTCTATGCCATCGCCGCCATCGCCGGCTCGGCGAGCTATGTATGCCTTGTCATGAGCGGCGTCGTCAGCAACATCACCGCGTTGATCGTATGCGTTGCGGTAACCATGGGGCTGCGCTGGCTGTCGCTGCGTTTTGACATCAAAAGCCCCACCGAGGAAGACATCGCACGCTTCTTGCACCGTAAAAAGTAGGTGGCGCGGGCTCATCCTTCGAAATGCAACCGAGAGGTTCTTTTAGAGCGCCCACGCGTTGGGTACCCTGTTAGGTGCATATCGAGCATCTGACGAAGGATTCACTATGCCCCACAATCAATTCCCGTCGACCCAGCGCCGTAAAGCGTGGGGCCGCATCACCATCCTATTCGCACTCATCGCACTGGCGATCACCGCGCTTCCCACGGCGTCGTTCGCCGGCACGGACACCGCAGGCAACGTACTTGCGACCGACAATGACGCCACTCCGTCCGGCGTCGAAGGTGACCTGTACTGGGCAGGTCAGAGCCTCAACCTGGACGACACCTCCATCGACCGCGATATCATCGCTGCAGGCGATACCCTCTCGATCCGCGACTGCACGGTGGGCGGCGCCGTCCGTCTGGCGGCACGCACCATCGACATTGCCAAGACCACGGTTGATGGCAGCGTGACCGTTGCTGGCCAGCATGTCGTTCTCAATTCCGACAGCACCGCTAACTGTTTCTACGCGATAGGCGAGACGGTTGCCTTGCGAGGCTCCACCAAGTCGGCAGCGCTCGCGGGCGATACGGTAACCATCGACGGCACCGTCGATGGCGATGTCGAGGTTTGGGCCGACAAGCTCATCCTGGGCAAGAACGCCCACATCACCGGCACCGTGAACGCGCACGTCTCCGAGGACCCCGAGCGCGCCGCGGGAGCCGAGGTCGGCGCACTCAAGATCGACCGCACCGAGAACGAGGATACTTCCACCGTTAACGATGTCATCGGCGGTATCGTCGCCGCGGCACTCTCGACCTGCTTTGTCGCTCTGCTGCTCGAGCTCGTCTTTCCGCGTGCGACTGCCAGCGCCGCCGGTATGCTCCACCAGCGCCCCATGCCCCTGTGGGTGAGCGGTCTTCTGGGCACGATTGCTATCGTCCCCGCCGTCCTACTGCTAATTATCTCTATCGCTGGTCTGTCGCTTGCCGGAGCCCTCATGTGCGGTGTTATTGGCATCGCGCTGGTGTCGAGTGCCTTTGCAGGGTGCGCGATCGCGCGCATGGTCGGACACAGCCAGAACCGCTACGCCATGGCAGCCGCTGGTGGCGTAATCGCAGGCGCCCTCACGGGGCTTCCCCTCGTAGGCGGCTTCATCAGCGGCGTGGCCTTTGTCTTTATGCTCGGCTACATCATCCAAATCATCTGGCGCAACGCCCACCTCAAGCCGCAGCAGCCGGCTAACACGCCAGAACTCCCCACCGCCTAGCAGCCGATCACCACAAAGGGGCCAGGCACCTTTGTGGTGGTGCAAAGGGGTCAGGTTACTTTGCACCAACAAACGAGGCGGGGCACTCGGTCATATCGACCGGGTGCCCCGCTTTTCTTGGAGGGTTCTCTAGTAACTTTTTTTAAAACCAATGATCATCAGGTCGGTAGGCCTGCGCGTCACTCGTTACGGAGGCAGTACGCCATTGAGCAAAGGGGGGTGTTCCTATAGTTTTGTCAACTGGGCAATGCTGTTTTCGAGATTGAAT
>CAUGGC010000003.1 GCA_959599095.1 uncultured Collinsella sp. | reverse complement strand
ACCGAGCCGTACGCTTGAACTGAGAAGGGGGAGGCCTCGCGGCCTCCCCCTTTTTGCGTATATACACGTTGTACTTCGGGATTTAGCTTCCCCGTATGCGCTCTTACTGTTTGGCTGTATTTTGAGTCCTTCTAGTGTATTTGAGCGATAATTACTCGCATTGGCGTTAGGGAGGGCTTGATGTTTACCGTATTTGTCTTGGGCAATATTGCTTCGGGTAAGTCGACTGCCTGCCGCTATTTCGAATCTCGTGGCGCTATGCTTATCGATCTGGATGAGCTTGCAAAATCTCTGTATGTGCCGGGCTCTGATATCGTCAATACTCTCGCGGATGAATTCGGTTGGGACATTTTGGATGAGGAAGGCGGCATTCGCCGCAGCATCCTCGCTTCTCGAGCTTTCGCTTCTCCTGATTCGGTCGCACGGCTCAATGGCATCGTGCATCCCGTTCTGATTGAACAGCTTTCGCTTAGGATTCTCGATCCGGTTTGTTGTACGGTTTCGTCTCCCCGTTATCCCTTTGCGGTGGTCGAGGTTTCTGCTCCGACTGGTTTTGAGGATGCATTTGGCTTGGCTGATGAAATTCTGGTCATCAGCGCCCCTTTGTCAGTTCGTCGCGAGCGCGCTATTCAACGTGGCATGGAGCCATCTGATTTCGATGCCCGTTCTGCTTGTCAGCCCGATGAGTCTGCGCTGTGCAATCTCGCTACAACGGTGATTGATAATGCCTCAGGTGATAATTCGCTCTTTGAGCAGCTTGACTCATGGCTTGCATGCCATGGGTTTATAGACACTGCGGATAAGGAGGATGCCGATGCCTAAGACACGTTTCTTTGCGTGGTATCGCCTTATGCCGCTGGCTGCCGTTTTTGTCTTCGGCCTTATCTCATTCGTTTACTCGTGTGCTCCTGCCGCTTTCTTTAAGCCGTTGTATCCGATTGACTACGAGGCGTATGTAAAGCAATCCAGTATTTCGCATAATCTGGATCCGTATCTGGTGTGCGCTGTCATTAAGTCGGAATCGAATTGGGATCCCGAGGCCGAGTCGAATCAAGGTGCTCAGGGATTGATGCAGCTGATGCCCGAGACTGCCCAGGATATGATCGCCAAGGGCCTTGTTGACGGTGACGAGTATTCGGCCGACAATCTTAACGATCCGGCTACGAATATCGAGTTTGGCTGTGCGTATCTTTCGTATCTTCTAGCGTATTTTAACGGGTCGACGGATAGCGCCATCGCCGCCTATAACGCCGGCATGGGCAATGTCGACGGATGGGCGCAGCAGGGTACGTCGCTTCATAATGCAATCACCTTTCCCGAGACGCAGGCGTATCTGATTCGTGTCAATAATGCCTGGGCTCGCTACAAGACCATCTATCCCGATCGGTTCGTATAGGACTATGCCTGCCGCCTGCGTATACTGCAGATGTATGAGTTAGGAGTATCCATGGCGGAATTTGAAGTAGAACGCGTTGGTGGTGAACTTAAGCGCTTTGGCGTTGAAGGCTCTGACGTGCCGTTTAAGGTCGTGTCTCCCTATGAGCCTGCCGGTTCCCAGCCTAAGGCCATTGAGTCGCTTGTGCAGGGCGTGAGGGACGGAGACCGCTATCAGGTTTTGCTGGGCGTGACTGGTTCGGGCAAGACCTTCACGATGGCAAAGACTATTGAGGCCCTGGGAAAGCCGACGCTGGTCATGGCTCCGAATAAAACGCTCGCCGCTCAGCTTGCGAGCGAGCTCAAAGAGTTCTTTCCCAACAACGCTGTGGTCTACTTCGTCTCGTACTACGACTACTATCAGCCCGAGGCGTATGTGCCGCAAAGCGATACATATATCGAGAAAGACTCCTCGATTAACGAAGAGGTCGAGATGCTGCGCCATCAGGCGACCGCGTCACTGCTCTCTCGACGCGATGTGATCGTTGTCGCATCGGTCTCGTGTATCTATGGCATTGGCTCTCCTGAGGACTATGCGGGTCTGGCTCCAAACGTCGACAAGAAGGTGCCGCTCGAGCGCGATGACTTTATCCATGCACTTATCGACATTCAATATGATCGCAATGACTATGACCTGGCACGCGGCACGTTCCGCGTGCGCGGCGATGTTGTCGACGTGTATCCGCCTTATGCTGAGCATCCGTTGCGGTTTGAGTTCTTTGGCGACGAGGTCGAGCTGATTGCCGAGATCGATGAGGTCACCGGTGAGATGCTTCGTGAGTACGAGGCCATCCCCGTATGGCCGGCATCGCACTACGTGACCGAGAAGCCGAAGGTCAAGGCGGCTCTGAAATCGATCAGCGAAGAGTGCGAGAAGCGCGTGGCGGAGCTCAAGGCGACCGACAAGTTGCTCGAGGCGCAGCGTCTGCAGCAGCGCACCGATTATGATCTTGAGATGCTCGAGACGATGGGCTTTTGCAACGGCATCGAGAACTACTCGCGTCATCTGGACGGTCGCAAACCGGGTGAGCCGCCGTTTACCCTAATCGATTACTTTCCCAAGGATATGCTCTGCATCATCGATGAGAGCCATGTGACGGTGCCGCAGATTCGCGGCATGCACGAAGGTGACCGCTCGCGTAAGGTGACGCTGGTGGAACACGGTTTTCGCCTGCCCTCGGCGCTCGATAACCGCCCGCTTCGTTTCGATGAGTTTGAGGCGAGGATTCCCCAGTTCATCTACGTTTCGGCAACACCGGGCGACTATGAGCTGCGGGTGAGCCAGAACGACGTTGAGCAGATTATTCGTCCGACCGGTCTGCTCGATCCCAAGATCGATGTGCGTCCGGTTCGTGGGCAGATTGACGATCTTGAGGACGAGATTCGCGAGCGCGTTGCCCGCAAGGAGCGCGTGCTGGTGACCACGTTGACCAAGCGCATGGCCGAGGACCTGACCGACCATCTGCTCGACGCGGGCATTAAGGTCAATTACATGCACTCTGATACGGCGACAATGGACCGTGTCGAGATCCTGCGAACGCTGCGCGAGGGCAAGATCGATGTCCTCGTTGGCATCAACCTGCTTCGCGAGGGCTTGGATCTCCCCGAGGTCTCACTGGTGGCAATTCTCGATGCCGATAAGGAAGGCTTCTTGCGCAACCGCCGTTCGCTGATTCAGACGATTGGCCGCGCGGCCCGTAACGCCGATGGCGAAGTCATCATGTATGCGGACGTTGTGACCGATTCGATGAAAGAGGCCATCGAAGAGACGCAGCGCCGTCGCGAGATTCAGATGGCATATAACGAAGAGCATGGCATCGTGCCCAAGACGGTGCGCAAGGCCATCAACGACATCTCAAGTTTTATTGCCGAGGCCGAAAAAACCGTGGGTTCCAAGGGACGCTCGAAGGGCGACTCTCTTGGCCATGGTGCATTCTATACGCCCGATGAGTCGGGCGAGGGCGGCGTGCCGGAAACGGTGGCGCCCGAGCAGACACTTGCGGAGCAGTTGGAAGAACTGCCGCATGACGAGCTTGTGCGGATTGTCGAAACCATGGAAGAGGATATGCGTAACGCTTCTGCCGCCATGGACTTTGAGGAGGCGGCGCGCCTGCGCGATGCCGTCGTTCAGATTCGGGCGATGCTCGAGGGCGCGTCTGAGGACGAGACGATCGAGCGCTTACGTTCACAGGCCCGCAAGGGTTCCACGTTCGCATCGGGCAGAAAACGCCAGGGTGCACGGTTTAAGAAATAGCGAACAGGCCCCGAGTTCCCTGTGGAGCTCGGGGCCTGTGTCTTTTGCGCGCTGGAATTCGTGCGTTAGAGGTCTGCGATCAGGGCTTCGGCACAACGGATGCCGTCGGTGGCCGCGCTCATGATGCCGCCGGCATATCCAGCTCCCTCACCACAAGGGTAGAGGCCCAGGGTCGACACGGCATGGCACGTTCGGTCTCGGGTGACAGTGACCGGTGAGCTTGAACGAGTCTCCACGCCGGTAAGAACGGCATCGGGGCGGTCGTAGCCTCGTAGCTTTTTTCCGAGTAGGGGAAGTCCCAGGCGGAGCGACTCGACGATATGCTGCGGCAGGGCTTCGTCAATTGCCGTCCAGGTCACACCGAGCGGATAGGTGGGCTTTACCTTTCCGGGCGCCTTGCTGACGCGTCCTGCGAGGAAATCTCCGACGAGCTGTGCCGGTGCGTTCCAGTTGGAACCGCCCAGGCGATAGGCGGCCGCCTCGCAGGCACGCTGGAGCTCGATGCCGGCGAGCGGGTCATCGTTGGGAAGGTCCTCAGGCGTGACGTTAACGAGCAGGGCGGCGTTTGCGTTGCGTCCGTCGCGGGCATTGAGGCTGGCGCCGTTGACGCACAGGTGGCCCTGCTCGGAAGAGGCGGCGACAACCTGCCCGCCGGGGCACATGCAAAACGAGAACACGCTGCGGCCGTTGGGAAGATGGGCGACGAGCTTGTAGGGGGCTGCTCCGAGGGCAGGATGTCCCGCCGAGGCTCCATATTGGGCTCGGTCGATGTCGCGCTGCGGATGCTCGATGCGAACGCCCATGGCAAAGGTCTTTTGTGCGAGGGCCACGTTGTGGTCCTTAAGGAGCTCAAAAATATCGCGAGCAGAATGCCCGCAGGCGAGGATGAGGTGCTTTGTCTCGATTGGCTCGTAAGCGGCGTCTTGGGACGATTGGACATCAATACCGGTGATGGCGCCAGACGCGTCGATGTGAATGTCGACGAGCTTTGTTCGATAACGGACGATACCTCCGAGCTGCTCGATGCGCTGGGATATAGCGGTGACAACCGTGGGAAGGATGTCGGAGCCAATGTGCGGCTTGGCATCCCACAGAATATCGCGGGGCGCACCCGCCTCGACGAAGGTTTCGAGGATAAGGCGATGGGCGGGATTTTTTGTTCCCGTATTGAGCTTGCCGTCCGAGAAGGTCCCCGCGCCGCCCAGACCAAACTGGATATTACTCTCGGGGTCGAGGATGCGCTCCTTTAGAAAGAGGTCGATCGCATGCGAGCGGCGAAATGCCGGGTCGCCGCGCTCGATGAGCAAGGGCTTAAGACCTGCTTCGGCGAGCGTTAGCGCGGCGAAAAGGCCAGCGCATCCGGCGCCGACAACGACAGGGCGTTCTTGAGGTGCGTCGGAGACGGGGGTGGGGAATGAAGACCCATCGTCTTTTATCGCGCGTACGCGCGAGCGGTCACGCTCGGAAACGCTGTCGACCGCTTCTCGCTCGAGGTGGGGACTGGTCAGCTCAACACGAAAGCTCAGGATAAAATGGACGTCTCGTTTTTTGCGAGCGTCGATTGACTTGCGGTGGAGCTCGATGGACTTGATCTCGGAGTCTTTGCAACGTAGGACGCGCTTGGCGACTCGCTTGCCAACAATGAGGCAGGCATTTTCATCGCCGGCTTCATCGAGCGACGCGTTGACTTGGGTGATTTCAATCATCGAGGTCTCCTTAGAGGCAAGAAAGAGGCCGTCCGGTATCCCAGACGGCCCGAATGCGTTTTTGATTATAGACTGCGCGGCTACAGGCTGCTTGCAGCGCGAATGCCCGAGAGCCATGCCCACGCAAGGTTAAAGCCTCCGCAATCGGCGTCGATGTCGAGCGCTTCGCCGCAGACGTAAAGCGGGGTGTCGACAACGCTGCGCGCGCGTAGACTGGGTGTTGAGATGCTCTCGACAGATACGCCACCACGCGTGACCTGCGCCGAGCGCTCCTCGGCGGTTCCTTCGACGAGCAACTTAAAATGCTTGAGGATCGAGACCAGGTGGATGACATCGTTGGAGCCTGGATGGCACTGCTCGAACGCCGTGCAGACGACGCGGGAGAGTTGCGGGGCGAGCATGCCGTCGAGCCAACGGGGATCGCGGGGCGAAAAGCCGCCGAGCAGCTCAACGCGCCGGTTGAGCATATCGAGCAGCTCGTCTTTGGAGAGGTCGGGGAAAACGTCGAGCAGGATCGTATCACCGCGCTGGATACGACGGGAGAGGTTGAAGACAGCGACGCCCGAGATGCCGAAGGCTCGAAACAGTACTTCACCGTCTTCGTGCCAGAGCTCACTATGGTTACGGGTGAGCGTCAAGCGGGCGCGGACGCGCAGACCATCCAACGTCTTGAGTGCCGCCCGATCGCCAACGACCGTTGCCGATACGGGGCAGAGGATGGGGCGCAGCGAGGTGAGGGGGAGGCTAAACGTATCGGCGATACCGGTGGGGTTGCCGCCCGTGGCGATAATTACGGCATGTGCCTCCAGGGCCTCGTTCTTGCGAGGGACATCGGCGAGCGCTTTCCGAAGCGAGCGGAGCTCCGATTTTCGGTCGTCGTGCTTCTTTGCCTTGAGTGCCCGCGCTGGACGGTCTATTTGGAGTGTCCAGCCTTCGGAAGCTTTGTGCGCCGAGGCAACGTTGGCTCCGCAGATTAAGGTGATACCTAGGCGGTCGCAAACGTTGAGAAGCGCGTCGCGCACCGATTCGGCGCGAAGGGAGCGCGGGTACAGCCGGCCTTCCTCGGAGGTTGTCATGATGCCCAGCGAGGAGAAGAAACCCATAAGCTCTTGTTCGGGCCGGGGGCCCATAACGGATTCAACGAATGCGGGGTGGTTATACCGCTGTGGATCAATCGATTCGTTGGAGAGGTTGCAGCGGCCGTTGCCGGTCGCAAGGAGCTTAAGGCCGCAGGCGACATCGCGCTCAACGATGCAGACGCTTTTGCCAGCTCGTGCGGCCGTAATGGCGGCGGCGAGGCCTGAAGCCCCGCCGCCGATTACCAGGACGTCATAGAAGGCGCTCGCGTTCACTTAGGCCTCGTCGGTCTCGTGCGGGGTAATGGCCTCGACGGCAGAGACTGCCTTGGGCAACATGCCATCGGGCAGTGCGGTCTCGACCTCGCCCTTATCGCAGGCCTCGGCGAGTGCCGGATTAATGGGAAGCTGGCCCAAGATGTCGAGGTTATAGCGCTCTGCGACCTCGGGGAGCTTGCTCTTGCCAAAGACCTCGATCTTCTTGCCGCAGTCGGGGCACTCAATATAGCTCATGTTCTCGACAATGCCCAGAATGGGGACGTTCATCTTCTCGGCCATGTTGACCGCCTTGGCGACGATCATCGAGACCAGATCCTGCGGGCTCGTGACGATGACGATGCCGTCGACGGGCAGTGACTGGAAGACGGTGAGAGCGACGTCGCCTGTTCCCGGAGGCATGTCGACCAGCAGGTAGTCGATGGGGCCCCATGAGGTCTCGCTCCAGAACTGCCTAATGGCGCCTGCGATGACCGGACCGCGCCAAAGGACGGGGTCGGTCTCGTTTTGGAGCAGAAGGTTGGAGCTCATGACCTTGACGCCGCGCTCGGAGATTTCAGGCAGCATGAGGTTGCCAAGGGCATGGACGTGGCGTCCGCTCATACCGAACATCTTGGGGATAGAGGGACCGGTGATGTCGGCATCGAGGACGCCGACCTTGTGGCCGTGACGGGCAAGCTCGGTGGCGATGGCACCGGTGACAAACGACTTGCCGACACCGCCCTTGCCGGAAAGCACGGCGATGACGCGTTTGACCTCGGACAGCGTATTCTCCTCAAATTGCGACGGCGACGTTTGTCCGCCGGCGGCCTGTGCGTGCTCGCAACCCATGTATGACTCCTTTGTATATGTTGGGGCCGGGGCCCCGCGATGTGACACGAGTGTCATTGTACCCTCGTTTGCGAGCGGGAGTCATTTGCGATGCATTTGGGCCGAACGTGCTTGCAATACGATGGGCCCAAGCGAATGGGTGGGCTTACTGAACTTTGCTGGCGAACTCGAGGTATTGCATGCGCTGCAGCTTGTCGATCGTCGAGGTGTATGGGCTGTCTTCAGATTCCAAGTCGTAGCGCAGCCCGTCGGCACCGAGATAGCCGGCGACATTGATGGTGGGCACATCTGACCTTGTTGCAAGCAGAGCCTTTTGATAGTCGGTGAGCGGGGCGCCAATCTTATTAAGGGTAATGGCTGCAATCTCGTTTGCCCCGACGGTGTCGTAGACGTTGAGCTCGGTATTGCCGGCGATTTCATAGTTAGCCCAGACAAAATATGTCGACTGATAGATACGGAAAGCGTGGCTTGCCGTATCTTCCTGAGGGTACAGCTCGTCGTTGAGAGTCGTTGCGGCGCTCGGCTGATGGTCGCCAAAAAAGACAAGGACAACCGGTCTGCCGATATTGCGGAGCTCGTTGATAAAGTACTCGAGGTCCCGGTCGGATGCGTTGATGCAGGTAAGATAGGTGTTGAGCGCGCTATTGGCACCCTCGCTGGCTCCCTCGACCCAATAGTTTGTCAGCTCCTCGGCGGGAACGGTGCCATAGTCGTAGCCGCCGTGATTTTGCATCGTGACGTCAAAGATGAACTGCGGGGCTTCGTCGGTTCTAAGCAGGTCGAGTATCTTGTCGTAGGTGGCGTAGTCGCATACGCCGGCATGGTAACAGGGCGCACCTTCGAAATCGCCGATTGAAAGAAAGTCTCCAAAGCCCAGCTGCTGATAGATTTTATCTCGATGGTAGTTGACGGGGTTTTGCGGGTGCATAGCGGTAGCGGTATACCCAAGCTCCTTAAGGTCCTTTGCCAGGCTGTTGACGCCATTCATCTGATACAGCTGATAGGGGATTTTGCCTAATCCGACAAAGGCCGTTGTCGCTCCGGTCAAAAATTCGAATTCGGAGTTCGCCGTTCCGCCACCGGCGACCGAAGCGAGCATGGTGCCGCGAACAAGTGTGTCGGGAAGCGAGTTGTAGCATGCGGGGCCGGTGTACCCGGCCGCCTGGAGCTGCTCAAAGCACGAAAGGTCGCTAAAACTCTCGTTCATGACGGCAACAATCGTCGGCTTGATTTCATTGAACTGGGCAACGGCCGCCGCGCGCTGCTCGCTCGAGCCATACGTGTTGTCGTAGGCGGCGGCGAGCTCCTGCTCGATGCTCTGCGCCTCATCGGGCGTATAGTCTTCGGGCCTCTCAATAGGCAACTCGTTGACCATTTCGGTGAACGAAGTGATAAAACCCTGAGACGCATACGTGGTGATGGGCTGCCAACGGTCAAATCCAAAATCCAGCGCCTGCTCCAAGTCGATGCTGGAAAAGCCCGAGAGCCCCACAACGGTCACTAGCAGAAAAGCGCAGAGGTTAGCGGCGATTGCGGGGAAGACATGGGTGGGCGTACGGAGCTTTCGCGGTCGGATAAGCGAAAGAAGCCCCAGGGAAATCTCCAGCAGGGCGAGAGAGGTTACGATTCCGGCGGTAAAGGTAAACTCGTATCCCTCGCTCACTTCCATTGCAGTGCCAAGGGCCAAGATATCGCTTGGCAGGATGGCCTCGCCTTTAAACGTTATGACGAAGTGCTCGGCAATGCCAAGGATGCAACAGGCGACGGGCACGAGGGCCATGACGCCTCCATGACGCTGTCCCAGCAAATAAAGGGAGAGCAGAACCGTCGCGAGCAGCCCGACGGAAAACCCGAATGAGTTGGCGGGAATGCGATAGAACGTTTCGTTACAGGCAATTTCGAGTGAAACGAACGAGAGCGCTGAAACAGCGGCGATGACAAGGATGTCACGGCAAATACAGGCAACCGTTCCCGTCGCAAGATCGGTTTGGTCGATAAGTCCCGAAACCAAGGGCTCGACAAGAAGTATGACGGCGGTAGCACCGAGCGCCGAATAAGAAAGGACCCATAGGGAATTGTCCTCATTTACGAGCAATTGATTCGTAATCCATGCAGCTACCATGCCGAGCGGGATGAGGAGCGTCGCGCACCAAAAGACGCGGGCAATGGGCGGCTTTTCATTGTGTTTGATTGAAAAATATACACGTACCACGACGATGGCCACGATAAGGACGGCGATGAATATGGGCAGATTGGCCATGTCGCTCGAAGTGATTTCAAGGGGGATATCTTCGGTCATGGACGTTCCTCTGTTACGGCAAATTAAGTTCAGTATTAGATTACTGTAACCTTTCCACGGCATTTCGAGAAACAAAGCGCCCGATACGCAAAGCTAAAGGTCTGCGAATCTTGTATTACGAACATCTGTGCGCGTCGAGTGCGCTAAACTCATCGACAGTATGATTCGATGCAATAGGAGGCAAGGAGCTTCCATGTCTGATTCTTCTATCGTTATTCGCGGCGCTCGTGAGCACAACCTCCGTGATATCGATGTTTCCATTCCGCGTGACCAACTCGTGGTCATTACCGGTCTTTCTGGCTCGGGCAAGAGTTCGCTGGCATTTGACACTATCTATGCCGAGGGCCAGCGTCGATACGTCGAGAGTCTTTCGAGCTATGCGCGCCAGTTCTTGGGCCAGATGGACAAACCCGACTTGGATTCAATCGACGGCCTTTCGCCGGCGGTGTCGATCGACCAAAAGACGACGTCTAAAAACCCTCGCTCGACGGTTGGCACCGTAACCGAGATTTATGACTATCTGCGCCTGCTGTTCGCCCGTGTGGGCACCCCGCACTGTCCCGAATGCGGCCGCGTCATTGAGCGCCAGACGACCGACCAGGTTGCCGACAAGGTCTTGGCGGCGGGGGAGGGCCGCCGCGCGTTTGTGCTGGCACCGGTGGTGTGCGGGCGAAAAGGCGAGTACACCAAACTGTTTGAGGACCTTCGCGCCGAGGGCTTTAGCCGCGTGCGTGTCGACGGTGAAGTGCGCTCGCTCGACGATCCGATCGATCTGGACAAGAAGTTCAAGCACGATATCGAGGTCGTGGTCGATCGCATCGTGATCCGTGAGAACTCTCTTGGCCGTATCGCCGAGTCTGTTGAGCAGGCGACCGCGCTGGCTCACGGCAATGTAAACGTGTACATGCTGCCCGATCGTGATGCTCCCGAGGGGACCGAGGGCGAGCTTCTGGAGTATTCGTTGGCCTTGGCGTGCCCGGAGCATGGACACTCCATTGACGATCTTCAGCCGCGTGATTTTTCGTTTAACGCTCCCTATGGCGCATGTCCTGAGTGCGACGGCCTGGGCTTTAAGAAAACCGTTGATGCCGAGGCGCTGATCGAGGACCCCTCGAAGTCCATTGCCGACGGAGTCTTTGGTAGCCTGTTTGGCAATTCGAACTACTATCCGCAGATTTTTGCTGCGGTCTGCAAACACTTTAAGGTGAGCGCTGATACGCCGTGGGAGGACTTGCCCCCTCGCGTGCGTCGTGCATTCTTGGATGGCCTGGGCGATACGAAGATCTCGGTCGACTACCAAAAGCTCGACGGACGTCGCAGCCAGTGGGATACCAAGTTTTCGGGCGTTCGCAACATCCTGTACGAACGCTATACCGAGACGACGAACGAGAACACCAAGGCGCGCCTGGAGAAGTACATTCGCGAGGAGCCGTGCTCGACCTGCCACGGCGCTCGTTTGCGCTCCGAGATGCTCGCCGTCACCGTGGGCGGTAAGTCCATTTACGAGGTTTGTTGCCTGTCGTGCCGTGAATCGCTCGAGTTTTTTGAGGGCTTGGAACTCACCGAGCGCCAACAGTTTATCGGCGGCCGTATCGTCAAGGAAATCCTGGAGCGCTTGCGTTTTCTGGTCGATGTTGGACTCGACTATCTGACGCTCGATCGTGCTTCGGCGACGCTTTCCGGTGGCGAGGCACAGCGTATTCGACTGGCAACGCAGATCGGCGCGGGTCTCATGGGCGTGCTCTATATTCTGGATGAGCCCTCGATCGGTCTTCATCAGCGTGACAACGAGCGCCTGATCAAGACGCTCGAGCGCCTGCGCGATATCGGCAATACCGTTATCGTCGTCGAACACGACGAGGATACAATCCGTGCCGCCGACTACGTGATCGACATGGGGCCCGGCGCCGGCGTCAACGGCGGACACGTAGTCGCGGCGGGAACGCCTGCCGATATCATGGCGTGTCCTGAGTCGATGACGGGCGCTTATCTGACCGGCAAACGAATGATCCGGGTGCCTGATGAACGGCGCAAACCCGGTCGCGGCTGCCTTAAAATTACGGGCGCTCGAGCCAACAACCTCAAAAACGTTACTGCCAAGATCGAGTTTGGTACGCTTACGGTTGTTACCGGCGTGTCGGGATCGGGCAAGAGCTCCCTAGTTACCGACACCATTGCGCCTGCCCTTACGAATGCCATTCACCGCTCGACGCGCCCTGTGGGTCCGTATAAGAAAATCGAGGGCATCGAGTGTATCGATAAGGTTATCGATATCGACCAGTCGCCGATTGGCCGCACGCCGCGTTCCAACCCTGCTACCTATATCGGCCTGTGGGATGATCTTCGCGCACTGTTTGCGAGTACGCCGGAGTCGAAGGCGCGCGGCTACTCGCCAGGTCGTTTCTCCTTTAATGTGAGTGGCGGGCGCTGTGAGGCGTGCAAGGGCGACGGACAGATCAAGATCGAGATGCACTTCCTTCCCGATATCTACGTTCCCTGCGAAGTTTGCGGCGGTAAACGCTACAACCGCGAGACACTCGAGGTCACCTATCGTGGCAAGACCATCTCGGACGTGCTCGACATGAGCGTTACCGAGGCGCTGGCCTTCTTTGGGAATATCCCGCAGATTAAGCGCAAGCTCCAGACGCTGTACGATGTAGGCTTGGGCTACGTGAGCCTGGGCCAGCCCGCCACGACGCTTTCGGGCGGCGAGGCGCAGCGTGTAAAGCTCGCCAAGGAGCTTCATCGACGCCAGACGGGCAAGACGTTCTATATTTTGGACGAGCCGACGACCGGCCTTCATTTTGAGGACGTCCGCCAGCTGCTCGATGTACTGCAGCGCTTGGTCGATGCGGGCAACACGGTGCTGGTGATTGAACACAACCTTGATGTCATCAAGGTTGCCGACCGCCTGATCGATATGGGTCCCGAGGGCGGTAACGGCGGCGGAACCGTCGTGGTTTCGGGTACACCGGAGCAGGTTGCGGACTGTCCGCAGAGTTATACGGGCAAGTTTTTGGCGCCGTTGCTCAGGCGTGACCGGGAGCGCCAGGCTCAACTTGATGCTCAATAAATAGGCGATTCAGTTTATGGGCGCCATCGACTCCTTGTGATTCGATGGCGCTTGCTGTGCCGAAGTGACGTATGCAGCCGAATTGGACATATACTTAATCCTTGCGTCCGAATGCGAGGGAAAGGATATGTCATGGCAAAGGCTGTAAAGACGCCAAAAACCAATGCGATGCGCGAGCTGGAAAGCGCCGGCATTTCCTATGTTCTACATACGTACGAAGACGATGGCGATGAGTCGGTGGGCCTGGGGGTCGCGATTTCGGAGCAGCTTGGCGAGGAGCCCGGTCAAGGATTTAAGACTTTGGTCTGTGTGACACCGTCCAACGACTATGTCGTGTGCTGCATCCCTGTTGCCGACGAGCTCGATCTAAAGTCCGCCGCGCGTGCCGCGGGGGAGAAGTCCTTGGCCATGATGCATGTGAAGGATTTGCTTGCGGCGACTGGCTACGTTCGCGGCGGCTGCAGCCCGGTCGGTATGAAAAAACGCTACCGGACGCTCATTGATGAGACATGTGTCCTTTGGGATACCATTTTTATTTCGGGAGGCAAGCGTGGTTATCAGCTCGAGCTTGCACCCGATGATTTAATTGCATTTTGCGGGGCGACGGTTGCCGCGATTACGAGAGAGGACTGAGCGATGCCGCAGGAAGAATTGAAGCGCGGAGCTCATTTTGCAAAAGAATCTGCGCCTCAGACACCCTCATCCGAAGCTTCTTCGTCGCGAGATGACACTGACGACATGGGCTCGTCGGACTACTCCACGGTTGGTCGTTCCGCCGGGCTTATGACCATCCTGACTACCGTGTCTCGCGTCACCGGTTTTATCCGCACGTGGGCAATGGCGGCCGCTATCGGCATGTCGCTACTCTCGTCCTCCTATCAGGTCGCCAACAACCTGCCCAATATGCTCTACGAACTCGTGATGGGCGGCATGCTCGTGACGGCGTTTTTGCCCGTGTACATGGGCGTGAGGCGTGAGCAGGGTCGCGAGGCCTCAAACGAGTACGTGGGCAACCTGCTCGGCATTCTGCTTTTGGTGCTGGGTGGCATTTCGTTGCTGGGGACCGTGTTCGCCCCGGGCTTTATCTGGACGCAATCGTTCCTTTCGGGTGACGGCGGCAGCATGGATACCGCTGCGTTCATGTTCCGTTTCTTTGCCATCCAGATTCTGTTTTATGGTTTGGGCTCGGTGTTCTCGGGCGTTCTCAACGCACACCGCGACTACTTCTGGTCGACGTTTGCTCCGGTCCTCAACAATGTGATCGTCATTGCGAGCTTTATGGGTTTTGCGCCCGTGTCCGCACAGTTTGGCGAACGTGCCGGCATCATCTTGATTGCGGCCGGTACGACCCTCGGTGTCTTTGTTCAGATGGCATGTCAGATCCCCGCGCTTGGCAAGCACGGCGTGCACCCCCATATCCATATCGACTTTAAGGACCCCGCACTGCGGCAGACGATTGCGCTCGGTATCCCGACGCTGCTCGCCACGGTGTGCATGTTTGTCTCGACTTCTATCACCAACGCTGCCGCGCTGGTGGTCCAGCCCGAGACTGGTCCTTCCGTCATCGCCTATGCGCGCCTGTGGTACACGCTGCCCTACGCGCTGATTGCCGCCTCGCTTTCGACGGCGCTCTATACCGAGCTCTCTCACGACGCGCAGGAGAAGGATTACGACAGCGTTCGCACGGGCATTTCGCGTGGCGTCGCCCAGATGCTGTTCTTCCTGATTCCGTTCGCGCTGTACCTGATTGTCTTCGCGCGTCCGCTCAACATGATCTACTGTGCTGGCAAGTTCGATGAATCCGGCGTGACGCTGGTGTCCGAGTACCTTGTCTACCTGGCGCTCTCGCTGCCGCTCTACGGCGTGGTCGTGTTGATGCAGAAGAGCTTCTCTGCCTTGCTCGACATGAAGCCCTATAGTCGCTATTGCCTGTATTCTGCCATCGGCCAGGCCGGCTCGGTTCTGCTGTTTGGCGTTGTGCTGGGCTTCGGCATGCCGGCAATCGCGCTTTCGTATGTCGTCGACTACGTGATCTTGGTCGGCTGTTCGCTGTGGTGGCTGCGTCGTCGCCTGCGTGGCCTTCAGGTCAAATCTATCCTACATGGCGGTTTCTTTGGCCTTTTGCTCGGTGGCCTAGGTGCTGCCGCAGGCGCCGGCGTCATGTGGGCGCTTGAACACTTTGTCGGGGCACTTGGCGGCTCGATTCTGATTACTCTTGGCTACGTTTGCGTTGCGGGTGTCGCCTCGCTTGTTGTTACCTTTGGCCTTGCCGTCGTCCTTAAGATGCCCGAGGTCTCGGCGCTGCTTCGTCGCAAGTAGGTGCGCGTGGCCGGTCACGACAACATACCAACGCTTGCCGAGCAGGTTTCGCGCGTTCCCACACAGCCCGGATGCTACCTTTGGAAGGATGCCAAGGGCGATGTCATCTACGTGGGCAAGGCGAAAAACCTGCGCGCCCGCATGCGTCAATACGTGACACTGCAGGATGAGCGTCAAAAGATCCCGCTGATGATGCAGCTGGTGGCGAGCTTTGACTACATCGTTGTCGAAACCGAGCATGAGGCGCTTGTACTCGAGCGCAACCTGATCGGCCAGTACCATCCGTACTTTAACGTCGACCTCAAGGATGACAAGAGCTACCCCTTTATCGCCATTACAAAGGGCGACCTGTATCCCGCGATCAAATACACGCGTGAGCGTCATAAGCCGGGAACGCGCTATTTTGGACCCTATACCGATAGCCGTGCGGCACGTGAGACGATAGATACGCTGCGCAAGGTTATCCCCATCTGCTCTGCATCCTGTGCGGAGTGGCGTCGTTGTCGCCGTACCATCGAGTCCCACAAGGGCGAGGAAGACATCGTCAATATGATTTGCGCACAAAACGGGCGTCCCTGCTTTGACTACCATGTCGGGCGCGGCCCGGGTGCGTGTGTCGGCGCGATTTCCCCGGCAGACTATGCCAAGAACGTCAAGCGTGTCGAGCGCTTTTTGTCGGGCCATCGCAAGGATGTCGTCGATGAGCTGACCTCCGAGATGACGGATGCCGCCGAGGCGCTCGACTTTGAGCGCGCGGCACGCGTCAAACGTCGTTTGGAGGTCATCAGGGGTCTGGACGATCGTCAGCAAGTCGTTTTTCCCTCCAGTGTCGATATCGATGTCATCGGGTTCTATCGCGAGGAGACCATCTCCGCCGCTTGCGTCTTCGTCGTTCGCGAGGGCCGAACAGTTCGCACCTGCGAGTTCATTCTCGACAAGGGTCTTGATGTTGACGAGGAAGAGCTCCAGTCGGGCTTTCTTAAGCGCTATTACGACGAGACGGCTGATATTCCAGCTGAGGTCAACCTTTCCGTCGAGCTTGAGGATGCGGAGGCGCTGGGGGAGTGGCTTGCGGGCAAGCGTGAGCGTTCCTGCCATCTCCATAGGCCGCAGCGTGGCGAAAAGCACCGTCTGCTCGATATGGCATCCAAAAATGCGCGCCATGCCCTCATGCGCTACATGATGCGAACGGGGTACGCTGACGACCGCACCAATCAAGCGCTCCTGGAGCTCGAAAGTGCGTTGGCGCTGCCATCGCCGCCGTTGCGTATCGAGTGCTTCGATATCTCTACACTGCATGGCACCTTTACGGTCGCCTCGATGGTGGTGTTTACCAACGGGCGCGCCGACAAGAGCCAGTACCGTCGTTTTAAAATTCAGGCCGAATTGGACGAGGCAAACGACTTCGTGTCGATGTCCGAGGTTTTGGGACGACGCTATGCTCCCGAGCGCATGGCCGACGAGCGCTTTGGCTCGCGCCCCGATTTGCTCGTTGTCGATGGCGGTAAGCCGCAATTGACCGCTGCGATCAAGCAACTTGAGGCTCTTGGGCTCGATATACCAGTTTGTGGCTTGGCGAAGGCCGACGAGGAAGTTTTTGTGCCTTGGGACGAGACTCCTGTCGTGCTGCCGACCGGGTCTGCTTCGCTCTATCTAATTAAACAGGTACGCGATGAGTCCCACCGATTTGCCATCACGTTCCACCGTGAGTTGCGCGATAAAGCCATGACGGTTTCGGTACTCGATGACGTTCCGGGCGTGGGACCCACCAGAAAACGTGCCCTTATGCGCCATTTTGGCTCGATGAAGCGTTTGCGCGCGGCGAGCGAGCAAGAGATCGCGGAAGTTCGCGGCATACCTGCCGATGTTGCCAAGGCGGTCCACGAGGCGCTCGTTGCATGGAATGCCGAGCGCGCCGAGGCGGCGGCTGGCCATTCCGATAGCTAAACACGAGCCTAAACAACTGATATACATGATTGCGCGATTTTCAACCATTTATTTCGCCATGATTGCCTGCTGGTTTCGGGTTTTATTAACGCTAAAACGTTTGACTAACCCAAGCGAAAACCCTGCTATCCTGCGGGTTGACGAAGACTGATATCTCACCTCGCCGATACATACTGTCTGTCGAATCATTTGTCAATGAATTCGGTGAACGGTAGTAAATACCGTTCAAGCGTATGTATGTATCGGTCGCCGAGCGCGGCACCTCAGTTGGGTTCGTCGGTAGGTAAGGTATATATCGTCCGCAAGTTGCGCGGGGGCAAGTCTAGGTGCTCCCGGGTAAGATTCTCTATTGATAGGAGAAGACATGGCCATCATCAACAAGGGTATGTCCAGGCGTTCGTTCCTCGGCCTCACCGGCAGCGTCGCTGCTGTCGCAGGGCTTGGTCTCACCGGCTGCGGTGGCAGCTCTAGCGACGAAGGTTCCGCTTCCGGTTCCACCGATTCCGCCAACCGTGGCGGCGGCGTGATCACCGCTGGTTCCGCTTACGCTCCGTCCAGCTTCGACCCCGCCAGCACCGGCTCCGCTGTGGGCCTGGGCGCTAACTGGCACGTCATCGAGGGTCTTTACGGCATCGATTACCACGACTACAGCACCTTCAACGAGCTCGCCACCGACGATCCCAAGTCCGTAGACGACACCACCTTCGAGGTCACCATCCGTAAGGGTGCCAAGTTCTCCGATGGTACCGAGGTCACTGCTGACGACGTCGTTGCCTCCTACACCGCTTGCGCTGCTTCCGCTACCTATGCTCCGTTCTTCCAGCCCTTCGAGTCCATCGAGGCCAAGGACGCCAGCACCGTAACGGTCAAGACCAAGGTCCCCAACTTCTCCCTGCTCAAGGATCGTCTGGCCATCATCCGCGTTACCCCGGCTACCCAGGCCGAGGAGGATCGCGCCAAGCAGCCGATCGGTTCCGGCCCCTGGATGTACGACTCTATCTCCGATACCGAGATCACCCTGGTTCCCAACCCCGAGTACAACGGTGAGTATGCTGCCGAGGATAAGAAGATCCAGTACAGCATCCTGACCGACCCCACCGCTCGCGTTACCGCTCAGCAGGAGGGCTCCACGCTCGTTATGGAGCTCGTCACCGCTGACGCCGTCGACCAGCTCGAGAGCGCTGGCTGCAAGATCGATAACGTTCAGGGTTTCGGCACCCGCTTCATCATGTTCAACGTCGCCAAGGAGCCTTGGAACAACGTCAAGGTCCGTCAGGCCGTCATGTACGCGCTCGACACCGAGAAGATGATTACCAACACCTTCGCCGGCCTTGCTACCGCTGCCAGCTGCTACCTGCCCAAGAGCTTCACCAACTATCATGAGGCTTCCACGGTGTACAAGACTGACGCCAAGAAGGCCAAGAAGCTCATCGAAGAGTCTGGCATCACCCCGGGCGCCATCACCCTGCGCACCACCGACAACGAGCAGATTAAGGGCATGGCCGCTCAGGTCAAGAACGACCTCGACGCTCTCGGCTTCGATGTGACCATCCAGACCGATACCTCGCCGGCCACTTACGCTGCCATCGACGGCGGCGAGGCCTACGATATCCTTCTCGCTCCTGGCGATCCGTCCTGCTTCGGCGCCGACCCCGACCTGCTGCTCAACTGGTGGTATGGCGACAACGTCTGGATGCAGACCCGTTGCCCGTGGAAGGATTCCGCTGAGTGGGCGAAGCTCCACGGTCTCATGGACGAGGCTCTTGCCGCCGAGGGCGACGAGCAGCAGAAGAAGTGGAACGAGTGCTTCGACATCATTGCCGACAACGCTGTTCTGTATCCCGTTGTCCACGTCAAGACCGTTTCCGCTTCCTGGGACGATCCGTCCACCGCGCCCAACGGCGAGGCCCTCGATGGCTTCAAGGGCATCGGCACGACGAGCATGTCCTTCAGGGGCGTCGCGACCGTCAAGGCCTAAGACTCGCTTGAGTCATATGTGGGGCGTCGGTCGTAAGGCAACGTCCTCATAGTTAAAACAAAGACCCGGGCGGCCTCGATGTCGCTCGGGTCTTGTAATGAGTATCCATACTCATATACCAGTTGGTCCTACCGACAAAAGAAAGGGGAGAGAACGTGAACAACTTTCTACGTTTGATTGGAAGGCGTCTCGTGGCGCTGCCGATCATGGCATTGGGCGTCACCGTCCTGGTGTTCTTCCTTATGTCGTTCTCCAAGACCGACCCCGCCTATACGGCGTTGGGTGACGGTGCCTCGCCCGAGGCGGTTGCCGAGTACCATGAGAAGTATGGTCTGGACGACCCCTGGCCCGTGCGCTACGTGCGCTATATGGGCGATTTGATCCATGGTGACATGGGCACCTATGGTGCTGCTCGCAACTCCGTTGCCAAGCGCATCTCCACGGCCCTGCCCGTCACGATGCAGCTGACCTTCATCGGTCTTGCCATCGGCGCGGTCGTCTCGTTTTTGCTCGGCGTCATCGCGGCACTGTATCGCGATAAATGGCCGGACCAAGTGATCCGCGTCTTCTCCATCGCCGGCTTGGCAACCCCGTCGTTCTGGCTTGCCGTCCTGTTGATCCTGCTGTTCTCTTCCTACCTTAAGGTGCTCCCGGCGTCCGGTGCTCTGCCTCACTTCACCACCAACCCGGCTGGCTATCTGGGACGTATGATCATGCCCGCTATCGCCCTGGCATTCCCGCTGACGGGCCAGATGACTCGTATCGTGCGTACGGCCATGGTTGAGGAGCTCGATAAGGACTACGTCCGCATGGCCCGTGGCGCCGGCGTTCCCGAGAAGGTCGTCGTCGGCATCAACGTTCTTCGCAACGCGCTGATCACCCCGGTCACCACCCTCGGTCTTAAGATCGGCTACCTCATGGGCGGTGCTGTCGTCATCGAGGTCATCTTCAACCTCCCCGGCATGGGTACTGCGATTCTGCAGGGCGTTCAGGGCAACGAGGCGAACCTGGTTCAGGGCGTCGTCATCGTCGTTGCTCTTGCCTTCATCATCATCAACATCGTGGTTGACATGCTCTACCTGCTCATCAACCCGCGCATCAGGACGGTGTAGATTATGGTAAAGATTCGAGAGAAGCAAACCGAGCAGCTCGAGAAAGCTGCCTCCAAGGGGCTCAAGCTCGGTGGCTGGAAGAAGATGACGCTGTCTTCTAAGATTGCCGCCGTCGTGCTGGCACTGGTCGCCCTGACCGCGATTCTGGCGCCCCTTCTTGCCCCCTATAGCCCGGTCGAGATTTTCACTGCTCGCCAGGCTCCCGGCAATGGATTTATCTTCGGTACCGACGATAAGGGCCGCGACATCCTGTCGCGTATGCTTTACGGTGGCCGTTACTCGCTGATCATCGGCTTCGGTGCTACTGCCATGGCTCTGGTCTGCGGCTCGGTCGTGGGCGCCCTCGCGGCGGTTTCGCGCAAGTCCGTTTCCGAGGCGATCATGCGCATCCTGGACATCATCATGTCCATCCCGGGCATCGCCCTCGCTGCCGTCTTCGTCTCCATCCTGGGCAATTCCGTGCCGTCGATCATCTTCGCCATCGGCTTTATGTACACTCCGCAGATTGCCCGTATCGTGCGCGCCAACATCGTGTCCGAGTACGGCGAGGACTATGTCCGCGCGGTCATCGTTTCCGGCGCCAAGGCTCCGTGGATTTTGATCAAGCATGTTCTGCGTAACTGCATCGCCCCGATCATGGTCTTCACCGTTACTCTGGTCGCCGACGCCATCATCTTCGAGGCCTCGCTGACCTTTATCGGCGCTGGTATCCAGGAGCCCACCGCTACCTGGGGCAACATCCTCGCCGACGCCCGCGGCGGCGTGCTCGCTGGCCGTTGGTGGCAGGCGCTGTTCCCGGGTCTGGCCATCATGATCACCTGCCTGGCGCTCAACATCCTCTCCGAGGGCATTACCGACGCCATGGCCGCTGCTCCCTCCGCCGCCCTGGATCCGACCGACTCCTCCAAGCGCCGCGAGGCCGACCTGCTGGTCTCCGACCCCGTTCGCGCTTACAAGGAGCAGGCTCAGTCCCTGTCCGCCCGTCTTGGCGCCCTGCGCGATGTCGAGCTCAAGCGTAACGACCGCCATGTGCCCGATGAGTCCGTTGAGCCGATCCTTTCGGTCCGTGATTTCTGCATCCAGTTTGAGCACCACGGTGATATCAACGTCGTCGACCACGTCAACTTTGATGTCCGTCCCGGCCAGACCATGGGCCTGGTCGGTGAGTCCGGCTGCGGTAAGTCCATCACCACGCTGGCCATCATGGGCCTGACCGACGATGACGAGCATCTTTCCGGTGAGGTTCTCTGGGAGGGCCGCGATCTGCTCAAGATGAGCAAGAAGGAGTGGTTCGGCCTGCGCGGTACCGATATCGCCATGGTCTATCAGGACGCCCTGTCCTCGCTCAACCCCTCCATGCTCATTTCCGCCCAGATGAAGCAGCTCACCAAGCGCGGCGGCACCCGTAGCGCCGAGGAGCTCCTGGAGCTCGTGGGCCTCGACCCCAAGCGTACGCTCGAGAGCTATCCGCATGAGCTTTCCGGTGGTCAGCGTCAGCGCGTTCTGATCGCTATGGCCCTTACCCGCGACCCCAAGCTGGTCATCTGCGACGAGCCCACGACCGCTCTGGACGTTACCGTCCAGAAGCAGGTCATCAAGCTGCTTAACGACCTTCAGGCCAAGCTCGGCTTTGCCATGATCTTCGTTTCGCACGACCTGGCACTGGTCGCCGAGGTCGCTCATAACATCACGGTTATGTACGCCGGTCAGGTTATCGAGCAGGCGCCCACCAAGGAGCTGCTCACCAACCCGATCCACGAGTACACTCGCGGTCTTCTGGGTTCCGTCCTGTCCATCGAGAGCGGTTCGGGCCGCCTGCACCAGGTGCCCGGCGCCGTTCCGAGCCCGCGCGATTTCCCCAAGGGCGATCGCTTCGCGCCCCGCTCGAGTCATCCGCGCATTGGCCTGGACACCCGTCCGGTTTTCAAGCGCGTGCCCGGCACCGAGCACTTCTATTCCGAGCTCCCCGATGAGGTGCTCAAGGCAAATGGTTTGACCCCTCACGCGGAGGTGATGTAGATGAGCGAGACCGCAGTCAACGGCGTCGAGCCGATCATCTTCCTTGATGACGTCCACGTCACCTTTAGGACCCGTACCGGCTCGATTCTGCACCCCAACCTGGTTCACGCCGTCCAGGGTGTAACGATTAAGCTCATGCCCGGACAGACCATCGGCATCGTCGGCGAGTCCGGTTGCGGAAAGTCCACCACCGCCAACGTCATGTGCGGCCTGCAGGCCCCCACGAGCGGCAAGGTCTACTTTAAGGGCAAGGACGTTACCAAACGTACCGCCGAGGACCGTCGCCACATGGGTCGCGTCATCTCGGTCGTGTTCCAGAACCCGGCCACGGCGCTCAATCCCCGCATGGTCGTTCGCGAGCAACTGCTCGACCCCATGCGCGTCCACAACCTGGGTACCGAGGCCGAGCAGGAGAAACGCGTCAAGGAGCTCTTGGAGCTCACCGGTCTGCCCAGCTCCGCCGCCGAGGTTCTTCCCGGCCAGCTTTCGGGCGGCCAGCGCCAGCGCGTAGCAATTGCCCGTGCCCTGTCGCTGAACCCCGATGCCATCATCGCCGACGAGCCCACCTCGGCTCTGGACGTTTCGGTCCGCGCGCAGATTCTGAACCTGCTGACCGACCTTAAGAAGGAGCTCGGCCTGGCCATGGTGTTCATCAGCCATGACATCCAGACGGTCCGCTATATCTCTGACGACATCATCGTTATGAATGGCGGCAAGATCGTCGAGCAGGGCGAGGCCAAGCAGGTCTTCCAGCACCCTCAGGACCCCTACACCAAGATGCTGCTCGGCGCTGCGCCGTCGCTGCTGCATCCCAAGCTCGGCGAGTAGCCTCGCTTTCCCTCCCGTGCGCCCGGTTCCCTTGCCGGGCGCACCTCCGTTGCGATTTCGAAAGGCTGGGTTCACGAGCCATGCCAAGTGCTCAGGAGCTACAACAGCAATTTGGTGAATATCGAGGCGCTATGCCCCGTCCATCGGATTTCGATCTCTTTTGGAAGGACCGCATGGCCGAGGCCGAGGCCGTCGAGCTCGACTACGTGATCGAGGCGGCTTCGGTTGCGGATTCCGCGACCTGTCGGTTTTTCGATCTCTGGTATACCGGCATGTGTGGTGCACGCCTGCATGCCAAGTACCTCAAGCCGGTCTCGGAGGAGCCCGTGCCGCTGGTGCTTCAGTTCCATGGATATCCGGGTGCGAGCCGCAGCTGGTTTGAGCAGGCGTCGTTTGCGGGCATGGGCATGGCGCTCATTGCTCTCGATTGTCCTGGCCAAGGAGGCCCCTCCGAGGACATTGGTGGATTTGCGGGCACGACGGTCGCGGGCCATATCGTCGCCGGTATCGACGGCGATCCGGCCAACCTCTACTATGTCCGCCTACATCAGGATATTCGCATTCTGTGCCGTATCGTTCGCGAGCTCGAGGGCATCGATTTTACCCGCGTGTATGTGAACGGCGCATCGCAGGGTGGCGGTTTGGGTATTGCGACCTGCGCGCTTAACAGCGAGCTTATCAATCGCGCCGCCATCCTCTATCCCTTCTTATCGGATTTCCGCCTGGTTTGGGATCTGGACGCCGACGATATTGCCTACGAGGGCCTGCGCTATTGGTCGCGCTGGTTTGACGAGGACTCGACTTGTATTGACGAAGCCTATGCCAAGCTGGCGTACTTCGATTCCAAGAATTTTGCCCCTATGGTCAAGTGCCCCGTGTTGTTTGGCACGGGCACAGCCGATATCGTCTGTCCGCCGGCGACGCAGTTTGCGGTGTACAACAACCTGTCCTGCGACAAGCGTCATGAGTTCTTTGGGGGCTTTGGCCACGAGGAGATTCAGGACTTTGACGATCTGATCATTCCGTTTTTCTGTGAGGGAGGGGAGGCTCATGTCTAAGTGCGAGAGCAATGTTGACGAGCTGATAGTCCCCGGGCTCGTGGGAATTCCTGGAACGGTTTCGTCAAGGCTCGCAGAATATCGGGACTGGCACGGTGATGTCCAAGCAGATGTTTCTGATTTAGAGACATGCGCTTTGAATCTTGAGATTCAAGGCCTGGCCATTACGGCAATTGACTTTGTTAACCCCTGCGCCCGTTACTCGGAGGTTTTCTTTGGGCTCGGTGACGATGCGGTCCACGCTCGTTTGATTGAGCCTGTTGGTCGTGCCCGAGTATCTGAGCGCGTGCCGCTGTGCCTGATGTTCCACGACATCGATCGGCCTGTGCGCGGCTGGCATCACATGACGAGATTTGCCGCCATGGGATATGCCGTGCTTGCACTGGATGATGATGTTGCTGGTGCGGACGACCTGCAGCGGGGAATTGCTTCGCCCGCTTTTGTCGAGCGCGTCCGTTGGGGCTGCGCGTTGGCGAAGGTTGCGCGCAATCTTGATGGCGTGGACCCCGATCGCATTTTTGCGTGGGGCGAGGGCCTTGGCGGCGGCGTCGCGCTGGCGGTTTCCGCTCTGGACGAGCGGGGCCTTGCCTGCACGGCGGTTGCCAATCCAATCCCCGGTGGCCTTGAGGCTCTGTCGTCTCGGGTGTGCGGATCGGTGCTCATGGGCACATCGCTCATGGATGCCGTGAGCGATCCCAAGGGCCAGTTCGCCGTATTCAACGGTCTTGAGTGTGACCGGAGGCATATCATCTATGCCAAATACGCTCACGAGCGCATCAATGCGTTCGAAAACGAAGTCGTCGACTTCTTGAACCAAACGTTCTACCCGTGTTCTTTGGCCTAGACGGCCTGGACACTGCCAACAAGAGTGGGTGGCATAGGGCCGCCCGCCAGACAACTAAGGAGATTCTTGTGGCAACTCAGAAATTCACCGGCGTTATCCCTCCCGTCGTTGTTCCCGATACCGAAGATCACCAGCTCGATGTTGCCTCCTTTGAGCGCAGCATCAACCGTATGATCGATGCCGGCGTCGATGGCCTGTTCTTCCTGGGCTCCTCGGGCGAGGTCGTCTTCTCCACCGATGAGCGCCGTCGTCAGATCATCGCCGAGGCCGTGCGCATCGTCGATCACCGTGTGCCTGTTCTGGTCGGCATCATCGACACCGAGACCGAGCGCATGATCGAGCACGGCAAGGTCGCCCAGGAGCTGGGCGCCGATGCCCTCGTCGCCACCTGCCCGTTCTATGCCCTGCAGGGCATGACCGAGGTCGAGGAGCACTTCCGCATCCTGCACGAGGAGCTCGACCTGCCCATCTTTGCCTATGACATCCCCGTGTGCGTCCACACCAAGCTCCCCTGGAAGCTCCTTGCCAAGCTCGGCGCCGAGGGCGTCCTGGCCGGCGTCAAGGATTCCTCGGGTGATGACATCTCGTTCCGCTACCTCGTTCAGGAGAACGAGAAGAACGGCCATCCGATGAGCATCCTCACCGGTCACGAGGTTGTTGTCGACGGCGCCTACCTCGGTGGCGCCGACGGTTCCGTTCCGGGTCTCGCCAACGTTGAGCCCGAGGGCTACGTGCGTCAGTGGAAGGCCGCTCAGGCTGGTGACTGGGCTACCGTCAAGGCCGAGCAGGATCGCCTCAATGAGATTTCGCACATCTGGGATGTCACCTCGGGTGTCCAGGGCTATGCCGGTGGCGTCGGCGCCTTCAAGACCGCTATGAACCTCATGGGCATCTTCGACAGCCCGACCATGCCGCGCCCGGTGAAGGCCATGACCGGCGAGAATGTCGAGGCGATTAAGAAGGTCCTCCAGGACAACGGCCTCCTTTAAAGCTTTCCCAGGCACCCGACCTCGCCGTTCAACCGTGCGGCCATGACCCATTAGGTCAATGGCCACACGGCTTCTCGGCGATCTCGGGCACCTGGAAAACCTTTACCGCGCTGTGACGGCTAGCCTGACGGCGCATTTCCTGTAGTTGTTTATATCTCCTAAGGAGAGCGACATGGAGAACAAGTACGTCTGCTCTGTCGATATCGGCGGAACTAAGATCGCGACTGCCATCATGGAGTACCCGGCTGACGGCAGCGTGCCCCATCCCGTTTTTGAGGCCGAGGTTCTCACCGAGGCCCAAGAGGGCGGCGAGGCCGTCTTCCAGCGTATCGAGGCGTCCATCAAGGCTGCTCTCGAGGCGAATCCCGATGTCGAGGTCCTTGGCGTCGGCATTGGTGCCGCCGGCGTCGTCGATCCCAAGACGGGCGCCATCGCGTATGCCAACGAGATCATGCCCGGCTGGTCCGGCGTCCAGTTGGGGCCGCGTCTGCGCGAGGACCTCGGTCTTCCCGTTGCCGTTGTAGGCGACGTGCAGGCTCATGCTCTGGGCGAGGCCCACTGGGGCGTCGGCAAGGGCAAGTTCTCCGTCTTGTGTCTTGGCATCGGTACGGGCATCGGCGGCGCATATGTCGAGAACGGCCGCGTGATGCAAGGCTTCCATGGTGCTGCTGGCCATATGGGCCACATAGAGTGCTCGGCTGCCGCCGGCATTCCCTGCGCTTGCGGGCGTTCTGGCCATCTGGAGTCGGTTGCTTCGGGCACTTCCATTGGTCGAATGTACGATGAGCGTTTTGGCCGCGTCGACCCCAGCCGTCCTTCGGTCGGTCGCGATGTGAACGACCTGTGCCGCGCGGGCGACGCAAAGGCGACCGAGGTCATCCATGACGCCGGCTTTGCGCTGGGTGCCAGCTTGGGCTCGCTCGCTAACATCCTGGACCCCGAGGTCATCGTGCTTTCGGGTGGCGTGATTCACCAAGGTCCCGATTGGCGTTCACAGACGTGGAAGGATTCGGTGCACGAGGGCTATGCCAGCCAGGCGCTCGATCCGCTTCAGGACACGCCGATCCTCATCGGTTCTCTGGAGGGCGATGCTCCGCTCATCGGTGCCGCTGAGCATCTTCTTGCCTCGTTGAAGTAAACGTATCTTCTGTAGGAGCCTCCCGAGACAACACGCCTCGGGAGGCTGTTCTGAGAAAGGTTACAGCCTTATGACCGTTGATCCATTGATTCAATCCCTGAAGGGCAAGCTCGTCGTGAGCGTTCAGGCGTATATGGGCGAGCCGCTTCGTACGCCCGAGACCATGGCTCAAATGTCTCGCGCTTGCGAGCTCGGCGGCGCCGCCGCCATTCGCTGCCAGGGCCTTGCCGACATTGCCGCCATTAAGGGTCGCTGTGAGGTTCCCGTCATCGGTCTGTGGAAGGATGGGCACGAGGGCGTTTACATCACGCCGACGCTGCGTCACGCTCGCGCCTGCGTTGCTGCCGGTGCCGATATCGTGGCGATCGACGCCACCGATCGTCCGCGCCCCGATGGCAAGACGGTCGAGGATACCTTCCGTCCTCTGCACGAGGAGGGTGTGCTCCTGATGGCGGATTGTGCCACCATCGAGGATATTCGCCGTGCTGCTGATATGGGCTTTGACCTGGTATCCACCACGCTTTCTCACGGCGTCGCCGCCATCGACTGCACCATGGCCGATGGCCCCGATCTGCCGCTCCTGCGTCAGGCGACCGAGGAATTCCCCAGCCTTCCCATCATTTGCGAGGGTCGCGTGCATACGCCCGAGGAGGCTCGCGCCGCGATCGATGCTGGCGCCTGGGCCGTTGTCGTCGGCACCGCCATCACGCACCCCACGAGTATTACGAGTTGGTTCAAGGCTGCGCTTGAGGCGTAAGACAGGCCTCGTATCCGCTCGGGGCGGTATACTCAATATAGGCAATTGACCGCGCGGGATCCGGGTTGCTGGGTCCCGCGCTTGTTTTCGGGAGGCAGCACATGCAAAAGGGAGATGCCATGGATGCGGCGGAGCGCTCGGAGCGCATCCCCGATATCGTCATCATCACCGGAATGTCCGGATCGGGCCGCACGCAGGCCATGCACGTGTTCGAGGACATGGGCTATTTTTGCATCGATAACCTGCCTCCACGTCTCATCGCCCAGCTTGCCGAGCTCGTCGGCATCAATACGGGCGTGGGCAGGCATCTCGCCGTCACCTGCGATTTGCGTAGCCAGGGACTGTTTGACGAGTTGCTCGATGCGGTCGCCGCGCTCGAAGAGCGCGAGATGAGCTGCGACATCGTGTTCCTGGAGGCTTCTGACGAGGTGCTGATTCGTCGCTACAGCGAAAATCGCCGCCGTCATCCCATTGCCAAGCCGGGGGAGACTACGGCCGATGCCATTCAGCGCGAGCGCCTTCAGCTTCAGGGCGTGCGCGACCGAGCCGATATGATTATCGACACGAGCCGTCTGCGCACCTCTGCGCTGCGCAACAAGCTACGTATGGCATTTTCCGAGCTGTCCGACCAGCAGCTCATGGACGTCCACGTGTTCTCGTTTGGCTTTAAGCACGGCATGCCCGTCGAGGCGGACATTATGATCGACGTCCGCTTCCTGCCTAATCCGTTCTACGATCCCGAGATGCGCACGATGACCGGTCTCGATAAAAAGGTCTCCGATTTTGTTCTGGACCATCCCAAGACGCAGGAGTTTTGGAAGGCTTGGACACAGCTGCTCGATACGGTGATGCCGGGCTATATCGCGGAGGGTAAGCCGCAGCTTTCTATCGCCATCGGCTGCACGGGCGGCCAGCACCGCAGCGTTGCCATTGCCGAGGCCACGGCCCGTTATTTGGAAGGCGCTCAGTATCATGTGAGCATCTCCCACCGCGACCTGTCGCGCGCCAACACGAAGGCATAGGCCTGCATGTCGTTTACCGCTGAGGTGCGCGACGAGCTTGCGCGCTGCGAACCCGAATGTGAATACTGCGACTTGTCGACGCTTGCCGCCCTCACGCGTGTGAGTGGTACGCTCTCGCTTACCGGCTCTGGGCGGTATCGTTTGACGGTTGCGACTGAGACGGGAGCCGTCGCGCGCACGATGATCACGCTGACGCATCGTATCCTTAAGCTCAAAACGGAGTTCACCGTCCGCAAATCTGTCTTGCATAAGGTTCGAAACTACCTCATCACCTTGCCTGATCAGCCCGATTTGGATAAGGCTCTGGTGCTGCTGGGCATTCTCGACCGTAGGGGAGGGCTCGTCGCAGGTGTGCCGCGTCACATTGTCGCCCGTCCTTGCTGTAGACTTGCCTATATCCGCGGCGCGCTCATCGCGGGCGGCTTCGTGGCCGATCCACGCGGCGATTTTCATTTGGAGATCGCTGTGCAGGGCGAGCAATATGCCAAGGGACTTTGCGATCTGTTGGAGCAGATTGGGGTCCATGCTCGTGTTAATGCACGGCGGGGGTCATATGCCGTGTACATTAAGAGCGCCGAGGAAATCGAGCATCTATTAAAGCTGATTGGTGCCAAGCGCAGCGTTGCCGAGATTGAGGAGGCACGCGCGGTCAAGTTGGTTAAGAACGATGTGAACCGTCGCGTGAATGCCGAGCTCGCCAACCAGACCAGAAGCGCCGGTGCTGCCCAACATCAGCTTGCGTTGATCGATGAGCTCGAGCAGCGTGGCCTTCGCGATGCGCTTCCGGATGCCTTGGCGGTCTTTTGCGACCTGCGCGAGCGCTATCCCGATCTGTCGTTGCGTGATTTGGGGGAGATGGCTGACCCTCCCTTGTCGAAGTCTGCCCTGTACCATCGCGTTTTGAGGCTTGAAAAGCTCATTGAAGCAAACAGGTAGTTTGAAG
Source organism: uncultured Collinsella sp. (assembly GCA_959599095.1). GTDB lineage: Bacteria > Actinomycetota > Coriobacteriia > Coriobacteriales > Coriobacteriaceae > Collinsella. The sequence continues at coordinate 78,127 of CAUGGC010000003.1, read as the reverse complement.
TATCGACTTATATACGGATTTAGCTGCTATTTTAGTCTTTAAAACGTTTTAACGTAAATTTGATTTTCAATTTCGAGCATTCTCGTGAAATTCAAGTCAAAAAAAAGGTATATTAGGCGAGTGGTTAGTTTGTGGGCCTCAACGGCGGGCGCTGTAGCTCGCGGGGGCCTTACGAAAGGAGACACAATGGCAGTAAAGGTTGCTATTAACGGCTTCGGTCGCATCGGTCGTCTGGCTTTCCGTCAGATGTTCGGTCATGAGGGCTCCGAGATCGTCGCTATCAACGACCTCACCTCTCCCGATATGCTCGCTTACCTGCTGAAGTACGACTCCACGCAGGGCAACTACGCTCGCGATCACGAGGTCGTTGCTGGCGAGGATTCCATCACCGTTGACGGCAAGGAGATCAAGATCTACAAGGAGGCCGACGCCAACAACCTGCCTTGGGGCGACCTTGACGTCGACGTCGTTCTCGAGTGCACCGGCTTCTACACCAGCAAGGCTAAGGCTCAGGCCCACATCAACGCTGGCGCCAAGAAGGTCGTCATCTCCGCTCCGGCCGGCAGCGATCTGCCCACCATCGTGTACAACGTCAACCATGAGACGCTGACCGCTGAGGACAACATCATCTCCGCTGCTTCCTGCACCACCAACTGCCTCGCCCCGATGGCCAAGGGTCTGAACGACTTCGCTCCCATCGTGTCCGGCATCATGACCACCATCCACGCCTTCACCGGCGACCAGATGCCGCTCGACGGCCCGCAGCGCAAGGGCAACTTCCGTCGCTCCCGCGCCTGCTCCGAGAACATCGTCCCGAACACCACGGGCGCTGCCAAGGCCATCGGCCTGGTTCTCCCCGAGCTCAACGGCAAGCTCATCGGTGCCGCCCAGCGCGTCCCGACGCCGACCGGCTCGCTGACCAACCTCTACGCCGTCGTTGACAAGAAGGTCACCGTCGACGAGGTCAACGCTGCCATGAAGGCCTACGCCGAGACCATCCCCGAGACCTTCGCCTACAACGAGGACCAGATCGTCTCCCGCGACATCGTCGGCGAGACCCACGGCTCCATCTTCGACGCCACTCAGACCATGTGCTCTGACCTCGGCAACGGCCAGACCCTCGTTCAGGTCACCTCTTGGTACGACAACGAGAACTCCTACACCTCTCAGATGGTCCGCACCATCAAGTACTTCGAGAAGTTCGTTGCTTAATTTAGCTTTTAGCGAATAGCTCGTTGAGCGTCTAAAGAAGGGCGCGGCCTTATAGGGCTTACACCCTAGGGTCGCGCCCTTTTTATAAGAAATCGTCTGCCGTAATGGGAGGCAGACACGTACGAAAGGTAGAAGCAAACATGGCCTTTACCAAGAAGACCGTCCGCGACATCGATGTCGACGGAAAGCGCGTTCTCGTCCGCGTTGACTTTAACGTGCCTATCAAGGATGGCGTCGTTGGCGACACCACCCGTATCAAGGCTGCCCTGCCCACCATCAACTACCTCGTTGAGCACAACGCTCGCGTCATCCTCATGAGCCACCTCGGCCGTCCCGAGGGCACCGGCTTCCAGCCCGAGCTGTCCCTCGAGCCCGTCGCCAAGAAGCTCGCTGAGCTCTCTGGTCTCGACGTTGCCTTTGTCGCTGACACCTACGGCGAGAAGGCTGCTGAGGCTGTCGCCGCCGTCGAGCCGGGTAAGGTCCTCGTTCTCGAGAACGTCCGTTTTGACAAGCGTGAGAAGAAGAACGATCCCGAGATCGCCAAGAAGCTCGCTTCCTATGGTGACGTCTTCGTTCTCGATGCCTTCGGCACCGCTCACCGCGCCCAGGGTTCCGTCGTGGGCCCCGCCGCTTACCTGCCTGCCGTCGCCGGCTTCTTGCTCGAGAAGGAGGTCGACACGCTGACCGGCATCTTCGCCGAGCCCGAGCGCCCCTTCGTCGCCATCGTCGGCGGTTCCAAGGTTTCCTCCAAGATCGGCGTTCTCGATCACCTCATCGACTCCGCTGACACCCTGATCATCGGTGGCGGCATGGCCTACACCTTCTTCCTGGCTCAGGGCCTGTCCGTTGGTCAGTCCCTCAAGGAAGAGGACTGGGTCGAGCGCGCCGGCGAGATGCTCAAGAAGGCCGAGGAGAAGGGTGTCAAGATCCTACTCCCCATCGACAACCGTGTTGCCGATCACTTTGGCGAGGACGCTGTCCCCGAGGTTGTTGCTTCCGACGCTATCCCCGACGATCGTGAGGGTATGGACATCGGTCCCAAGACCGAGGAGCTCTATGCCGAGGCTGTCAAGGGCGCCAAGACCGTGTTCTGGAACGGCCCCATGGGCGTCTTCGAGTTTGACAACTTTGCTCACGGCACCCAGGCTATCGCCGAGGCTCTCGCCGAGGCTGACTGCACCTCGATCATCGGCGGTGGTGACTCTGTCGCAGCTGTCAACAAGTTCAACCTGGCCGACAAGATGAGCTGGATCTCCACCGGTGGTGGCGCTTCCATGGAGCTCGTCGAGGGTAAGGCCCTGCCCGGAGTGGAGGCGCTTCTCGATGCCTAATCGCACCCTTCTTATCGCTGGTAACTGGAAGATGAACAACGACGTCGCCGAGGCCGCCAAGCTCGCCGACGAGCTGGCTCAGGCTCTGCCCGAGGTTCCGGCTGGCGTCGAGGTGCTCGTCTGCCCTCCGACCATCGACATCACCACGGTTCATGACCGCATTCAGGCTGCCCCCATCGCCCTCGGTGCACAGAACGTGTACTGGGAGGCCAAGGGTGCCTTCACCGGTGAGTCCTCTTGCGACATGCTCAAGTCCGCTGGCTGCACCTACTGCATCATCGGTCACTCCGAGCGTCGCGACTACTTCCACGAGACCGACGAGGATCAGAACAAGAAGGCTAAGGCTCTCGTTTCCGCCGGTCTTGTTCCCGTCTTCTGCTGCGGCGAGTCCCTCGAGGTCCGCGAGGCTGGCACCTATGTCGAGCACGTCGTGAACCAGGTCAAGGCTGGCCTTGCTGGCCTTGAGATCACCTGCCCCAAGCAGGTCGTCGTCGCCTACGAGCCCATCTGGGCCATCGGCACAGGCAAGACCGCTACCGCCGAGGACGCTCAGGAGGTCTGCGGCGCTATCCGTGAGACCCTCAAGGAGATGTTCGGCGAGGAGCTCGCCAACGGCATCCGCGTGCTGTATGGCGGTTCCGCCAAGCCCGGCAACATCGCCGAGCTCGTCGCCAAGCCCGACGTTGACGGCGCCCTCGTGGGCGGCGCTTCGCTCAAGGCTGCCGACTTCGCCTCTATGGTCGTCAAGGCAGGCGAGTAGGACATATGGCACAACGTCATCTTCCTGCACTCCTGATCATCATGGATGGTTGCGGCCTTGCTCCGGCCGATGGCGAGAACGCCGTCGCCGCTGCCAAGACGCCCTTCCTTGATAGCCTGTACGAGAAGTACCCCCACACCACGCTCGGCGCTTCGGGCGAGGACGTGGGCCTTCCCGACGGCCAGATGGGCAACTCCGAGGTGGGTCACCTCAACATCGGTGCCGGCCGCATCGTGTTCCAGGAGCTTTCGCGCATCAACAATGCCATCAAGGACGGCTCCATCGCCAAGAACGAGGTTTTTGTCAAGGCTATGGACGATGTCAAGGCTGACGGCAAGACTCTCCACCTCATGGGCCTTATGAGCCCTGGCGGTGTTCATTCTCATATGAACCACGTTGAGGCTCTGGTCAAGATGGCTGCCGAGCATGGCGTCAAGACCGTTCGTGTCCACGCCTTCATGGATGGCCGCGACGTCGACCCGCAGTCCGGTGCTGGCTACATGAGCGAGTTCTGCGCCTTCCTGGCCAAGATTTCCGAGGAGACCGGTTGCGACGCTCGCGTTGCCACCGTCTCGGGTCGTTATTGGGCAATGGACCGCGACAACCGTTGGGAGCGCATCCAGCGCGCCTACGACGTCATGGTCAACGCGTCCGATGCCGATGTCGACCCCGTTGCCGGTATCAAGGCCTACTACGAGAAGGACCCGCGCGGCGACGAGTTCGTCGAGCCCTTCGCTGCCCACAACGAGGGCATTCACGAGGGCGACGCGGCCATCTTCTTCAACTTCCGTCCCGACCGCGCTCGTCAGATGACCCGCGTGTTCACGGACAAGGAGTTCGACGGCTTTGAGCGCGAGCAGATCAAGCTTTCGCACTTTGTGACGATGACCGAGTACGATCCGACGTTTGACGTCGAGGTCGCCTTCCCCAAGACGTTCCCCGAGAACGTCCTAGCCGACGTTATCGCCGCCAATGGCCTGAAGCAGCTGCACACTGCCGAGACCGAGAAGTACGCCCACGTGACGTTCTTCCTCAACGGTGGCATCGAGGAGCCCAAGGAGGGCGAGGAGCGCGTGCTCGTCGCTTCCCCCAAGGTTGCTACCTACGATCTGCAGCCCGAGATGAGCGCTCCCGAGGTTACCGAGAAGCTCGTCGCCGCCATCAACGAGGATCGCGCTGATTTCTACATCGTGAACTTCGCGAACTGCGACATGGTTGGTCACACCGGTGTCTTCGACGCTGCCGTTAAGGCTGTCGAGGCTGTTGACGATGCCCTGTCCAAGGTTGTCCCGGCGATTCTCGCCAAGGGCGGCTTTGCACTGATTACCGCCGACCACGGCAACGCCGATCACATGTTTGACGTTGCTTCCGACGGTTCCAAGCATCCGTTTACGGCTCACACCACCAACCGCGTGCCGTTCATCATCGTTGATGAGAAGGCACAGCTCACCGGTATCGAGGACGGCCGTCTTTCCGATATCGCTCCGACCATGCTCACCATGGCTGGTATTGAGCCTTCCGCCGAGATGACGGGCCGCGTGCTCGCCACCGAGGCCTAAGAGAAAACAAATACCGTTTTCTAGTAAGGGGGTTGTCCACAACCGGACAACCCCCTTTTTGGTATTTCTGCCATTTCCACCCCGTCCTTGAGTGGCAGGTAGGGGAGAGCGGGGGATTGTGGTACAGTACTGGAGTTTGAACTGTTCTATTAAGGAGCTTATCTATGGGTCCGTTCCAGATTCTTCTGTTTGTCGTTTGGGCTGTCTCTGCCGTGGCGCTGACGATTCTCGTCCTGATGCATTCCGGTAAGGGCACCGGCGTTTCGGATATGATCGCTAGCTCGCTGTATAACTCCAGCTCTGCCACGGGCGTCATGGAGCAGAACCTCGATCGCCTGACGGTAATTATGGCCGTTGTTTTTGCCGTGTGCGTCGTCCTGTGCATGTTCTTCTTCCCGCAGGGCATCGTCGGCTACTAAGCATCGGCGTATATACGTTTGCAATGGGTCTCGCAGGTGCGGGACCCTTTTTGTTTACATATTTGTAACAGAGTCAAAATATCCCCACATACTTCGCCCAACTAAAGAAATTCTCGACCGTTAACCGGAATTAGCCCCAAATCGTGCATAAAATGCGCTACTGTATTGCGAAACGTTGGTTCGTTGTGCATAACCAGCCATAGCAGCGGGCGGCGTTTTGATGGTTCGGATCGGATTGTCTCGACATATGTCCGACTGAACATTTCTTTGTCCTATCTCATAAGGAGGATGGCATGGCTGATTCTATGTTCCACCAGCCCGTTATGGGTCGTCGCGCCTTTGTTGGCGGCACCCTCGCTGCGAGCTCCATGGCTTTTCTTGCCGCATGCGGCAAGAAGGGCGGCGACGCTTCCGGTTCTGAGTCCGGTTCGACGCTGAACTTCTACATCAACAACCCGGTCTGCATCGACCCCTACAATGTCCAGGAGGACCAGGGAACTCAGGTCGAGTACCAGCTCTTTGACGCTCTGACCTCTTATGACGCCGAGAAGGGCGAGATCGTTCCGCTGGCTTGCGAGTCCTTCGAGGCCAACGACGACGCCACCGAGTTTACCTTCAAGATCAAAAAGGCCAAGTTCCACAACGGTGACGACGTTACCTCCAAGTCGTTCAAGCTCGGTTGGGAGCGTCTGGTCAACACCAAGTCGGCCATCGCTACCGAGTATGGCCCGTCCGAGGTTTCCTATCACCTTTCCATGGTCGAGGGCTATGACGATCTGCTTGCCGGTAACGCTACTGAGCTCAGCGGTGTTACCTGCCCCGACGATGAGACCCTCGTCGTCAAGCTGTCTTCCGCTTACGCCGACTTCCCCTTCGTCGCCTCTCACCCGGCTCTGGCCCCGGTTCCCGAGTGCGCCGAGTCCGATGCCAAGAGCTTCTATCTTGCACCGGTCGGTAACGGCCCGTTCATGATGGACGGCAAGTGGGAGGATGGTCAGGAGATCAACCTCAAGAAGTTCGACGATTACTATGGCGACAAGGCCAAGATCGACGGCATCCACTTCCAGGTCATCAAGGACGTGGAGACCGCCTACAAGGAGTTCCAGGCCGGTAACCTTGACATCTGCGACGTTCCCGTTGCTCAGATCGACGCTGCCAAGAAGGATCGCGGCGTGTCCAAGGACGGCTACACCATGGGCGACGGCGAGCGCATGCTGCTCGGCGCCGAGCCTTCCACCTACTACCTGACCTGCAACACCACGGCTGAGCCGTTCAACAACGCCGACCTGCGCAGGGGTATCTCCCTGGCCATTAACCGTGAGGCCATCTGCAAGACCATCTTCAAGGGTACCCGTACCCCCGCCGACGGCATTGTTCCTCCGGGCATCGATGGCTACAAGGAGGGCGCATGGGAGTTCTGCGCCTACGACGTCGACAAGGCTAACGAGTACCTCGACAAGGTTGCTCCCGCTGGCGCTAACGGCGATCGTGGCATTAACGTGACCCTTTCCTACAACCAGGACGGTGGCCACAAGGAGATCATGGAGTCCATCATCGGCGACCTCGCCAAGGTCGGCGTTACCGCCGTCTCCGATACTCCTGAGTGGTCTGCGCTGCTCGAGCAGTACCAGAACTTCAACTATCAGTTCGGTCGTCTGGGCTGGATTGCCGACTACCCGATCATGGACAACTTCCTGTATCCGCTGTTCCACTCCGACTCCCTCGGTGGCGACAACCGCTCTGGTTACAACAACCCCGAGTTCGACGCCAAGGTCGACGAGGCCCGTACCACGGTTGACGACGAAGAGCGCGTCGCTAAGATGCAGGAGGCCGACGCAATGGTCGCTGCCGACTGCCCGGTCATCCCGGTGATGTTCTACACGCACACCATCGCTGGCTCCGATCGCATCAAGCACCTCTATGTCGATCCGCAGAAGCACGCCGAGCTGGGTACCGCCGAGCTCGCCTAAGAGTTTGCAGCTTCCGTGAGGGTCAAGTATTTACGTAGACCTCATGGGAAACATACAGTTCTCCCTAACCTGGGGTAAACTGGCTGATGGTAATTTTGGGATGCCGGTCTGGCGATCGGCATCCCATTTAGGTTAATCCCTAGATAGGGGAGTGGTATGGGTAAGTACATCGTTAAACGTGTGCTTCAGTTCATCCCGGTATTTTTGGGCGTTACGCTGATTCTGTTCGCCCTCCAGAACATCGTGCCGGGAGATCCGATCAAGCTGATCGGTGGAGACAAGGCTCTGTCCCCCGAGGTGGAGCTTCAACTTCGCGTGCGCTATCACCTGGTCCAGGCGGACGAGGACGGCAACGCGATCCTTGACGAGAACGGCGATCCCGTTCCAACGTCGCTTGTGGACCAATACTTGAATTACATGAATGGTCTGCTTCATGGCGATCTGGGCAATTCGTATCAGCGCAAGCTGCCGGTTGCGGAAATCTTTGCTCAGAAGTATCCGTATACGGTTAAACTCGCCGCGTGCGCCATCGTGCTCGAGGCAATCATGGGTATCGGTGCGGGTATCATTTCGGCAGTAAAGCGTTACTCCTTCTGGGATATTTTGGTAACGCTGACCACGTCAATCCTCGTTGCCGTTCCTGCCTTCTGGCTCGGTATGCTGCTGCAGCTGTTCTTTGGCGTCATCCTCAAGGACGCCACGGGCGGTGCATTCTCCATGCCGATCTCGGGTGCCGGCGGATCCAGCTCTCAGTATCAGGATTGGATGCACTATGTGCTTCCGACCATTACGCTGGCTTCGGTTTCGACCGCCTATGCTGCCCGCATCATGCGCTCGCAGCTGCTCGACGTCATGAACCAGGATTATATCCGCACGGCAAAGGCTAAGGGTCTCTCCAATCGCGCGATCATCATCAAGCATGCGCTTAAGAATGCACTCATCCCCGTCGTTACCTATATTGGCGTCGACTTCGGTGGCATGCTTTCGGGCGCCATCCTGACCGAGACGGTCTTTAACTGGCCCGGTATCGGCTCTGAGGTCTACCGCGCCATCAGCATGCGTGACTGGCCCATCGTTATGGGCGGCGTTACGCTCATCGTTGTCGTCGTCATGGTGATCAACCTGCTCGTCGACATTAGCTATGCATTCCTCGACCCGCGCATCCGCCTTGGCGGTCCGTCGGATAAGGCCTAAGGGAGGTACGTCACATGCAGGAAACTGATTCTCAGTCTCAGGAGCAGGCTACCGCCACCAAGGCCGCATCTGCTCCCGCTAAGTCCCGCACACTGTGGGGCGACGCTTTTAAGCGTCTTCGTAAGAACAAGCTCGCCGTTATCGGTGTCTGCTGGATCATCATCGTCGTTGTGGTTGCCCTGACCGCAGATCTGTGGGCTAAGCCCTGGCTCGGTTCGCCGACGGCTTCCGACTCGACCACCATGGCCGAGACGTCGCTGCTGGCTCCGTGTGCCGAGCACCCGTTTGGTACCGACGCCCTTGGTCGCGACATTCTCGTCCGCGTTATCTACGGTGCACGCGTTTCGCTGTCCGTCGGCATTATGGCCACCGCCATCTCCACGGTGATCGGATTGGTCATGGGTGCTCTGGCCGGTTTCTACGGCGGCATCTGGGATACGATCATCATGCGCTGTGCGGACATCTTCCTGGCGTTCCCGTACGTGCTGTTCGTTGTCGCCATGATCGCCGTTATCGGCCGCGGTCTTCAGAACGTCTTTATCGCCATCGGTATTCTCGGCTGGCCTTCGATTGCGCGCGTCTTCCGCTCTGCGATCTTGACCGTCAAGGAAAACGACTATGTTGATGCTGCGCGCGCGATGGGTGCATCTGATGCTCGTATCGTCGTGCGTCACATCTTCCCGAACTCCGTCGCCTCCATCGTGGTCTACGCAACCATGAACATTGGTGGCGCCATCCTGACCGAGTCTGCTCTGTCCTTCCTCGGCATGGGCGTTATTCCGCCTACGCCTTCGTGGGGCTCCATGATTCAGGACGGTCAGCAGTATCTGCTGACTGCTCCCTGGATGATGATCATGCCCGGTCTGGCAATTCTCTCGACGGTGCTCGCCTTCACCCTGCTGGGTGACGGTTTGCGCGACGCCCTCGACGTCAAGATGAAGGACGCATAAGGATGAAGAAGAACAAGAACTATGTGGACCTGAAGGACCAGCCGGTTCCCGAGGGCCAGCATCTGCTCGAGGTCGATGACCTTAAGATGTATTTCCATACCGAGGACGGCGTCGTTCGCGCTGTCGACGGTGTGTCCTACACGCTCGATCGCGGCGAGACCCTGGGTGTCGTCGGTGAGTCCGGCTCCGGTAAGTCCGTGACCGCCATGACCATCATGGGCCTCATCTCGATGCCTCCGGGAAAGATTGAGGGCGGCGACGTTCGCTATCGCGGTCGTTCTATCCTCGAAATGACCGAGGAAGAGATGCAGCACATTCGCGGTAACGATATCGCGATGATCTTCCAGGATCCTATGACCTCCTTGAACCCGGTCTATAAGATCGGCAAGCAGGTGGGCGAGGGCCTTCGTCTGCACCGTGGCTACTCCAAGCAGGAGGCACTCAAGCGCGCTACCGAGCTTTTGGACCTCGTGGGTATCCCCGAGCCCGAGAAGCGCGTCAATGAGTATCCGCACCAGTTCTCGGGCGGTATGCGTCAGCGTGTCATGATTGCTATGGCTCTTGCCTGCGATCCCGATATTCTGATTGCCGACGAGCCCACGACGGCTCTGGACGTTACCATTCAGGCTCAGATTATCGAGCTCATGCAGGAAATGCAGGAGAAGAACGGCAACGCCATCATCATGATTACCCATGACCTGGGCGTCGTCGCCGACATGGCCGACAAGATCATGGTTATGTACGCCGGCCGTCCCGTCGAGTTCGGTACTGCTGAGGAAATCTTCTACGAGAGCCGCCACCCCTACACCTGGGGCCTTATCCGCTCCATCCCGGAGCAGGCCATCGAAGAGAAGAAGCCGCTTACGCCGATTCACGGCAACCCGCCTTCGCTCATGAACCTGCCCGAGGGCTGCGTGTTCTCGCCTCGTTGTCCCTATGCGACCGATAAGTGCCGCAAGCAGCGCCCCGAGCGCGTTGTCACCGAGTCTGGTCATTACTCTGCGTGCCACTACTCCGGTGACCCCGAGTTCCTCAAGAACGCTCCTGAGACGTCCCGTACGCGCAAGGATTCCAAGAAGGGAGGCGAGGCGTAATGGCAGATACCAACGAGCGTACTCCGCTGCTGAAGGTCGAGCACCTCTCTAAGGAGTTTCCCGCTGAGTCCGGCATGTTCGCCAAGCGCTTCTCCAAGCGTGTCGTCTCTGCTGTGAATGACATTTCGTTCGAGATTTATCCGGGCGAGACCTTTGGCCTGGTCGGCGAGTCTGGTTGCGGTAAGTCCACCACGGGCCGCACCATCATGCGCCTGACCAAGCCGACGGCAGGCAAAGTGTTCTTCCAGGGCAAAGACGTTGCCGAGATGAGCAAGCACGAGATCAAGGATATGCGTCGCGAGATGCAGTTCATCTTCCAGGACCCCTATGCTTCGCTGAATCCTCGTATGACCATCGGCGAGATTGTCTCTGAGCCCATGACCATTCATGGCGTGGGCACCAAGGAAGAGCGTATCGAGCGTGTCCGCGAGCTGCTGGACGTCGTCGGTCTGAATCCCGAGCACATCAACCGCTATCCGCACGAGTTCTCGGGCGGCCAGCGCCAGCGTGTCGGCATTGCCCGCGCATTTGCGCTGAAGCCCAAGCTGATTATCTGCGACGAGCCTGTCTCTGCACTTGACGTATCCATTCAGGCCCAGGTTCTGAACCTTCTTAAGGAGCTCCAGGACAAGTTCGGTACGGCTTATCTCTTCATTGCTCACGACCTCTCTGTCGTGCAGCATATCTCCGACCGTGTTGCCGTTATGTATCTGGGTAAGATGGTCGAGGTTTCGGACTGGAAGACGCTCTACAGTGAGCCGCACCACCCGTACACGCAGTCGCTGCTGTCTGCCGTGCCGGTGCCCGATCCAGATATCCAGAAGACCCGCAAGCGCATCATCCTCGCTGGCGATCCGCCGTCGCCGCTGGATCCGCCGACCGGCTGCCGTTTCCACACGCGCTGCCCGATCGCGCAGGGTATCTGCTCCGAGAAGCTTCCCGAGTTTAAGGAAGTTGCCCCGGGCCACTGCTGCGCGTGCCACTTCGCGGAGCCGTTCCCGATCAAGGAATCGCACATCGACCTGTAGCCGGTTGTTATCGTCCGGGCCCGTGCTGGACTTAGTTTTCAGAACGTCCTCGACCATGGAAACCCCCTTATTCTGCTCCTTCGGAGCCGCGGATAAGGGGGTTTCCTGGTCTGCGGAATGTTCTGAAAACTAAGTCCAGCACGGGCCCTGCGGCAACGCGGCAGGGAGGGGTGCGATTCCTTGATCGCTCACTTAATCTAATAGGAAAGTTAGTGAGGCCGGAGCTTTAGCTCCGGCCTCTTTATATAAGGGCTCGGCAAAGCCGAGCCACCAAATTTGCATCAGCCCCCAGAACATGTTTGAGAACTGTGCCTGAAGTATGTATCTGCAGGCCCCGAATCGGTGTTGCCTCCCGGCGCATTCCGCAGGGGGAGCGATATTTTGCAGCACGAAGTGCGCAGCAAAATATCGCTCATGCCCGAGGACGCGCCGGGAGGCAACACCGATTCGGGGCCGGACACACGGATCTACCTGCGCATTTACAAATTCGTAAACTTTTTTGAAAAAAGTGCTTGCACAGTTCTCGAATCATAGGTTATTATTTTCCTCGTTGAACGCGCGGGTCCAACAAAACGGACCGCGAATCAACAACATAGCATGTCGGAGTGGCGGAATTGGCAGACGCGCTAGCTTGAGGTGCTAGTGACCGCTTTTTGGTCATGCGGGTTCAAGTCCCGCCTCCGACACCATCGCATTTGAGAAGCCTCTTCGGAGGCTTTTTTGTTACCGATAGACGGCGGGGTCCACGATGGAAACGCTTGAACACAACGAGTGGGCAGACGTTGCCCAACTAGTCGAGATCACGAGCGATGCTGTCATCATCTGCGAGCTCGACGGAACCATTCTGCATGTGAATAATCGCTTACTTGGTTTGATGTGCGAGGAACGCGCCGACGTCATTGGTGGAGATGTTAAAGACGTCCTGTACTCGTCCGCTTTTGAACGTGCGACGGAACATCGTCTGCCATTTGAAACTGATGGCTCCGAGAACGAACTGATGCTCAAGCTGAGTGACGGCTCCTTTATCCCCGTCTTGGTTCGTGCGGGCTCCGTAACGCCTCCACGCATCTTTGGGCGCCGCGCGCCACGTGTCCTGGTGGCGCTCCATAGCATCGAAGAACAGTATTCGCACGACCGTCAGCTCAAGCGTGCTCTTTCGGAGCTTAGAGTGGCTAACAAGCGCCTCTCTGGCACGCTCTCGGTCATTATGAGTACCGTGGGCTCCGATGAGCTGCCCAGCCTACTTGATACCGTTTTGAACCAGCTTGTAGGAACGCTCGATGCTTCGGGTGCCGCTATCTATTTTTCTGAGAGCGGCGGTTTTAAACTTCGCGGTGTTTCCAAGGAGCTGTACGACAGCTACCTGCCTGAGTTTTTGCCGTATGGCGCTGGCATTCCGACGTATGTTCTTCGTGAGTCGCGTGCCTGTCGCTTGTCGATTCAACAGGACCTTAAGGGTGATAAGGCCGCCTCCGGTATGTTTATGGACCTGGACAATCGTTCTAAGCACCTGTTGCGTATGCAGGATATGCCTCCGTACCGCAGCGAGATCTGTCTTCCCGTTTTTTACGGTACGCAGATCCTTGGCGTGCTGGAAGTTGGTTGGAAACGCCCTCAGGCACCGCTTGCCTATGACGTTAATGTGCTCGAGGTCATTTGCGATTACCTGTCTATCCAGCTGGTCGGCATGGCATCGAGCCTTCGCTCCCGTCGCACGGCCGAGCTTGGCCGCTCGCTCAATGTCTTGCGTGATGAGTTGTTTACCTTTCTAGACGATTCTGCCGCGGCTACCCAGGCGGTATCGTCCGAGATCTGCAATATGCTTAACTGCCATTTTTGCCCTGTTGAGTATGACGCCAGTCTGGATTCCTACGTCATAGATTTTGAAGGCGGCAGTCGCGTTGCCTTGCCGGACGACCCTGAGAAGCTTTTCTTTTCCACGACGGCGCCAGCGGCACGTCTGGGGGCTGGCCCTGATGGCTTTGAGGCATCTGTTTTGGGCGGTACGAGTGCCGAGGACCTTAAACACGTTCGTATAACTCGCGTTGACGAATCGATGCCTATGGGAGGCTGGCTTAGGGCGCATGGTCTGCCTTGTCAAGGTCTCTACGTCGACTCCGGCATCGAGGCGGGGCGCCCGCGCTCTGAGGGTGATGGCAAGCACAGTAACGACGCGATTGTTCCTGCTTCTGTTGCGAAGAGCCCGACGACGCGCGCGCTGCTGCTTCGTGATGGTAGCCAAGAGCCGATTGATGACCTTGAATATGACTACTTGGTGCACTTGGCGCATGACTTTGAACTGATCTACGAAGGCGAATCTCAAAAGCGCGAGGAGCGCCATATCGCTCAGACCCTCCAGATCGGCATGAGAAATTCCCTGGGGGATGTTCCGGGTATCGCAACCGATTCGGTGTACCTGTCGGCCACGAACTCGGCGTTGGTCGGCGGCGATTTCTATACGCTCATCCGACTTCCCGACGACTGCGCCGTCATGATTTTGGGTGATGTGTCTGGCAAAGGCATTGAGGCCGCATCGATGTCCGCGCTCGTCAAGACGGCCCTGACGGCATATGCCTGGGAGGGCGCTGGCCCGGCCCGCATGGCACGCTCCCTTAACAGCATGCTCATGGGCTTTTCGAGGGTCGAGACGTTCGTGACGGCCTTTATCGCCAAGATTGACCTTAAAGCCGGACGCGCAACGTATTGTTCGGCGGGCCATCCTCCGACCATGGTCATTAGGCCAGAGTCGATGCCGCTGGGTGGCGGCGAGGCCCGTGGGGGAGAGGTCGAGCTGCTTGGATGCCAATCGGGCGTAATCGGTGCCTTTGAGAGCATGGTGTACGAGACAGGCGTGTTTACGTTCGCTCCCGGCGACATGCTCTTCATGTATACGGACGGAACGATTGAGGCCCGCGACCGCACCGGAGCGTTCTTTGGTGAGCAGCGCCTTCGTGACCTTCTGCTCTCTGTCTCGGGTGAGGGCGTATCGGGAATCTGCGGCAAGGTCTTGGGCGAGCTTGACCGATTTACCGAATCGGTGCTGGACGATGACATTGCATTGGTGTCCCTTGAGTTTTTACGGGGTCGTTCATAGACGACGCTGGGCGGGCTGAATCCGCACGGTTGGGGAAACGAATGCATCGAGTGGGCTTTTTTGGGAACCATGGTCGTATGAATGAGTGGAATGACATAGCGGTTTTGACGCCACCGGGCGATATCGACATCGCCACGGTGCCTGCGCTGCGTCGGCGGCTGGATGCTTTGATTGGCCGCGGCGTGCGTCGTGTCGTCATCAACTGTCAGGCTGTTAGCTTTATCGATTCGACGGGCTTGGCATTCCTGCTTACGCGCGCTCGTGAGCTCATGAGGCGAGAAGGCCTGCTTTCGCTCGTCAATGCATCAGGTGTAGTTGTTCGCTTTTTGGAGATTGCTCGTCTTGTCGATATCCTTCATGTCGCGGGGCCGGCACGGGAGTCTATTCCCGCCATTCCGGTGGGGGAGCTGCCTCGCTGGAGTAAGAGTGTCGAGGTCCGTCAGGGTATCGAGAATCTTCCATACTACCGACATCGCATCGCTGAACTCCTTGAATCGCTTCCGTTGCGCCGTGACGAGCGCTACGATGTCGCATTGGCGTCGGGGGAGGCGCTGGGTAATGCCTATGACCATGCGGGCGGTATCGGGTGCGTCCTGACGGTTCAGGCCTATGGCGATCGCGTTGTGGTTGAGGTGCTTGATCGAGGTGCCGGCTATTCTATCGATAAAACGAGCGAGCCGGTCGCATCCGAGGAACGCGGCCGTGGTATCAAGCTTATGCGTATGCTCGTCGATAACGTGGAGGTTGCTCGTCGTACGGACGGCGCCGGCACGCGCGTGCAGATGGTGAAGCTGTTTAGCGGAGCGCTGGAATCGTGTGCCTAGCCAATCGCTTTAACGCGTTTGGCTACTAAGAACATGCGGCAGACAAGTTTTTTGAAAAAAGTACTTGCGTCTTTTGGACAACTCGCGTAAATTAATAACCCGCAAGCGGACATGGCTCAGTTGGTAGAGCACAACCTTGCCAAGGTTGGGGTCGCGGGTTCGAGCCCCGTTGTCCGCTCCATTGCATTTCCGGACCGTTTAGGCGGTCCTTTTTCGGCGAAGTGGCCAAGTGGTAAGGCAGAGGCCTGCAAAGCCTTTACCCCCGGTTCGAATCCGGGCTTCGCCTCCAGGCAACATCCGGGCGCTCCGGCGCCCGTTTTGTTTTACATATGCGGACATGGCTCAGTTGGTAGAGCACAACCTTGCCAAGGTTGGGGTCGCGGGTTCGAGCCCCGTTGTCCGCTCCAAACGCAACAGCCCGGCTACTACGGTAGCCGGGCTTTTTTGTATCCATTGCATGGGCTCGAACCCGAGAGGGAGCGAGCGTTTTGGGGCGTGGCTGTGGCGTTGTTTGCCGCGAATGTCCGCTTTGGGCGTATCATCGTGGGCATCTAGCAAAACCTCGTTGCAAGGGAGACTCATCACATGGCTACAGAAAAGTCCTCTTTGCGCTCATGGATGTCCGATGCCGCGATCTATCAGATCTACCCGCGCTCGTTTAAGGATTCGACTGGTTCGGGTCTGGGCGATATCGCGGGCATTACCCAGAAGATGGACTATCTTGAGCGGCTGGGTATCGAGGCCATCTGGCTGAGCCCGTTTTACCCATCGCCTCTTGTCGATGGTGGCTATGATGTGGCGGACTACTGCGATGTCGACCCACGTCTCGGCTCGCTTGACGACTTCGACGACATGATCGCTGCGGCTCACGCGCGCGGCATCAAGGTCATCGTCGACATCGTGCCCAACCATTCATCCAACCAGCACCCCTGGTTCAAAGCCGCTCTTGCCGCCGGCCCCGGTTCTCCCGAGCGCGCCCGTTATATCTTCCGCGATGGTTGCGGCGAGCATGGCGAGCTGCCTCCCACCAATTGGAATGCCAACTTTGGCGGCCCCGCCTGGACGCGTGTTGCGGACGGTCAGTGGTATCTGCACATATTTACGCCCGAGCAGCCGGACTTTGACTGGTCATGCCCTGAGGTTCACGCGCTCTTTTGCGACGTCCTGGCGTTTTGGAGCGATCGAGGCGTCGACGGCTTTCGCATTGATGTGGCGCAGGGTCTCGCCAAGGATCTCGACCGCGATGACCTCGACCGGTGGCATCTCGCCGAGGGCGATGACATGGTTGACGACGGCACCCATCCGCTGTGGGACCGCAATGAGGTCCACGAGATCTATCGCGAGTGGCGCCGCGTGTTCGACCGCTATAATCCGCCGCGCAGTGCCGTTGCCGAGGCGTGGGTGCTGCCCGAGCGCCAGTATCTCTACGCGCGTCCCAGCGAGCTTGGCCAGACATTCAACTTTGAGTTTGCCAAGGCCACTTGGACCTATGATGACATGCACACTGCAATCGAGAAGGGCTTGAAGGCAGCCGTCGAATCCGATTCCGCCTCGACCTGGGTACTCTCCAACCACGACGTGCCGCGCGTGGCGACACGCTATGCCCTGCCGCAAATCAAGGCGACGCGCTACCACCAGATTGCGCTCGACTGGCTCTTACGCGACGGGTCGTCTTATGACGAGGACCGTGAACTCGGCGAGCGCCGCGCGCGGGCGGCCCTTTTGCTTGAACTGTCGCTTCCGGGCTCGGCATACGTGTATCAGGGTGAGGAGCT
Organism: uncultured Collinsella sp.; assembly: GCA_959599095.1. GTDB lineage: Bacteria > Actinomycetota > Coriobacteriia > Coriobacteriales > Coriobacteriaceae > Collinsella. The sequence continues at coordinate 60,917 of CAUGGC010000003.1, read as the reverse complement.
CGGCCTTTTTGAGGTGGCTGATATCCCGTGGGCTGCACTCGAAGACCCTACTGCGACCAATACGCACGGACCGAAGCGTGAGAAGGGGCGCGACGGCTGTCGTGTGCCCCTGCCGTGGGCGGCGGCGGACGATCCCGCGCATGGCGGATCGTTTGGGTTTTCGCCGGCAGACGCCGATGCGGCGCCCCATCTGCCGCAGCCTGCATGGTTTTCCGATTATGCTGCCGATAGGGAAGAAGTGGACCCGACATCGATGCTTGCGCTCTATCGTGACGCCCTCTGGCTGCGGCGCAAGCTGCGCGGGTGCGCCAACGATCTTGCGTGGCTCGATCTTGACGGGCGCACCGGTCTTGCGGATGGTGCCGAGGGCGCTGAGGGCGGCGTCATCGCCTATCGCCGCGATAACGGCTGGGCGTGTGTGACGAACTTCGGTGCAGCACCCGTGGAGCTGCCGGCGGGCAGGGTCCTGCTCACCTCATCACCGCTTGCAGACGGCAGGCTCGCACAGGACAGCTCTGCCTGGATCATGCTCGGTGAGATGTAGGGGCATCTCGCTGCGAGCCTGCGTTTGTCCACGCCTTTCGTGACGACTGATGCCCTCGCGAGAGCGTCGCAAAACTTTTCAAAAAAAGTTCTTGCATAGGATGCGGGCATCACGTAAGATTAATCCTCGTAAGCGGACATGGCTCAGTTGGTAGAGCACAACCTTGCCAAGGTTGGGGTCGCGGGTTCGAGCCCCGTTGTCCGCTCCATTTGGGCGTTTAGCTCAGGGGGAGAGCGCTTCCCTGACACGGAAGAGGTCAGAAGTTCAAATCTTCTAACGCCCACCAAATGATCGCAGCTCAGAGGCTATGTCCTCTGGGCTGTTTTGTTTTGCCACCAAGCACGCCGCCAATATAAGCCACCAAATATTGATCCAAGGTCTGTACGCGATGGTCTTCGCATCCCGTAGAGGTGCCGGCAGATTGCATACGTCCTGGCCGATCGTGACCGCAACATGTTGGTCAAGCATAATCTTTTGGATTCTTTTGGCGTGAGCGACTTGGTTTTGGTAGGATTTGTCAGCGGCTTGACTAAGGGGGTTTTATAACTGCCATGCAGGTAGCTGTGTTGGTAACGTTTTACCGACTTGCCAAGAACCCCTCATTTTTAATGCGTCTGCAAAATGACTAATTGCTTTGACCTGCCGAAACACTATATGTTGTGTTTGACCTAAAAAAAGAATACAGGATATAGATGCCTCTTTGTCGTATGATAGATGGCGGACAGAGAACGAAGACCTTAACTGCCTCTTTCGAACGTGTCCTTGAGCCGCTTGATTGGCTCTAGGGAATGTCCGCATGGAGGCTTATGGTTTATCGAGAACACAGATTGCGCGACGGCGCCGCAAGACAGGGGCAAGCCCTGCCGGGCATCGTTTGGCTCTGAAGCGCAATGAGGCTACGACGCGAAAGAGGCAAGAGGATGAAGATCATCAAGCGCAGCGGCACCGAGGTTGTCTTTGACATCGATAAGATCGTCAATGCCATCCGCGCCGCCAACTTGGAGGTCGAGGAGAGCTCTCGTCTAACCGACCGCCAGGTGGTTTATGCGGCGCAAAACGTCGCCGAGGCATGCGAGAACGCGGGCCACACCGTTTCGGTCGAGGAGATCCAGGATTTGGTCGAGGACGAGATCATGCGTCTCGACTGCTACGAGGTTGCCCGCCACTACATCATCTATCGCTATGTTCAGAGCCTGAAGCGCCAGAAGAACACGACCGATGACAAGATCCTGTCGTTGATTGAGTGCAATAACGAAGAGGTCAAGCAGGAGAACTCCAACAAGAACCCGACCGTCAACTCCGTTCAGCGCGACTATATGGCCGGCGAGATTTCCAAGGACCTGACCCAGCGCGTGCTGCTGCCCCAGGAGATCGTGGACGCCCATAATGAGGGCCTGATCCACTTCCATGATTCGGATTACTTTGCTCAGCACATGCACAACTGCGACCTGGTGAACCTGGAGGACATGCTCCAGAACGGCACCGTTATCTCGGGCACGCTGATCGAGAAGCCGCACAGCTTCTCGACCGCCTGCAACATCGCGACGCAGATTATCGCTCAGGTTGCTTCCTCCCAGTACGGCGGCCAGTCGATTTCGCTGACCCATCTTGCCCCGTTCGTCGAGGTGAGCCGTCAAAAGATTCGCGGCGAGGTCGCCCGCGAGCTCGAGGAGCTCGGCGTTTCCGCATCTCCCGAAAAGGTCCGCGAGGTTGTTGAGGACCGCCTGCGTGACGAGATCCGTCGCGGCGTTCAGACGATTCAGTATCAGGTCGTGACCCTTATGACCACCAACGGCCAGGCGCCGTTCGTGACGGTCTTTATGTATCTTAACGAGGCCCGTACGCCTCAGGAGAAGCACGACCTTGCCATGATTGTGGAGGAGACGCTTCGCCAGCGCTACGAGGGCGTTAAGAACGAGGCCGGCGTGTGGATTACCCCGGCATTCCCCAAGCTTATCTATGTACTCGAGGACGATAACGTTCACGAGAATTCCCCGTACTTCTACCTGACCCAGCTGGCTGCCAAGTGCACCGCCAAGCGCATGGTGCCCGACTACATCTCCGAGAAGAAGATGCGCGAGCTCAAGCTGTCGAAGGGCGAGAGCGCCGGCAACGGCGATTGCTACACCTGCATGGGTTGCCGCAGTTTCCTGACGCCCGATCGCTCGGGCAACGGCTTTAACAATGTTGCCAACGCGCTGAACTATGACCCGACCAAGCCTAAGTACTATGGTCGCTTTAACCAGGGTGTTGTAACCATTAACCTGCCCGATGTCGCGTTGAGCTCGCACCAGGATATGGACAAGTTCTGGAAGATCTTCGATGAGCGCCTTGAGCTGTGCCACCGGGCCCTGCTGTGCCGCCATGAGCGCCTGATGGGCACGCTTTCGGATGCCGCGCCGATCCTTTGGCAGTACGGCGCCCTGGCGCGCCTTAAGAAGGGTGAGACGATCGACAAACTGCTCGTGGGCGGCTATTCCACCATCAGCCTGGGTTACGCCGGTCTGTATGAGTGCGTCAAGTACATGACGGGTCACAGCCACACCGAGAAGGAGGGCACGCCGTTTGCCATGGCCGTCATGCAGCACATGAACGACAAGTGCGCGGAGTGGAAGGCTGCGAGCGACATCGATTTCTCGCTGTACGGCACGCCGTTGGAGTCGACGACCTACAAGTTCGCCAAGTGCCTGCAGCGTCGTTTTGGCATTATCCCGGGCGTGACGGACAAGGGCTACATCACTAACAGCTATCACGTCCACGTGTCCGAGGAGATCGATGCCTTCGACAAGCTTAAGTTTGAGGGCATGTTCCAGCAGCTTTCGCCGGGCGGTGCTATCTCCTACGTCGAGGTTCCCAACATGCAGGACAACCTCAAGGCTGTCATTCGCGTGATGCAGTACATCTATGACAACATCATGTACGCCGAGCTCAACACCAAGAGCGATTACTGCCAGGTGTGCGGCTACGACGGCGAGATCAAGATTGTCGAGGATGATGGCAAACTGGTGTGGGAGTGCCCCAACTGCGGCAACCGCGATCAGGAGAAGATGAATGTTGCCCGTCGCACGTGCGGCTACATCGGTACCCAGTTCTGGAACCAGGGCCGAACCGAGGAGATCCGCGACCGCGTGCTGCATCTCTAATAACCATCCCAGGCCGCCCCGTAGCGAGGCCCCGGACCTTTACTCGCTATTTCGGACAGTCCTGGCTCACGACGGAGGCGCCACTGGCGCCTCCTGTTCGTGCGGAACTCATATCGAGCAAAGGTCCGGGGCCTCGCTACGGGGCGGCCAAGTTGACGTAGCTGAGATGCGGCATGCGGTCTGCTCACTCCTCGAAGTTCTTAGCGGAGATAATTCGAGCTGCAGCTGCGATTTACTTGCGATGGCGGTTGAGCCGCAACCCAGTTTTTATTAGATCTCGAACCCTATGCTCGATGTTCGCTTCGTTCATTGAGTTACCCTTTGCATGAGGCCGGGACATATCGTCCCGCCCGCAGTTTCGCAGGCCGCAGGCCGAGAATGTTTGAGGACGGGATGATATGTCCCGGCCTCCCGGGAGAGTTACCTATGAACTACGCGAACATTAAGTATTTCGACATTGCTGATGGGGAAGGTGTTCGTACTTCTCTGTTTGTGAGCGGGTGCCGTCGTGGGTGCAAGAACTGCTTTAACTCTGTTGCGTGGGATTTTGCTGCGGGCGAGCCCTTTGATCGCACCGTCGAGGACAAGATCATCGAGAGTCTCGACCATCCCTTTATCGATGGCCTGACGATTCTGGGCGGGGAGCCCATGGAACCCGAGAACCAGGCGGGACTCGTTGATTTTATTGAGCGTGTTCGTGCCACTTATCCTGTGGGGTCGGGGAAGACCATTTGGTGTTTTACCGGTGACGTGCTCGAGGAACTTATGCCGGGCGGTCGTCACTATACCGAGGCGACGGAGCGCATTCTCGCCTGCCTCGATATGTTGGTGGACGGTCCGTTCGTTCAGGATCTGTACGATATCTCGTTGCGCTTTAGGGGCTCGAGCAATCAGCGCGTGATTGATATGAACGCCACGCGTGCCCGTGCCGAGCGTGAGAACATTGCGCTTTGCGACGCCGTGGAGCTTTGGCGGGACGATCCGGTCTATTCGACCCATACTATGTAGGTGGCAGAGGTTGCGTGCCGGCGTGGTACCATAGCGCGAACGCTAAATCGAAAAAAGTGAGGCCCAGATGGTCGATCAGGAAAAAGTCGAGACTGCCATTAAGCTGCTGCTTGAAGGTATAGGCGAGGACCCAACTCGTGAGGGCTTGCTGGAGACTCCGGCACGCGTCGCCCGTATGTATGGCGAGATTGCCGGCGGTATGGACCAGAGTGCCGAGGAGCACCTATCCAAAACTTTTGCCGTCGCTTCGAACGATTTGGTTATCGAGCGCGACATTACGTTTTACTCGCTGTGCGAACACCATCTGCTGCCGTTTTATGGCAAGGCTGCGATCGGCTATATCCCTAACGGTCGCGTGGCGGGCCTGTCTAAGCTTGCTCGCACGGTTGAGGTCTATGCCCGTCGTCTGCAGCTGCAGGAGCAGCTGTGCGCACAGGTTGCCGATGCCCTCATGGAGTATCTTGCTCCCCAAGGAGCGATTGTGCTGATGGAAGCCGAGCACATGTGCATGACCATGCGTGGCGTGCAAAAGCCCGGCACCAAGACCGTGACGCTCGCTCGCCGCGGTGTCTTTGAGACCGATTCGGCGCTCGAGGAGCGGTTCTTTAGGATGCTGGGCCGCTAACCATGAGAGTCGTCAACGACTTTACATCGAAGACCGATGAGGGGACACCGCGTCGCGGCTTTATGGCTTCGGGCCTGACTCCTTTTGGCGCCATGCCTCGCATTGATTACATTTGTGCCAACGGGCTGTTCCGGCGGCACCTGGGCAACATTGCACAGTTGGAATCGGGGCGCATCTTTTGCCGCCACGGTATTGACCATCTGCTGGATGTCGCGCGCATTATGTGGATTAAGAATCTCGAGGAAGAGCTCGAATTTGACCGCGAGGTCATTTACGCCACGGCGCTTCTTCACGATATCGGCAAAGATGAACAGTATGAATCGGGTATATCCCATGATGTTGCAAGCGAGCGCGTCGCCGATGCGATTCTCGGCGGCATGCCCAATGACGTGGCGTTTGAGCCGGCCGATGCCGCAGCCATTAAGACGGCCATTCTGGGCCATCGAAAGCTGCGCGTGAACAGCCAACCGCTTGAGCGCCTGCTCTATGCAGCCGACAAAGCGTCGCGCGCCTGCTTTGCATGTCCCGCGCGCAATGCTTGCAACTGGAGCGATGATAAAAAGAACCTGTCGATTCGCGTGTAGTTAGTTTGCGCGGTCGGGGTTCTAAACGAAGGAGACGATCGCGATGAGTAACAAAAAACTGCCCGAGAATGCAACTAAGACTGAAGGTGCCGAGCTCGCTCGCCGTGGAAGGGGCGAAATATCCACCGCAACGGCGGTGCCCCACGTGAGCTATGACGATCTGCGCCATGCCGATCGCATCACCGTTGAAGGACTTGAGGTTTTTGCTAACCACGGCGTGTATCCCGAAGAGAACGCGCTGGGCCAGAAGTTCATTGTGTCCTTGGTGCTCTATGCCGACCTGCGTGCAGCGGGGGAGCACGATAGCCTGGACGCCTCGATTGACTACGGCTCGGTGTGCCACGATGTCGATGGTTATCTGCGCGAGCATACGTTTAAGCTTATCGAGGCTGCAGCCGAGGGTGTAGCCCAGATGCTGCTGCGTCGTTACCCCCTGCTGCTTGGCGTGCGTGTTAAGCTCGATAAGCCTTGGGCACCCGTCGGTCTTCCCCTGGCAAGTTGCGGTGTCGAGATCGAGCGCGTGCGCTAACCGGCCCTACAGCTCGTTGGCAGGCGGTTTTTTGAGCCGCTGCGACAGAGCCCTATTGTTGGGGCAGTACGTGTCGAGCAGGGCGTGAAACCGCTGATTGTGGCTTGGCTCGAGCAAGTGGACGAGCTCGTGGGCGACAACCATGTCGAGACATTCGACGGGGTAGGCGGCGAGCTCGCGCGCGATGCGAATGGCGCCGGTTTTGGGCGTGCAGGAACCCCAGCGCGTCTTCATGCTGCGTACGGAAACGCGGGAAACGGCGACACCCATTGCGATTTCGTATGCATGCACCATATCGCGCAGCTCCGTGGTGACCTCGGAGGCATAGAGCTGGTCGATGTGGGCTTGGAGCTCATCGGACGTTAGGTCGTCGAGGATTGCGTGCCGCTTGGCCTGTAGGCCTTCGTCCGATTCATCGGTACCCATAAAACTTGCGAAGGTGGCCTGCTTGGGTCGCGGTGCGGGTGATGCAAAGTTGTGATCGAGTGCGTCCTGTACCGTGATGGGCTTGCCCCAAAGTGCAATGATGGACGAGGGACTGAGCGGCTCTCGCACTGTCGCCTGACGTTGCTCACGCTGGGCAAGTCGGCTGATAATCCAGGCGCTGTTGCGCTTCACAAACGCTTCGATACGCTCGCGGCTGGCGCCGAGCGGTGCGCTGGCGTGGACCTCACCGCTCGATGTGACACGTAGGTTGAAGTTCTTGACGCGCTTTTTGGTAATGACGACGGGGATGGGCGTCCCATCCGGTCGGGATACGGAAATCGTAAACTGCTGCGTCAAAAGCGGTCCTTTGGATTGGGGACGGGCCGGCATGTCGACCGTTCGGCATGCCGGCCCGCTCAAGGGATGTGAAATTAATAGCGCTCAAAGAAGGCAAGCGCGTTGTCGCTGCAGAGCTTTTGCATCACGGTCTTGCCAAAGTGCTTGGAGAGCATGTTCTGGAATTCGGGCATCTTGCTGGCATCGGAGAGGAAAGCGGGCACTGTGGCACCGTCCCAGTCGCCGCCGAGCGCGATGGCGTCCTCGCCGCCCAGGTCGAGCCAGTGCTCGATATGTGCCGCCAGCTGGTCGAAGGTGACGTCTGCGGCGGTTTTGTCGGTTGCGTCGTTGGAAAGGAACTCGCTGCAGTAGTTGAGGCCGACGATGCCGCCCATGTCGCGAATGGTACGGAACTGGTCGTCGGTAAGGTTGCGCTTGACGCCGCAAACCGCACGGGAGTTGGAGTGGCTGGCGACGAAGGGGCGCGTGGCGTGGGCGACAACCTCGTCAAAGCACTCATCGTTGAGGTGGGAGACGTCGAGTACCATGCCGGCGTGCTCCATTTGCGTAAGTGCCTCGACGCCGGCGGCGGTAAGGCCGGCGTGGGTGTCGTGGCCGCTCGCGAGCGGTCCCTGCGCGTTCCAGCTGAGTGACGACATAAGCACGCCCAGGCTCTTGAGCACCTCGATCAGCGCGGGGTCCTCGGCAAAGAACGTGGCGTTTTCGATGGTGTGGATACAGGCGATCTTGCCGTCCTTGAGCGCGGGGCGAATGTCTGCGGCGCTGCGCACGTTGACCATGCGGTCGTGGTTGAGCATTGCCTGGCCGCTCATATGCGCCATGATTTGCGCCTGGAAGCGCGCGGCGTGGGCGGTGGGGATCTCGTCGGGGACAAACGTAGCGAAGCACTGTGCCCACGGCGTGTTGCCGATCTTTGCGAGCGAGATGGCGCAGGCGTTACCCTCGATGAGGTCGAAATCTTGCGGATGCGTTTCGTCGCCGGGGAAATAACCGTCGGTGCCGGCGGTAAAGCGCAGGTCGAGATCGAGCGTGGCCCAGCCGATTCGGTCGGCGGTGTCGCAGTGTAGGTCAAATACGGGATATGCCATGGTTCCTCCGGTTGCAGCGTTTCTTTGCAAACTGTCATTGAATTGTATGACTAGGGTATAGTTAGCGCCATATGTTCATGGCGGCCCGTGTTGTGCGCCGCCCTTATCACGGAGGTTTCCATGTCCAACCAGGGCAAGAAGGTCAAGACTCATTATCGCGGCACGCTCGACGACGGCACGCAGTTCGATAGCTCCTACGATCGCGGCGAGCCGCTGGAGTTCACCTGCGGCGCCGGCCAGATGATCAAGGGCTTCGACGCCGCTGTTGTCGACATGCAGGTGGGTGAGAAGAAGACCGTGCACATTCCTGCTGCCGATGCCTACGGCGAGCACAATCCCGAGATGGTTCTGACCTTCCCGGCCGAACAGGTTCCCAACATCGAGCAGATTGAGAAGGGCATGAAGCTCTTCCTGTCCACGCCGAGCGGTATGCCCGTCCCCGCCGTGGTCATCGATGTAACGCCCGAGGCCGTGACGCTCGACGCCAACCATGAGCTGGCCGGTAAGGACCTCAACTTTGATATCGAGCTCGTCGAGGTCGAGGGTTAGAGTATGCCTGAACGCTTGGTTTCGACGATATGCTTGGGAAATCTCAACGATCCGTCCTATGAACTCCTGCTTCGCCGGAAGTTGGGCGGCGTCTTTGAAGTTGACGAGCTACTGCTCGATTGGGACCAGGCTGATGTATACGCGTTTGTGGGCGTGACGGAGCTGGGGCGCACGGTCGATGTTCGGCTGGATACTGCCGACGGCGGTCGTCTTGCCGACGGCGACGTGCTCGCCATTGACCGTTCGGGCATGGTGCCCGTGGCGGTTGTCGTGCGCTTGCGCAGCGCCGAGGTTTATTTGGTCGAAGTTGACCGCATGGACCCGATTGCGCTCGCGCATTCGTGCTGGGAGATCGGCAACATGCATGCGCCGCTCTTCCGGGGCGACTCGGACGAGCATACTGTGCGCATGTATACGCCGGTGCAGCCTGTTTTGGGCCGCATGCTCCGGGGTGTCGAGGGTGTTCGGCTCTCGCTGGTTACCCGTGAACTCGATGCGGACCGGCGCTTTGCGTCGAGTGCGGCGGAGGTCGTCGTGAGCATGGCTCCCGACTTTACCATCGTAAAAAAGGCGCGCGGCTAAGCGCGCGTATGCGCAAGACGGGCTTTGAGGGGCGACCGATCAAGGTCCGTCTTGCTGTTGATATGAGGCTTTGGGGGAAGCATATGGGTCTTGAGGGAATCAAACTGATTGCATGCGATTTGGACGGCACGTTGCTGCATCCGGGGGAGCGCGAGCTGCGTTCCGAGGCCTTTGAGCTTATCGATGAGCTGCATCGTCGTGGTATCGTGTTTATGCCGGCGAGTGGCCGTCAATATGCGAGCTTGCGCTACCTGTTTGCCCCGGCGGCCGATGAGCTCGCCTATGTATGCGAAAACGGAACCCTGGTGATGAGCGAGGGGCGTGCCGTCGTCAAGCGTTCCATGGAGCGTAGCCTTGCTATGGTTATTGCGAATACCGTGGTTGCGTATCCCCATACCGACATGACCCTTTCGTGTGAGGGGCACATCTACACCATGAGCGGCAACGATGCGTTCGTCGACCATTTGCGCTATGTGGTCCACTGCGATGTGGCGGTGGTCGACCGTCCCGAGGACATCGACGAGGATGTCATTAAGATTGGCTTCCAGACGCCCGAGGTGGATTATCCGGCGGCCCGGGAGTATTTCGAGCGCCTCTTTGGCGACCGTGTCGATGTGATGACGTCTGGAACCGCATGGACGGACCTTATCGGTTTCGGTTCGGGCAAGGGCTCCGCGCTTGCCGATTACGGTCGTGTCCTGGGGATTTCGCCCGATGAGATGATGGCATTTGGCGACAATGAGAACGATCGCGACATGCTCAACGTCGTGGGCCATCCCTATCTGATGGAGAGCTGCAACCCCACCATGCGCGGTATCAACGATCGCGTCCGTTACGTGCACACGGTCGAAGAAGAACTGCGCCGCCTGCTCGCCGAGTAGGTTTTCGGGACATGCCTAAAAATGTACTGTTTGCTGTAACGGATGGGAAAGTAGATTTGCAGGCATGCCCCAAAGGCTACCGGCAGTCGGGGCAGAGTCCCTCAAAGATGGTGTAGTGCGAGCTGACGCTCCATCCGATTTGTTCGGATGCCCTGGCGTCGAGCTGGGCATCGAAGGGGAGCGGCACGTCGATGACGCGGCTGCACGAGGTGCAGATGATATGTGCGTGCGGCTCGATGGTGCGATCGAAGCGGCTGCCGCCCAGCGTCTTAATAGAGAGAATCTCGCCGGCGTCGGCTAAGAGATTGAGGTTGCGGTAGACCGTGCCGCGGCTGATCTTGTCATCCTGTTCGCGTACGACATTGTAGATTTCGTCGGCGGTGGGATGGTTATAGCTTTGGCGCACAGCGTCAAGAACCAGCTTTCGCTGCCTGGTATTCCTTCTTTGCACCGCCATGCGCCTCGCCTCTTTTCTGTAAACGGCATGAAGCAAATGATACCTTATTTAGAACACAATACTAATAGCGAGGGCTAAAACCATCCTCGTTGGCAAGCGGGGTGCGAGCTTGAGCGTCTACAAGGCGAAAACGTGTCCCCATGCGCTCATAGGAGGCATGAAGCGCCTCGAGATGAGATAGGATATTTGCCGGAGCCCCCTGTATCTCCATCTCGACTGAGCCGTCTTCCATGTTACGCACCCAGCCGGTGAGCGCGCGTGCCTGCGCGAGGTTGGTGTTGGTAAAGCGAAAGCCAACGCCCTGGACTTGCCCCGCCCAGCGCAGGAAATAGCGCAGGGGAGTGTCTTGAGTGGCCTCGTCGCTTGCGAGCACAGTAAGCCTGCGGCGCAGCTCGAGCTCGACGTTTGATGGTTTTTGAGGCTCTCGACTGCCGCCGGTGACGCTGGAGAAGAACGTATCGAAGAGACCCATAGCTATGCCTGCTTGCCTGCGTCGGCTGGGAAGGTTATGCCGGCCTGCTGGCGCACGGCATCCATGATGCGCAGTGAGACGAGTGTGACATCGCGGTAGTGGCCAAGCTCGTGGCGTCCCGCCGGGGTCTCCCAAATCTCTTCCTTAACGTTATCGATGCCGCCGATGGCGGTGATAAAGTCTGTGAGTTCGTATTCCATAGTGTTGCTCGATTTGGGCAGGTCGAGCACGCGGCCGTTGTCTCCCTGTTCGCGCGGTGCCTCGGTCGCCGAGCCGCGTACGACGTCGCCGCGATAGTCGATGCGGACGTTGCGGGGCGTGGACAGATGGTCGATCTGGATAGTGCCACGCTCGCCTTCGATCTGCGAGGGCAACAGGTCGTTCGTAATTTTGGAGTGCGCGAGCTCGACGGAGATACGGCCACCGCCGTAGCTGGCGAGGATGGAACCGCAGCCATCGATGGGGCCGTGCGTGAGCTGTCGCGTGGTGGGATCGAGCAGGGTGGTCATGCTCGTAAGGCCGGAGGGCATGCCAAAGATCTCGACCATGGGCTCGACGGTATAGACGCCAATGTCCATGAGGGAACCCGATGCCATATTGCAGTCGAAGATATTGGTGGCGCGTCCCGCGAGAATCTCGTTGTAGCGCGAGGAATACTTGCCAAAGCGCAATGAGGCGCGGCGGATGGGGGCGATCTCGCCCAGGGCGTCCTCGATGGCGTGGAAGGCGGGATCGTGGAGGGGACGCATGGCCTCGAGGGCCACGACACCTGCTGCCTCGGCAGCGCGGAAGACTTCCAGCGCCTGCGCTTCGGTGGCGCAGAAGGGTTTCTCGACGATGACGTGCTTGCCACCGGCGATGCAGGCAAGGGCCTGCTCGTAGTGGAGCGCATTGGGGCTGCCGATGTAGACGGCGTCGACGTCGTCGGCGGACGCAAGCTCGTCAAGTGCGGTGAAGTTACGCTCGCCGCCGTGTTCGGCGGTAAAGGCGGCGCCGCGCTCGGCATCGCGCGAGAGCGTGCCCACAAACGCGGCTTGGTCGTTGGCGTTGACGACCTGGATAAAGTCGTCGGTAATCATGGATGTGCCGATGGTCGCTATACGCAGCATGTATCCCCCTCGTGCCGTTCGGTTTACAGGATGAGTGTAGCGCGAGGGGGCAGGAAATAGCGTGCGAAAACGCCGTTACAGGTCGCTCTCGTTAAAGCCGGTATCGATATCGAGGTTGCTGCCGTCGGCCGCCGTGGTGGCGAGCTCATCGCAGCGCTCGTTGAGCTCGTGGCCGGCGTGACCCTTAACCCAGATGAACTCAACCTTGTGCTTGCTTTTGGCGGTGAGTAGGCGCTCCCACAGGTCGCGGTTCTTGACGGGCTGCTTGTTGGCGGTTTTCCATCCGCGCTTTTTCCAGCCGTCGATCCAGTGCTTGTTAAAGGCGTTGACGACGTACTGCGAATCGGAATGGACCTCGACCTCGCAGGGGCGGTTAAGTGCCTCGAGCGCCACGATGACCGCCATGAGCTCCATGCGGTTGTTGGTGGTCTTGGCGTAGCCGCGCGAAAGCTCGGAGGTGAAGGTCTTGCCGGCGGGGTTGGTGTATTTGAGCACGGCGCCGTAGCCGCCGCGTCCCGGATTTGATCGGGCCGAGCCGTCGGTATAGATGATGACCTTCACGGGCTTCCTTTCGTTGGGTACGTTTCGTGTGAGTGACCATTGTAGCGCCATGCCCGCCGGGGGCTAGCAATCTACGATTTCTACCCCGTCTTCCGACAGTTAGTTGGCATGGATGATGCGGTTGAGCTCGTCGAGGTATTGCTGCAAGAGGGGAGAGGGCTTGCGCTCGTCGTGCATGATATAGCCTACGTGCATCGTTGGGGCGTCTGCTAACGGGATCGATGCCATACCCCATTGCATTTCATTGGAGAGGACACCGGTCGACAGGGTGTAGCCGTTCGACGTGATAAGTAAGTTAGTAAGTGTTCCGCGGTCCGAGATTCGTATGTTGCGGTCGCAAGGGATATAGCTAAAAGGTTCCTCGGCGTAATAGAAGGAGTTTGAGGTTCCCTGCTCAAAGCTGTAGCGCGTATAGGGTGTGAGGTCGGCAAGGGACAGCTGCGGGCGGCGGGCAAGCGGGTGGCGCTCGCTAACGAAGACGTGGACCGTCGCGTCGAATAGGGGATGGAAGCTCGCGCGCGCATCGGCAAAAGCCTTCTGCAGAACACGGGCGTTAAAGTCGTCCAGATACAGGATGCCGATGTCGCTGCGAAACGCGCGGACGTCATCGATGATCTGCGATGTGGTAGTCTCGCGCATGATGAACTCGAACTTGCTGTCGCGGCAGCGCTCGACCACGTTGACAAAGGCCTCGACCGAAAAGGCGTAGTGCTGGGCGGAAATGGCGAGGCGGGCTTGCGGGGTGCCGCCGTCCTCGTAGCGCGCCTCGAGCATATCGGCCTGCTCTACGACCTGGCGCGCATAGCCCAAAAGCTCGGTGCCGTCGTTGGTGAGCGTGACGCCGCGGCTGGAGCGCGTAAAGATCTCCAGGTGGAGCTCCTGTTCCAGGCTTTTGACGGCGTTTGAGATGCTGGACTGAGCGGTATAGAGGCGCTGAGCTGCGGCATTGATTGAGCCGGACTCTGCTACGGCGATCAGGAAACGAAGCTGCTGGAGGGTCATCGGCGCCATCCTTTCGAGTGTTATCTATATAACCGATAACAGGTTAGCGCTTTTAAGTGATTGACCGAGGGAAACAATGCTCGTACTATTCAAAACACACAAAGGCGGTAGGTAATTAAGCCAAACACGGAACCGGGATGTGAAAGGAGGCCCGCATATGAATTGCTTACCAAGACGAATGCCGGGCTCCTGTTTGCGCCCGTCGGCGTGATCAGGAGACAGCGACTTACTTCTCTCTAATTTATTAACTTTTGTTCGATCAAGGAGATCATCATGAGCCAGTTCATCAACAACCCCGAGCACACCTTTGGTTTCGATACCCTGCAGCTTCACGTTGGCCAGGAGAGCGCCGATCCCGCATCCGACTCCCGCGCCGTGCCTATCTACCAGACCACGAGCTATGTGTTCCGCAACTCCCAGCACGCCGCCGATCGCTTTGGTCTTGCCGACGCCGGTAACATCTACGGCCGTCTGACCAACTCCACCCAGGGCGTCTTCGAGGACCGTATCGCCGCACTCGAGGGTGGTGTGGCAGGTCTTGCCGTCGCCTCCGGTGCTGCTGCCATCACCTATACCCTGCAGGCTCTTGCCCAGGCCGGTGACCACGTGGTGGCTCAGAAGACCATCTACGGTGGCTCCTACAACCTGCTGGAGCATACGCTCTCCCAGTTTGGCGTCGAGACCACCTTCGTCGATGCCCACAACCTGGACGAGGTCGAGGGCGCCATCAAGGACAACACCACGGTCATCTACCTCGAGACGCTCGGCAACCCCAATTCTGACATCCCCAATATCGACGCCATCTCCGAGATCGCCAAGAAGCACGGTTTACCGGTTGTCGTCGACAACACCTTCGGCACCCCGTATCTGTTCCGTCCGCTGGAGCATGGTGCCAACATCGTCGTCCACTCCGCAACCAAGTTCATCGGCGGCCACGGCACCTCGCTGGGCGGTGTGATCGTCGACGGCGGTAACTTCGATTGGAAGGCGAGCGGCAAGTATGAGCAGATCGCCGAGCCCAACCCCTCCTACCATGGCGTCTCGTTTGCCGAGGCTGCCGGTCCCGCCGCCTTCGCAACCTATGTCCGCGCCATCCTGCTGCGTGACGAGGGCGCCTGCATCAGCCCGTTCAACGCTTGGATCCTGCTCCAGGGCACCGAGACTCTGTCGCTGCGCGTTGACCGTCATGTCGAGAACACCAAGAAGGTCGTTGAGTTCCTGGCTGGTGATAGCCATGTCGCCAAGGTGAACCACCCGAGCCTGTCTGAGCACCCCGATCACGAGCTCTATCAGAAGTACTTCCCCAACGGCGGTGCCTCGATCTTTACCTTTGAGATTAAGGGTGGCCAGGAGGCAGCTTGGAAGTTCATCGACCATCTGCAGGTCTTCTCGCTGCTCGCCAACGTGGCCGACGTCAAGTCGCTCGTCGTGCACCCGGCTACCACTACGCACTCCCAGCTCTCTGCCGAGGAGCTCGCCGAGCAGAACATCACGCCCTCCACGATCCGTCTTTCCATCGGTACCGAGAACGCCGAGGATATCATTTGGGATCTGAAGCAGGCCTTCGCCGCGCTGGACGAGTAAGGCGACTTGTGCAAGGACCCCTTGCGACTCGATAGGTATAACTGCATAAAATGCCTGCTCAAGGCGCCTGTGCGAACAATGGTTGCACAGGCGCCTTTTTTGCATAGAGCGGGTGCAAAAACAGGGTTTTTGGCATGCTTTATGCAATCGAGATGTGGAAAACTCCTGTTAAGAGGATGTGAGTTTTACGCAATTGACGTGCGCCTTTTGAGTAAAACCGCAGGTCGCGATTTGCTCGGGGTACTATGCAGCGCGATCGAATCACACGCAGCTCAAACGCAGCAAAAACGCACTACGGAGGTTTCTAGCTACATGAGGATCGATTCACGAAAACCGAAAGCCGCCGCCCTTTCCGCCGCTCTGACCGTGGCACTTTTGGCGGGCGCCGGTGCAACCGATGCCCACGCGGCAACACTATCCGATACGGTTGGACCTACGCCGTCCGAGGCGACGCTGGTGCAGCCCGTTGACTATCGCGGCGATGGTTATGGTTCCATGCAGGAGTGGAACGCCTCGATGGAGGCCAAGCGCGATTCCCTTGAGATGCGCGCTCAGATCATTATGAATATGTATGGCGACTATGCTACCGATGACGAGCGTGCTGTGCTGCAGGGTTGCATCGACGGTGCGGGTAGCCTGTTGACGATGGGGGAGGTCGACGCCAAGTCGACCGAGCTCGATGAGCTGCGCGCTGCGCTTGAGGATGCCAAGCGCGAAGCGCTCGAGGCTGCCGCCGAGGCGGAGGCTGCCGAGGCCGCCCAGGCTTCGTACTACAACGCCGGTTACACTCCGTCTTACGCGTCTGCCGCGTCCTACGCGAACGGATCGGGCCTGACGCGCTCTGCGGGTGTCAATAACTACAACGGGCGCCGCGAGACCTATTACAGCAGCAATGTGCTTTATCACTATCGCACGGGCGAATGGACTCAGGATTCTGAGGGCTTCTGGCGCGATTCCGACGGCTATTACGTTGTTGCCGCGGGCGATATGGCCCAGGGCTCGACCTTTACGGGCTCCAAGGGTGATTGCAAGGTCTATGACTCCGGCTGCGCTGCCGGAACCACCGATTACTACACCGGTTGGTAATTTTTCTGCATCACGGATATTTGGCGGACGGGCGTCTTTACCGAGCTTTAGGGCAACGTAAGGACGTCCGTTCTATGTATGCGTTTGAGTTAACAGAGCCCTTACCGTGGCGGTACGCTGGGCGTATGGATGCGGGGCACACTGGTTCTTGAGAAATAAGGTCTTTCTCTTGGAGGAAGTGGTCTTGTGAATGCTCGAGATATTGCCGTTGCCGCCGTCGCGTTGATGCTTGGCTGCCTTGGTCCCACGGCCGCGCTCGTCGCGGACATGCAGGGGACATGCGGGGCTGCTCCTATCGTGGTCGGCGCGCTGATCGCGGCCACGCTGCTGGGAAGCGCAGGCGTGGTTCTTTGCCGCGACGATGAGGACGAGGTGCCGGGGTCGCAACGCTAACTGTTGTGAGATCGGCCGCCGGTCATAGACGAAGATGAAGGCCGCCGCAGGGGAAAGGTTCCCTTGCGGCGGTTTTGCTGTTAAGGCTGTTGAATGCGGCGCGTCGGCGCTACCAGCTTTTCTCGATATCGCGGATGCGCCGATAGAGCCACTCGTTTTGCGGTGCCTGGATATCGTGTTTGGCTGCGAGGCGGCAGATGGTGCCCGCGAACTCATCAACCTCGGTTTTGCGCCTTGCGATGCGGTCTTGAGCCATCGAGGGCATACCGGCGGGGTCGATTCCCTCGATGAGGTGCACCATTTGCGTCAGGTCTGCCTCGGTCAGCTCAACGCCCTCGGCGTTGGCAACCGCAAGCGCCTCGCGCATGGCGGAAACAAAGCAGCGACGCTGCTCGGAGCCCGGCTCCGTGGCGCTTCCGTAGGTCCCGCCGTAGGCCATGCAGGTCTGGTTGATGCCGTCGTTGAGCATGAGTTTGGCCCACATGCGGTGGGCGATGTCGTCCTCGACGGTATGGGCGATGCCGCAGCGCGTATAGAGCTCGTCGATTGCGGTGATGGTTGCGGGGTTCGTGCCGGCCGCCGCGCCAAAGCGGATTTCGCCCGCATTGGTAAAGGTGAGCGCGCCGTTGAGAAACACGGCGTCCATGCCCTGGCAGATACCAAGAACGGTATGCTCCCAGCCAAAGCGTTCGGCAATCTTTTGCTCGCTCGTAATGCCGTTGCACAGCGAGGCGATGAGCGTGTTGGGTCCCACGACGCGCTCCATAGTCTTGAGTGCTTGGTCGAGACCGGTGGTCTTGACTGTCAGGATGACCAGATCGGCGGGCGTCGCCTCGCTGGCACGGACGGACGTGAGATCGCAGGGCTTGCCGTTGACGGTGAGCGCGTCGTTCGCGTGACGCTCAAAACGGGTGTCATCCATAACGTATTCGACGGCGTCATTGCCGAGGGCCTTGGCAATCATGCTGCCGTAGAGCAGGCCGACGCCGCCCTTGCCGATAAAGGCGACCTTGTTGATCTGCATGTGAATCATCTCCCCATGTAAAAGGCGCCCGCGTAAGGGGCGCCTGATGGATTGTATGCTGCCAGGGTGATTGGTGGGTGCGCGGGGCGGCTGTTATGAAAAAGAAACTATTGCGCTGTGCGCTTATGCCGCGGGGCAGACCGCAAAGACGCGGGCGGGGTATCCGACGCCATCGCGGACCTTGGGGAAGGTGCAGAAGATGACGGCGCCTGTGGCGGGAAGCTCGTCCAGATGGTCCATGACTTCGATCTGATGGCGGTCGACCGAGAGGATGTATTGCTCGCCGGGGTAGGGGTAGGCGTCCTCGCACGTGGTGATGCCCGGCTCCTTTCATCGGGCTTTTTGCTGATGTTAAAGCGGTGCCGTGACGGCTCGATTTCTGCTGCGTTACGATACGTTCTCAATTGCGATTCCGATGTGTTTCGATGACGTGACGGGTTTGTTTCGCCTTGTCAGGGCTTCGATGGGAGGGGAGGGGCCGTGCAATACCGCGTTGACCCTAAAAGTGGTAACCGAATATCCGCTCTGGGTCTGGGCTGCATGAGGTTTCCCGGTGCGCCGGGACGTCCGGATGCGAAGACAGCCGATGCCATCATTTCCCGTGCGGTGGAGCAGGGGATTAACTACCTGGACACGGCCTATCTCTATCCCGGCAACGAGGCGTGCGTGGGTGCGTCGCTTGAGCGCCTGGGCTTGCGCGACCAGGTTTTGCTCGCAACCAAGCTGCCGCATGCTTCGTGCAAATGCGCGGAGGATTTCGACCGGTTCTTCGACGAGCAACTGCGCCGCCTACGGACTGACCATATCGACTATTACCTCATGCACAACATTACCTCGCCCGCCCAGTGGGAACGTGTGGTGGCGTTGGGCATCGAGGACTGGATCGCGCAGCAAAAGGCTGCAGGGCGTATTCGTCAGATAGGCTTTTCGTACCACGGCAGCGCGGCGGACTTTCTTACGATGCTCGATGCGTATGAGTGGGACTTTTGCCAGATCCAGTACAACTACGCTGGAGAACGATATCAGGCGGGAACGGCGGGGCTCATGGCCGCCGCCGAGCGAGGTCTCGCGGTGTTTGTGATGGAGCCGCTTTTGGGCGGACGCTTGGCAGGCAAATTGCCTCCGCGGGCGCGCGCTGTTCTCGATGGTGCATGCGATCGGCATTTGCATATGCCTGCCGCTTGGGGGCTCTCGTGGGTGTGGAATCATCCCCAGGTGACCATGTTGCTTTCGGGTATGACCGATACCGCGCAGGTGGACGAGAATTCGTCACTGGCAGACCTCGCGTTGCCGAATTCGATGACGGCCAACCAGCTCGACACGATTGCGCGCGTGTTGATGGAGTTTGAGAAATCGAACCGTGTGCCCTGCACGGGATGCGGCTATTGCATGCCGTGCCCTAAAGGCATCAATATCCCTGGATGTTTTGCCGCCTACAACGCAAGCTATGCGCACAGCTGGTTTACGGGGCTGTCTCAATACTTTACGGCGAGCGCGGTGCGCACAAGCGAGCCCAAGTTGGTGAGCAATTGCGTCAAATGCGGCAAATGCGCGCGGCACTGCCCGCAGCACATCGATATTCCCGAGCGTCTCGACGATGTGCGCCGACGTTTCCAGCCTGGTCCCGTGACGGCGGTGCTTAAGGCCTTCGGCAAAACGCGCTCCTCATGACCCTTTTATAACTTGCGGTGGAATAGTTCCTGTTTGCGGCAGAATAGGGGCCAAACAGGAACTATTTCACCGCAACTGAAGGGGGCTGTCGTGGGTCATCGAGATTCATGTGATGATTTGCGTGAGGTTCGTTGGGGCGTTTTGGGCGCCGGGCACATTTCGCATCGATTTGCATCGTCGCTCAAGGAGGTGGACGGGGCACGGCTTGTGGCTGCGGCCGGCCGCACTCCTGCACATGTCGAGGAATTTTGCCGAGCGTTTTCGATCGATGCTGCGCATGGCCATGCCTCGGTCGACAATAACGGCGACGCGGCTTATGGCGCGCTGATTGCCGACCCCGATGTCGACGCAATCTACTTGGCTCTTCCGCATGGCATGCATACGCGTTGGGCCTGTCGCGCGCTGCGCGCCGGAAAGGCCGTGCTGTGCGAAAAGCCGGCCGTTTTGAGTGAGGAAGAGGCTCTCTCGATTGCCTCCATCTCTCGCGAGCGCGGCGTGCTGTTTATGGAGGCGATGAAGAATCGGTTTTGCCCGATGCGCACTCGCGTGAAGGACTTGCTTGCGTCGGGTGAGCTTGGCCGTATTGTCTCGATTGAAAGCGTGCAAAAGCTCGATTACGGCGAGTCTCCTTCGGGCTATCTGCTTGATCCGTTGCAGGGCGGCTGTCTATATGACATGGGCTGCTATGCGGTTGGTTGGTTTGAGGATTTGCTCGCGGGCGCGTGCGAGGTTTCGTCCCGTGAAGTTCGCTGGCGTGACGTATCGGGCGGTCGCGTCGATTGGGCCGACGAGATCCATATGAGCGTCGGCGGTATACCCATTCATATGGTGTGCGACGGCAAAGCAACATATGAAAGCCGCTTAACGATTGCCTGTGAGCGGGGTTCGTTGGAAATCGAGCGTCTCCATCGCCCCGAGCTCGCCCATGTGAAGTACTCCGACGGGCGAACGCTCGAAATAAATGCCCCGTTTGAGGTCGATGATTTCTACGGCGAAATCCAGCATGCGACGCAGCTCATTCAGGCGGGGAAACTCGAAAGCCCCATCATGTCCCTAGCCGCCACGCAGCGCTGCGCGCACATCATCGATGCAATCCGTCTAGCCCTCTAGGACTTGGCGCTGACGCGTAGGGGATCATGACGCCGGCGCCCGTGGTGCCTGGCGGCCCACATCTCTGATGCCCCTTTTATAACTTGCGGTGGAATACGGTCTGTTTGCGCCAAAATAAGGCACCAATAGACCGTATTTCACCGCAACTGATGAGGGGGAGTTGGAGATGCTGACGATCGGGTGCCATCTTTCGACGACGAAGGGCTATCGGGCGATGGGGGAGACGGCGTTGTCCATTGGCGCCAATACCTTTGCGTTCTTTACGCGCAACCCGCGCGGTGGCAAGGCAAAAGACCTTGACATGGATGACGTGGCGGCCCTGCGCGAGCTTATGGCGCAAAACGACTTTGGACCGCTGGTGGCGCATGCCCCGTATACCTATAACCCCTGCTCCGCTAAGGAGCGGGCGCGCGAGTTTGCCTTGGAGGCTATGGCGGAAGATTTGCAGCGTCTGGAAGCGCTGCCCGGCAACTACTACAACTTCCATCCTGGCGCGCATGTGGGACAGGGGGCAGACGCCGGCATTCAGATGATTGTCGACACGCTGTGCCAGGTGATGTTTGAGGGGCAGCAGACGACGGTATTGCTCGAGACCATGGCGGGCAAGGGCACCGAGGTGGGTCGTAGCTTTGAGGAACTGGCGCTCATCATTGAGGGTGTTGCCGGCAAGCGCCCCGAGCTGTCGGCCAAGCTGGGCGTTTGTTTGGATACCTGCCATGTGAGCGATGCCGGCTACGACATCATCCATGATCTGGACGGCGTACTCGACGAGTTCGATCGTGTGGTGGGTATCGAGCGCCTGCGCGCCGTGCATATCAATGACTCCAAGAACTCTTGTGGCGCCCATAAAGATCGTCACGAGTGCATCGGCAAGGGATACCTTGGCAGCGAGGAATTTGGTGGCGGTATGCAGGTTATGCAGAATATTGTATCGAATGGCCGTTTGCGTTCGCTGCCGTTTATTTTGGAGACTCCGAACGAACTTGCAGGTTATGCAGCTGAAATTAGACTATTAAGGTCATTGCAGCAGTAATGACTGTCACAAAGTAGAGTATTCTATTCACGTTATGGGTTTGTTTCAATCAGTTTTCTCATTGCAGATTCGTAATTCCGGGTGCATAATAGCCAACAGTTTTTGCAGACCTCTGAATCAAACGAGGTCACCGGAAGGAGACTGATTATGAAGCTGAAGAAGCTTGGCGCATTTGCCGCCACGGGCGCTATGGCGCTCGCCCTTGCTCTGACGGGCTGCGGTTCGTCCAACGCCACCTCTGGTTCTGATGCCGGTTCCAGCAGCTCTGACGACGCTAAGGTCGAGAAGGTCGACGGCTCCAAGGAGTACGCGCTCGTCAAGGACGGCACGCTGACCGTCGGCACCTCTGCCGAGTACGCGCCGTTTGAGTACAAGGATGACAACGGCGACTACCAGGGCTTTGACCTTGAGCTCATCAAGGCTATCGGTGACAAGCTGGGCCTGGATGTCGAGTATGTCAACAATGACTTTGACACGCTGGTTCCGGGCGTCGCTTCGGGCGCCAAGTATGACGTTTCCATCGCGGCTATCACCGACACGCCCGAGCGTGAGAAGGAAGTCACTTTCTCTGATTCCTACTACATGGACGATCAGGCTATCGTGACCAAGGTCGATAACACCGACATCACGGCCGATAACTTCAGCGAGAAGCTCAACAACTCCGACGCTACCATCATCGTCCAGTCTGGCTCGACCGCCGAGGCCTTTGCCCAGGAGAACTTCCCGAAGGCCAAGATCGTCCCCTACAAGGACGCCACCGAGTGCTTCAGCGCCCTGCAGTCCGATAAGGGCGACGCCGTAGTCACCAACCGCTCCGTTGCCAGCCAGCTGACCGCCGAGCAGTTCAACACCTGCCAGACCATCAAGCAGATCAGCACCGGCGAGGAGTACGCCATCGCCATCAACCAGGGCAACACCAAGCTCAAGGACGACATCAACCAGGCCATCAAGGACCTGACCGACGACGGTACCGTCGACGCCCTCATGGCTAAGTACAATATCAAGTAAAATAACTACTTGATTGCGCGCGGGCCCTTTCCGTTTTGCGGAGAGGGCCTTTGCGCTTCTCTTGACGGAGAGCGTTTCCGTCTCGTTTTGCCGGCAACTTCTACGATAGGAGCCACCTTGTCTCGACTGAACAAAGGGGCCGCGGAGCAGCGTTTTCCACTGTCCGCCTTGCTCCAAAAGCTAGCCTGCGTCATGGCCGTGGCGCTCGCGCTGGTGTGCGCGGGGGCATATGCGCCCACGACCGCTCAGGCGCTTGAGACCGCAAAGATTACCGCCCGACCCAACACCGGTTCGGGCAGCGATGTGGTCGGCGGCACCGAGACGCGCATTACCTGGGAAGTTCAGGCCGATGCCGACGAGGAGCTGAGCGGTCTTTCCTTGACGTTTGTCGACGGCACGACGTTTGGTACCGATGACACGCGATTGACGATGCTCTCGGGCGAGGACCTCATGGATCGTACGCCCATGAAGCCCACGTGCAAGGCTGACGGCCAGACGCTCAAGATTGACTTTGGCGAGACGGCGCCTGCCGGCGGCTTTTTCCGTGTCGAGGTTTACGGCGTGACCTTCCCCGTCGAGGGCGGCGATGAGGCCTTTAGCGGCACCTATACGCTCGCCGACGGGTCGACCAAGAAGATCTCCAAGATTCCGTCGGTGGAGATCAAGGGCGTGACGGCCTTCGATAACTTCCTGGCTGACCTTAAAGAGCAGCCGTGGGTCGAGGCGTGGAACTCCAATATGTTCCTGCGCCTGTTCCTGAACCCGGTCATTTTGGTCCAGAGCCTGCCGATCGTCTTCAAGGGCTTCCTTATGTCGCTCTCGATCGTGCTTGTGGCGTTTCCGCTGGCAATTCCCTTCGGTTTTGCCCTGTCGCTCATGCGCATCTCTAAGTCGCGCATCCTGCGCTGTCTTGCCGGCATCTATGTGAATATCATTCGCGGTACGCCGGCGTTCCTGCAGATCTATATCGCGTTTTTCGGTCTGCCGCTGGCCGGTGTCAAAGTGGACGACTATGTGCTGGGTGTTATCGTCATGGCCATGAACTCGTCTGCGTACTTGTGCGAGATCTTCCGTGCCGGTATTCAGTCGATCCCCAAGGGCCAAAACGAGGCTGCTCGCTCGCTGGGCATGAATGCCTTCCAGACGCTGCTCTATGTCATGATTCCGCAGACGTTCCGCAATGTCCTGCCTACGCTGACCAGCGAGTTTATCTTGCTCTACAAGGACACGTCGCTGCTTGCCGCCGTGGGTGTCGTTGAGATCGTCATGAACGCCCGCACCATCGTGGCCACGACGGGCTCCATCACGCCGTATGTGGTTGCCGCTCTGTTCTATCTGGTCATTACCCTGCCGCTTGCGCGCTTGGTGAGCGGTCTTGAGGCGAGACTTCTGGGGACGGCCGAAACCAAAAAGAAGCGTCCCACCAAGAGCGCCGGACAGGTTGTCGCGACGCCCGCCGATCATATCGCCGGTCTGTAAGGAGGTCCTGTCATGAGTGAAACGAATTCCAACGAGGTCGTTGTCAGCATCAAGAACCTCCAAAAGGCTTTTGGCGATAACGTGGTTCTGCGTGATATCGATCTGGACGTGCACAAGGGTGAGGTCGTTGTGGTCCTGGGCCCCTCGGGCTCGGGCAAGTCGACGATGCTTCGCTGCATCAATCGCCTGGAGCATCCCACGAGCGGCTCGATTGTCGTTGAGGGCGTGGATGTGTGTGCCAAGGGCGTCGACCTCAATAAGGTACGTACGCACTTGGGCATGGTGTTTCAGCAGTTCAACCTGTTCCCGCACCTGTCGGTCAAAAAGAACGTCATGCTTGCGCAGCAAAAGGTGCTCAAGCGCAGTAAGGAAGAGGCCGAGAAGATCGCCATCGAGGAGCTGACCAAGGTCGGCCTGGCCGAGCGCATTGATTTTATGCCGAGTCAGCTTTCGGGCGGCCAGCAGCAGCGCGTCGCCATCGCCCGCGCCCTGTCGATGAACCCGCACGTGATGCTCTTTGACGAGGCCACGTCGGCGCTCGACCCCGAGCTCGTCCGCGATGTATTGGGCGTCATGCGCGACCTAGCACGTGACGGTATGACTATGATCGTGGTAACGCATGAGATGGGCTTTGCCCGCGATGTCGCCGACCGCGTCGTCTTTATGGACGGCGGCGTCATTGTGGAAGAGGGTACGCCGAGCGAGGTCTTCGACCACCCCAAGAGCGAACGCACCAAGGCGTTTTTGGGCAATATCTCGTAGCGGCGCGTCGAAGTTGTCGATATAACAAATGGGGACCGGATAGTATCCGGTCCCCGTTTTTGTTTGGGTATGAGCGACTGTTGTTGTGCGGTACTCGGCTGTCAGTTGCCTTGCGACTTTCTGACGGCTTCGTTAGGCCAGCTCCGCTCCCAGGGCCTTGCAGGCCGCTTCGCCCTCATCGTCGGGGGCGTCGTAGCAAATGACGGAATCGACGACGTTGACGCCTGCCTCGTCGGCATCGGCCTTCCAGTTGTCCATCCACTCGCCCTCGGCCCACGAATAGGAGCCAAAGAGGACGACCTTCTTGTCGCCGAGAGTCTCCTTGACCTCGTCCCACATAGGCTGGAACTCGTCATACTCAAGCTCCTCGGAACCCATGGCGGGGCAGCCGAAGGCAATGGCGTCATAGCTGGCGGCCTTGTCTGCGGAGAAGTCGGCGCAGGAGATGACCTCTGCCTCGGCGCCGGCACCGGTTGCGCCCTCGGCAACGAAGTTTGCCATGGCCTCGGTGTTGCCTGTACCGCTCCAGTAGACGACTGCGATCTTGCTCATATGTCTTCCTTTCGGTTGTGCGGCGTGCGGCCGCGTTTTGTATGCTCTATCGGGTTGCCTGGACAAGTTGTCCCAGGGTGCAGCCCTGTTGATAGATGTAGGTAAGGTATTGCGTGCATGTGCGATAGGAATCGAAGGTCGTGAGCGCCTGCTCAACGTTTGTGTATACCTTCCATGCGCCAAAGACCTTATAGTTTTCGCCGTGCTGGACGATAAACTGATGGACATCTTCGTAGGGATAGCCCAAAAAATAGCCAATTTCGTGGGGGAACTCGCACATGCACCCCGTATCGCAGTGCCTATTTCGCGCGAGTGCGCAGACGCTGCCGTCATAGGCGCTTTCTGCGGCATTGCTGCTTGCCAGCGTGATGCGCGCGGCGAGATGCACCAGTGATGCGGGCAGGTTGTGGACATCGTAACCTTCGGCGGCAAGCGCCGTCGTGGCGCGGGGGTCGGAGAGGTATCGCATGAGGTCCGCAGGGCGGTACACATAGATGAGCGCTCCGCAGGGGCGCCAGACCAAAACGCTCATATGGATCCCGAGTGGCTGGAGCTCGCGGTTGCATTGGGCTATGACGGCGAGCAGGCGAGAGCGTCGCCCTTCGATATGGGCGGCGCCGGGTTTTCCGTTTTGGTTGGCGTAAACGCCGGGATAGGTAAAGAGCGATGCCGGCTTGATACCTGCGAGCGTAGGGGAGCAGTTGCGCACGACAGCCGTTTGGTATGTTGGGATGTCAATGGTTCGAGTCACGATGCCCCTTTCGGGTCCTCAGTTGTTAGCCTAGGAAAACTTATACACGAAAGTAAGCCATGGTCAACAAAAAAGTTTGAAGAGGGAAACTAATTGACCGAACAGACATGATTTTGGGTTAAGATGGGGACACCCCATGGGGGTATCTAGATAGGGCTACTTGAAAGGGGAACGCATGAGTGACTTGCTCAGCCCTGCGAATCTCATCGTGCTGGCCGTCATTGCCGTCGGCATGTTTTTTGGACTGCGTCGCATTGCCGCTTCGACACATGGGAAGAGTTGTTGCAGCGATGGTGCGAGCGGCAAGAAGGCCAAAAAGGTTGTTGTGGTGGATACCGATGCGTCACACTATCCCTATAGCGATGAGCTGCTCATCGGCGGCATGAGCTGTGACGGCTGCGCTCAGAACGTAGCCAATGCCCTCAATGCACTGGATGGCGTGTGGGCAACGGTGACGTATGCGGACCACACGGCACGCGTGCGCTCTAAGCAGCCGGTTGATCGTGATGTCCTCGAGACGGCCGTGAAAGACGCGGGCTACTACGTCATGACGCTGTAAGCGTCGCTCTGGATGCGCTTCCTTGGCTAGGCTCGTCCGCGCAGTTCGATGTCTTGGATGCCGTCGAAGTCGATGGCGATGTCTCGGAGCTTGAGGAGCTTGAAGGCGGGGAGCGCCTCGTCGAGGATGCCGGTGCGGCTGCGATAGCCGTATGTATCGTAATAGGTGACACGAACCAAGTCGCCACGTTTGAGACCCTCGAGTTTTTTAGAAAGCACGAGGGCTTTTTCTTCCGTGAGCTCACGTTTTGGCTCGATGGTGATTTCCTGCTTGCGCACGAGTTCGTAGTATCCCGTGAGGGCGGCAAAGGGCATAAACTGTGCGGCGCGGTTGGCGCGCACGGCACCGTTGGCAGTGAGGTTGGGGTCGGCGGCGCGGCGTCTGCCCTCGGGGTCCGCCAAGCGCTCGAAGGCGGTCGGCGGGCGCACGGGCTGTTGTTTGGGTTTAGGCACGGTGTCCTCCAACTTGTTCGTTGCGTTCGCGCGCGGTGGCGCCGGCGGTAAAGCTTAATCCCTTGACGAGCGCGTTCTTGCCGTACTTGCCTTTCACGGCCAGGACGGTGCGCGCCAGGTCGCGCTCGCGCTCATCGGCCTCGATATCGCTGAATAGATCGATGGTGGCAAATTCCTCGGGCATGAGGTTGCCAAATCCCAGGTTGATGCGCTTGACCGGTCGTTTGGGATCGACAGTCTGCGCCCAGAGCTCATCGAAATAGCCCATGATCTTCTTAAACGAATTGGTACGCTCGCTCAGCTTTCGCGAGGCGTTAGAGTGCGCAAAGAGTGCGGCATAGCCACCGCGCGGTTTGCCGCCATGCTCTCCCACAAAGATGCCATCGATTGCCTGCGCTTCGCGCACCAGGCGACGCCGTTCGTCATCGCGCTGGACGGGCTTGGGCGCACGGGGCGCGAGCTCGGGGCCGGCGGTTGCGGTGGGTTCGATACTCGATGTGCTCGAGCGCAGGTGCCCGCATCCGTCCACATACTGCGCTGTACCGCTGGCGTCGAGGCGGCGTATGTCGGCGCGTTCGCTCGCGTAGCCCACAAAGAGCGAGATGCTGTCGCAGACCACGTGCTTATCGACCAAGTCTAAAACGGCGTTGTCGACCATCTCGCGCAAGACGGTATAGGCCTGTTCGTAGGCATAACCCTTCGAGAGCACCTGTCCTGTGGTGGTCGAAGTTGCTTGCGGGCGATAGGCTTGGATATCGGCGATGGTTGTCGGCTCGCGCCCGAAGGCATGGTCGATGAGATATTCGGCATTGACGCCGAGCTCGTCGTAAAGCAGGTTTTCGTCGAGCGCCGCGACGCCCATCAGATCGTAGACGCCGTATTTCTCGAGGCGGGCTGCCACGCCGGGACCGATGCCCCAGATATCGGTGATGGGACGATGGGGCCAGATCTCCTTGCGAAAGGTCTCGTCGTCGAGTATGCCGATGCGGCTGGGTACGTGCTTGGCGGTAATGTCGAGCGCTACCTTGGCCTGGAATAGGTTGGGGCCGATGCCGACCGTCGCCGTGATGCCGGTGCGCGCGAGGACCTCGTCGCGCAGCGTGCAGGCGAACCCTTCCGCATCTGTGTGATAGAGGTCCAGATAGGGCGTCACGTCGATAAAGCATTCATCGATTGAATAGACGTGAATGTCTTGCGGACTTACGTATTCCAGATAGATGCCGTAGATTTGCGCCGACACCTCCATATAGTGCTGCATGCGCGGTACGGCCGTGATGTAGTCGATACCATCGGGAATCTCGAATAGGCGGCAGCGATTGTGAATCCCTAAGTCCTTCATGGCCTGCGTGATGGCGAGGCAGATGGTCGTGCGCCCGCGCGATTCGTCGGCAACGACCAGGTTGGTGGTGAGCGGATCGAGCCCACGGTCGACGCACTCGACGCTGGCATAAAACGTCTTGAGGTCGATGCAGATATAGGTGTGCTGCTCGTGCGCCATCCGTGTCCTTTCATCAAACACATGTTCTTATCGAATACCTGTTCGATAATACCCGCTCGTCCGGACGTCGTCAAAACCTGTCAAAAAGGGACTGGTTTGTTTTGGTAGGTATGGTCGTGCGGTTGGATCGGGTTTTAACGCAGCTCTAAAGAGTGCGAAACAGCTCGGAAAACCTCGCTTCGTAGCATGAGCCTAACGATTGATACCGCCTATACGCACGGAAGGGTTGTGGAAAAGATGGTCAATTATGGGTTTGGTATGCCGACGCGCCTTGTTGCGGATGGAGACGTGGCTCGCTGGTGCGGACGATTGGTCGCTCACTACGGTGGCACCAAGGCGCTGGTCGTGTTGGGCGGTGACAAACATACGCACGATGAGCTCGTCTCGGCGGCGCTCGGCTCGCTTGATCGAGCTCTACTCGAACGCGTGCTTTTTCGCTGCGGCTTGGTCGGGGGCGATGGGGGAGACGATTTGGTCGATGAGGCCGTAGCCCTGGCGACCGACGAAGGCGTGGACTTTGTCCTGGCGATTGGCGATGCCGATACTGCCGGCTTTGCGCGCGAGCTCGCGCGTCGCATGGCGGCGCTCGATGCCGGCGAAGACGGCTTTGTGCCTTATGGATGCATTGTCTCGGAGGGCAAGGTGCCTGCTGTCGTGGGCACCGGCGAGGTTCCCGTTTTTGCCATTATCGCGCCCGAACTGCTGGAGGGCATCGGGTCTCCTCTGCGTGAGTTACTCGGTAGCGTCTGCGCCGCGGCCTAATATTTGCCATAAAAGGACGGGTTATTTTTGGTTGGTAAAGCGTTTGACCTGCCAAAATAAGCCTGTCCCTTTTTGATCGGTTGCCGTTTGGGGGCCGATTGGCAACGCTCGCTGATTGTAGTCTTGACCTGCGCTAGAATAGTGGCATCTGAATGTCCGGGCGCATGGAGGCGTGCGCCCGTATGCTGAGGAGGACTCTATGGCAACTGTTGCCGCACCTATCGATGCTACGTCGACTGCCGCTTGGAAGGCACTCGAGGCTCATCAGGAGAAGCTCGAGGCCGATGGTATCGACCTCAAGGCCTGGTTCGCTGCCGATGCCGAGCGCGTGAACAAGCTGAGCTTTGACGCCGGTGACCTGCACTTCGATCTGTCGAAGAACCTGGTGACCGATGAGACCGTCAAGCTGCTGTGCGATCTTGCCCGCGAGGTGAAGCTCGAGGAGCGCCGCGACGCCATGTTCTCCGGCGAGCACATTAACACCACCGAGGACCGCGCCGTCCTGCACACCGCGCTTCGCCGCCCCGCAACCGAGAGGGGCCAGCTCATCGTCGACGGCCAGGATGTCGTCGCCGACGTGCACGAGGTCCTCGACCGCATGTATGCCTTCGCCGAGCGCGTGCGCTCCGGTGAGTGGAAGGGCGTTACCGGCAAGAAGATCGAGCACCTGGTGTCCATCGGCATCGGCGGCTCCGATCTGGGCCCGGTCATGGCCTACGAGGCTCTGCGTCCCTATGCCGACGCCGGTATCGACTGCCGCTATATCTCCAACATCGACCCCAACGACCAGGCCGAGAAGCTTAAGGGCCTGGATCCCGAGACCACGCTCGTGATCATCGTCTCCAAGACCTTCACCACGCTCGAGACCCTCACCAACGCCCGCGAGGTCAAGACCTGGATGCTCGAGCAGCTCAAGGTCCAGGGCGCCATCGACGGCTCCGATGAGCAGAACGCCGAGGCCGTGGCAAAGCACTTCGTCGCCGTTTCCACCGCACTCGAGAAGGTTGAGGCCTTCGGTATCGACCCCGCCAACGCCTTCGGCTTCTGGAACTGGGTCGGCGGCCGCTACTCCGTCGACTCCGCCGTGGGCCTGTCGCTGATCGTCGTGCTCGGTCCCGAGCGCTTCCAGCAGTTCCTCGAGGGCTTCCACGCTATCGACGAGTACTTCTGCAACACGCCGCTCGAGAACAATGCCGTTGCGCTGATGGGCCTGCTCAACGTCTGGTACGTCAACTTCTTCGGTTCCAAGAGCCACGCCGTGCTGCCGTACTGCCAGTACCTGCATCGTTTCCCGGCCTACCTGCAGCAGCTCACCATGGAGTCCAACGGCAAGCATGTCCGCTGGGACGGCAGCGCCGTGACCTCCGACACCGGTGAGATCTTCTGGGGCGAGCCCGGCACCAACGGTCAGCACGCCTTCTACCAGCTGCTGCACCAGGGCACCGTGGTGGTCCCGGCCGATTTCATTGCCTTCGCCAATACCGCCAACCCTGCGACCGACAGCGGCCAGGACGTGCACGAGCTGTTCCTGGGCAACTTCCTGGCCCAGACCAAGGCGCTCGCCTTTGGTAAGACGGCCGATGAGGTGCGCGCCGAGGGCACGCCCGAGCAGATCGTCCCGGCCCGCTGCTTTGAGGGCAACCGTCCGACGACCTCGATCTTTGGCGACACGTTGACCCCGTTCGCACTCGGCGAGCTCATCGCCCTGTACGAGCACATCACGTTTGTCGAGGGCACGGTCTGGGGTATCGACTCCTACGACCAGTGGGGCGTCGAGCTGGGCAAGCAGCTTGCCAAGCAGATCACTCCAGCCTTCCATGACGACGCCGCCAAGGCCGAGCAGGACGCTTCGACCCAGGCGCTCATCGAGTTCTACCGCGCTCACCGCAAGTAGTCGCTGCTGTTAACGCATCGCGCCTTATAGTCAGGGGCCCGTATCCCATCGGATGCGGGCCCCTTTGCTTTGCCGTGGCCCCGGGGCGCACGGCCTTTAAGGATCTTCGCCGGAGCGTCGCGTGCTGCGAGGGCCCTGCGTCTAGAGCTCGGCCTCCGCATGGCCTCGCTGCGCCTCGGGCAGCTCCCCGTAGAGCGGATGGTCTTCGAGCCTAAAGCGCTCGACCTGTTCGGGAGTGCAGCCGCGCACAAAGAGCCACGAGCGATCGATCGGCGTCGCCATGAGCGTGCTGGGCAGCGCGTCGGCGCGGTCGGAAAACACCCGGGCGCTCTCGGGATCCTGGAACGCCAGCACCAGATGCGTGTCGCAGTTGCCCATGATGGAGCGTGCGCGTGCCTCGCCATAGAGCGCATCGAGCTGGTTGGTCGACTGCAGCAGCAGCGTTGCCCAGATGTTGCGGCTTCGGATAATCGAGAGCACGTTGTCGATCTGGGGGATCTGCAGATTTGCGAAGTCATCGAGCATAAAGCGCACGGGCACGGGCAGGCTGCCGTCGGGCTGCCTATCGGCCTCACGAATGAGGCCCATAAACGCCTGCGAAATAAAGAGGCCGGTCAGCGGATCGAGATTGCGGTCAATATCGCTCACGGTTACAAACAGGGCGCAGGGGGTGTGTCCCATGGAAGCGAAGTCCACCTGATGGCACTCACGATAGAGCTGTGCCGCACCGTCGAATCCCAGACACATGACCTTTTCGGCAAGGATGCCGACGATGCTCGCGTGCATGCGCTCGGCATTTTGCGTAATGGCGTAGCGCCGCCATAGCGAGAGGGCATAGCTTTGGGGGTCGGTCGTGATCAGGTCGTCAAACAATCGACCTGTGGCACCGTCCTGCAGGTGCTCGATCAGCTTGATGACCGAGCTGATCGTCTGCTCGTCGGCGGGTAGCTGTTCGGTGACGTAGGCGATAAGACACGACAGCAGGTTTGCCGCCGCATGATCCCAAAAAGGCTGGTTGTTGTCCTCGATGGGGCAGATGGCCTTTGCCACCGAGAGGATGTCCTGCTGGTTGGGCCTGCCGTCCGCCTTGCGGTGAATGTGCCTCAGGGGGTTGTAGCCGCAGCGCTCGATGCCGGGCGCAAGGGCCGGGACGGTGTTGAGGTCGGCGAAGTTGAGACATTGCACGCGGTAACCGTGGGCTGCCAGCACGGGTCCCACTTCGCGACAGAGCGTGCCTTTGGTGTCGAGCACGATGTAGCTTGCGTTCATTTGCAGCAGGTTGGGCTTGAGGACGTTTCGGGTCTTGCCGGCTCCCGAGGGGCCGATCACAAGTGCATTGTTGTTGAGTCCCGTTTGGCGGGTGTCGCAGGAAAGCGTTCGATCCTTGGCGAGGATGGTGGACGATGCGGACTCAGATGCGGCGAGACGGCTGGCGAGGTTAGACATGGGCGACCTCCTTGGTGGTCGAGAGGATTTCGTGGGCAAAGCCGAGCTCGACGGCGCGCTCGGCCGAAAGGTAGGTGTCTTTTGCAGTGAGGGACTGGATGCGCTTGGGCGTGAGGCCGCTGCGGTCCGAGAGGATTTGCGTGAGGGTCTTGCGGGTCTGCATGAGACGCCGGCTGGTTTCCTGCAGCGCAAGTGCCGAGCCGCCTGCCCCCTGGGGATCAGCGGGTCGTGAATCATGAGCTCTGCATGGGGCGCCATACGGCGATCGTCGCCGCCCATAAAGATCACGGCGCCCATGGACGCGGCGAATTCCAGGCAGACGGTGCGGATGGGGCACGATGCGAGGCGCATGGCGTCATAGATCGCAAGGCCCGATCGCACGCTTCCGCCGGCGCTGGCGACAAATATGGTGATGGGGCGGCTGGAGTCGGTGGCATCGAGCAGGCGGATCTGCTGGCATAGGTCGTGGGCCATCGGGGTTTCGATGTTTCCCATGACGGAGAGCTCGCGACGGGCGAGCATCTCATCGTAAATGCTGGTGAGCGTGATGCCTCGGGCGGATTCACGCATGGTGAGGGGGCTGATGATGGGGGAATGATTGGTGTCCATGAGGACTCCTTTCTGTTGGTTGTGTTGTGGAATAGGATTGTTGCCCGCGGAGGGGCTGGCGGGCTACAGGGTTCGTCCGAGCCTGAGATCGAGCTCGGTTGTGGGGCAGGCTGCCTGTTCGTGCGGCTCGCAAGCGCCAAGGGCTCCAAAGCGATAGAGCGTTGCGGCGGGCGTGGTGTAGGCGAGCCGCAGCTGATGCTCGACAGGGGCACATCCGTCATTTTTGTAATGAGCCGCGTAGTACTGCGCGATGCTGGCGTTCATCTCGCTGCCATTGCGATGGCGCTCAAACTGGCGTCTGCAGGTCTCGATGATCTTTGCTACCGACTTGGGTGCCGTCGCGGGAACAAGGGCGAGATAGCCCTCAAATAGCTCGTTGATGCTCGGGAGGCACAGCAGGTCGATCAGCGTCCTTATGGCTGCTCCCTCGGCAGAAAAATGCGCGGTCATGCGGTTATATCGGTTGCGGTCGACGATGGCCGCATGGGGTCTTGGAGTTTTCTGCCCTGTGGTCCCGGGCTTTTGCCGCGCCTGTGTATTGAGCTCGACTTTGCAGCGCTTGAGGCCGTCCAACGGAAGGAACAGTGCGGTGCGCAGGGTGTTCCGCTTGCTTTCGAGTTCATGACGCTCGTCGGGTTCCCATTCGAGCTTGAGTTTCGTGTCGAGCGCCGTAAGCATATGGGCTAGGCAGCCTACGGTAAGAACGTACGAATCGTTGTCGCGTTTTGGGGCATAGGGGTCTGTCAGCTTGCGAATGTCGGGGTCGCCCATGATCTTTGTACAGCGCTTCAGCAGTTGAGGGTGGTCGGCCAAGATCGTCGCGAGCGGTAGCGACGCGTAGTTCTTGATGGTCGCGGCGGCAAAGGCGGCGTCATATTCGTTTGCATATGCTCGCTCAATGCGGGCATCCAGAATGCTTTTCTTATCGCCGTCTTCAGCGCGGTGGTTTGTCATAGCTTCTCCAATCGGTTGATGTTCGTGCTGTTTGTTGATGTGTTGGTTGTCGTGAGTGATGTGCTTGCCGTGGGTGATGTGCTGACGTTGGGGTGCTATGCGGTTTTCAATGAGCCCGTGAGGCAGTTGCTGCAGGGGCGGGATGGAACGGCCCATGCAAGGCGGAAGGCATCGTGCTCAAAATCGAGACAGCAATGCCCTGGGTGCCTCACATGTGGCAGTTACCTCATTAAGTTGTCATTGCGTTTGGGGTTGTACTTTGCCGATCTTCTTTCTCTTACACGCTAAAAACTGAAATTTCATATGCTCGATCTACTTAAAACCGCAACGGCGGTCTTTTATCAACTTATATGTCGGAACGCGTCTTTGCAAGTACTTTTTTGCGTTTGTTTCAAATGGGGTGGTTTTGCAACCGTCACGCGCCACGCTATGCGAACGTGCCCCTTTTCTGTTGTCGGTCGGATACGATGAGTCGCGTGACGTCGTCAGAGGTCGAATTCGACCGCTAACGACGTTGTGCAGCTCATCATTTCTGGCCGCAAACAGTAAAGGGGCATGAGGGTGTATTGAGGGGGGATGTCTTGCTGTCGGCATCCGCGTGCGGTGCCATTCGCTGTCTGTAAATATACGTTTACAGCTAATTTCATACCACTTGTCGGAATGCGGACGCTGTCCTTGTATGTCGGGCGTACATTGAACGTGGTATTTCGCGTGAAACCACGAATCGGTTGTCAGTCCTGAACAAGGAGGCCCAGCATGACACTTGCCAAACCCATCAATAAATACATCGACTATATCGATGCCCCCGAGGACACGTTTGAGCAGTATGTCGAGAAGGCGTTAAAGTACAACTTTCGCTGCGTATTCGCGAACCTTCAGGAGTACGAGACGGGCCGCGCCATGCTCGAGGGCTCTGACATCATCCTTGCCGGCGCCATCGACTTTCCCCAGGGCACTATGACGCTTGAGGAGAAGCTTGCGAGGTTTGAGGAATACGCTGCGTGTGGCTTTACCGAGATTGACTACGTTTTGAATCAGGGGTCGATCGAGAACCGCGATTTTGATGCCATCGAGCGCGAGATGACTACCATTGCTGATTTTTGTCGCGCGCATGGCATCACTGACAAGGTAATCGTCGAGATGTGCAAGCTGGACGGCGACGACGCCGCCAAGCGCCGTGTATGCGAGATCGCGCTGGAGGCCAAGCCGGGATTCCTTAAGACATCGACCGGCAGAAGCTTTGGCGGTGCTAAGCTCGAGGACGTGCGGCTGATGCACGAGGTGCTCGGCGATGCCGTGGCAATCAAGGCGGCGGGCGGTATCCATAATTACGAAGAGGCTTGCGCATTCATCGAGGCCGGCGCCAGCGCGTTAGGCGCATCGGCGGGCATCGCGATCGTCGAGGGCGCACCGACGGATGAGCGTCGCTAGCAGACGTATTTGACCTGAGCGATAAAGCTTCACGACCACACGCCGTTCATGTTCGAGACAATATGACTTTTTGCCCGTTGTAAACGGAGTCGCGATGGGTGTTCTGTATGATGGCTCAGACAAGGTTGTTCAATGACAGGGAGGCATATATGGCAATCAAAGCCATCGCGATGGATATCGACGGTACGCTCACCAACGATCAGAAAGTGATTAGCCCGCGTACGCGCGAGAAGCTGCTCGCGGCGCAGGAGTCGGGCATTAAGCTCATCTTGGCTTCGGGCCGTCCCGCATGGGGACTGCACGCCTTGGCGCAGGAGCTCGACCTTCAAAACCATGACGGTCTGCTGGTTGCCTTTAATGGCGCGCATGTGGTCGACGCTCAGACCGATGAGGTCCTTTTTGACCAGGCTATGCCGGCTGACGAGCTGCACCGTCTGATTGATCACCTGCGTAATTTTGACGTGATCCCTATGATTTCGCTCGGTCGCGATTTGCATGTCGTGGATTCGTATCACTGCATGATCACGCTGCCTGACGGCTCGCAGAAAAACATCGTCAAATACGAGCGCGATGCGTGCGATCTTAAGATTCGCGAGGTGGAGAGCCTGCATGAGGTCGCTGATGCTTATCCCGTGGACAAGCTGCTGACGGCGGGCGATCCGGCCTACCTGCAGGCGCATTACGAGGAGATGTATGCGCCCTTTAAGCAGACGCTTTCGGGCATGTTTACGGCCGACTGGTACTTTGAGTACACGGCGCCCGGTATCGACAAGGCCCGCGCACTCGAGGGTGCCCTGCCCAAGCTCGGCATCGATGCCAGTGAGGTCGTATCGTTTGGCGACGGCCAGAACGACAAGTCCATGATTGAGTGGGCCGGCACCGGTGTTGCCATGGGTAACGCCGTCGAAGAGGTTAAGGCTGTAGCCCAGATGGTGACCGCCGATAACAACGAAGATGGCATTGCGGTGGCGCTGGATAAGCTGCTGGGTTAGAATCGCCGATTAATGCATGGCTCGGGCGCCTGCTTGCGGGCGTCCTTTTGCTAGGGAGGGTGCCGTGTCCGCATTTCCGTTCGACGCCGTTATCTTTGACATGGACGGCGTCATTGTCGATACCGAGTATTACTACTTGGGCGAGACTGCCGCGTTTGCCAAGGAGCTTGGACTTAATCTGACTCAAGAGGAGTTGAATGGGCAGGTCGGTACCTCGCATCAGTTCTTCCTGCATATGCTGGTCGATTGGTTTGAGCGCGCCGGTAAGGGACACTTCACTGGCGAGGAGGCGTTGGCCCGTTGGGACGAGTGGGCGCATAAGCGTCCGCGTGACTATCAGGCTTTGATTAACCCAGGCGCCGTGGATACGATTCGAGAGCTGCCGCGCCGTGGCGTTCGCGTGGCGCTTGCCAGCTCGTCTCCCATGGTTAGCATCGAGGAAGTGCTCAACGCATGCGGGCTGTCTGATGCCTTTGAGTATGTGGTGAGCGGCGAGCAGTTTAAGGAGAGCAAACCCGAGCCCGACATCTACCTGCATGCGCTGGACCTGCTGGGGCTGCCCGCGAATCGCTGCTGCTGCGTTGAGGATTCGGTGCCCGGCATCACCGCTGGCAAGCGAGCCGGCCTGACAGTCATTGCCAAGCGCGAGGAACGCTTTGGCTTTAGCCAGGATGCCGCGGACAAGATTATCGACCAGCTGCCGGAGCTGCTCACGCTTTCTTAGGAGCGCGGTAGTTGCGCGTTTTTCGGGTCTGATGAGTAAATAGCCAACATTTTGGTGCGACACCTAGCATACTTTAAGCTAATGCGGGCTTAAGGGCTTGTTGAATGCCCCTGAGCCCGCTTTAGACTTAATCGTGCTTGGAGAGGGTATATGCCACCGACTGAAGGGCTAACTGACGGTAAAGCAGCGATACCGCTGTACCAACAGGTTATCGATATCATTAAAAACGAAATCAACTCCGGCGCCTACAAGGCAGGCGCGCGGATACCCAACGAATTCGAATTGGCTGAGAGCTATAAAGTTGGCCGCGTTACCGTGCGACGTGCTATTGAGGAGCTCGTCCAGCAGGGCTATCTAACGAAGCGACAGGGGAAAGGCACGTTTGTCAATGCCCCCAAGCTCAAGCGCAAGATTCGCCAGAAGGATGACGTTCAGAGTTTTTCGGACGCATGCCGCGTTAACGGAATGGAACCGGGGGCGTGTGTCATTTCGAGAAAGATACTGCCGGCGGATTCCACCGAAGCACATTTCTTTGGTGTTCCCGTTGGAACTGACTTGATTTGCGTTGAGCGCGTGCGTACTGCCGATGGCGTCCCCGTCATGCTTGAGAACAACATATACGTTTACGAGGACAACGCCTATCTATCAACGGCGCCTCTATCTAACCAATCCATTTTTGAGTTCGTGCGCAACCAGACTGGCCGCATGCCCGCGTTTACCGACCCGTGCACGCTCGAGATCGCGTGCGCATCGCCCGAGGTCGCTCGGTTGCTGGCGGTTCCCGTTGGCGAACCCTTGTTTTATATGGAAGCCTTCTTTTTCGATGAGCAACGGCGGCCGTTTATCATCGGTCGTCAGCGGATCGTTGGGTCTCGCTACGTTTTTGACATCTAGGACATTGCGAATGGAAACGCCCGGTGGATCATCTCACCGGGCGCTTCCATACCGTTCACGGCGCGAACGCGACCGTTCAACCGCGTTGCGGCAATCAGTTTGAAATTATCTTGATGACGGGAAAAGCTGCTGGTAATCTATAGAACGTCATAGAACGTTTGCCTTATGCAAGCGTTGAAGCGAGATGCGATGCAGTCTCGAGTTCTTTGGAGGTATCTATGTCAGATACGAAGGCGAAGAAGACAAACAGACGTTTTAAGTTCAAATTACCGCATGTCTATACGATCATGTTCTTGCTGATCGTTGTCTTTGCGGTCCTGACTTGGATCGTTCCCTCGGGTCAGTATCAGCGCAAGACGATTTCGACAGCGGCGGGCGAGCGCGAAGTCGCCGTTGCTGGAACCTATGAACAGGTCGATAAGAACTACACCGATTCCGAGACCGGTGAGACCATCAATCTGGGTCAGGATATCTTCGCGGTCCTGCAAGCGCCCACTAAGGGCATCCAAGAGGCTGCCGACGTTGTTGCGTTCGTCTTATTGATTGGAGGATCGTTCGCAATCATCACCAAGACCAACGCTTTGAATGCCGGCATGAGCCGTGTGATTAAAAAGCTTAAGAACAAGGACATTCTCATCATTCCCATCACGATGACGTTGCTGTCCATTTGCGGCACTACGTTTGGCATGTCTGAGGAAGCCCTGCCGTTCTATGCCATCTTCATTCCCATCATGATGGGCATCGGTTATGACTCGATGACGGCATTCATCATCTGCTTCCTTGGTCCTAACCTGGGATATTGTGCTTCGACCATCGATCCGTTTAATGTTTTGATCGCCCAAGGCATC
This sequence comes from uncultured Collinsella sp., assembly GCA_959599095.1. Lineage (GTDB taxonomy): Bacteria > Actinomycetota > Coriobacteriia > Coriobacteriales > Coriobacteriaceae > Collinsella. The sequence goes on along the minus strand of CAUGGC010000003.1, from coordinate 21,484 downwards.
ATTGGCATCGAGGGCAATCCTCAGCTGTGGCTGCGCGCCGTTTCTTGGGTCATCTTCACTGCCGTCGGTATCGCATGGGCCATGCGCTACGCCATGCGTGTAAAGAAAAATCCCGAGTCGTCCATTACGTACGAGGACGATAAGCTCAAGCGTGTTGAGTTTTCCGTGACCGATGCCTCCATCGAGGAAGAGTTCACTATCCGTCAGAAGCTCGTGCTTATCGATTTTGCCTGCGGTATGGGCATTATCGTCTGGGGTCTTGTTACCCAGGGATGGTACATGAATGAGATTTCCGCCGTGTTCCTTGGCATGGGCTTGCTTGCCGGTATCCTGGGCGGTCTTGACCAGCAGACGATCGCTGAGGAGTTCGTTAAGGGTCTCGCCGACTTTGCGTACGCTGCCGTCGTTATCGGTATCGCTCGCGGTATTCTGGTCATCGCCGAGGGCGGCATGATCATCGACACCATCCTCCAGGCGCTCGCTACCGCGCTCGCCGGTGCACCCGCCGCCGTCTACACCACGTTTATGTATGTCGTCCTTGGTCTGCTCTCTTTGCTGGTTCCCTCGAGTTCTGGCCTGGCGGCTCTCACCATGCCCGTTATGGGCCCCCTGACCGAGCTCATGGGCCTCAATCCCGAGGCGGCCGTCACCGCGCTCCAGTTTGCCAACCAGACCATCAACACCATCAGCCCCGTGGCGGGCATGACGGTCGCCGGTCTTGCCGTGGCTAGGATTTCGTTTGGCCAATGGTGGAAGACCATTTGGAAGTTCTTCATTTTCATGGTCGTCTTTGGCCTGATCGTAACGGCAATCTCTGGCATGCTTCCGGTGTAGGTGGTTGTGATGTCTGATCGTTTGACGGTCCTGACGTCTAAGAGCGTCTTTACCGGTACGGGGGACCTGCCGTTTGAAGGTTTCGTAGCGGTCCGTGGCAATCGAATTGAGGCTGTTGGCACCAAGTGTGAGGTAACTTCGTATTTGACCCAGGCGGACGATGTAGTTGACCTGGGCGACCGCACTGTCATGCCTGGCCTGATCGATGTGCATACCTTCTATACAGGTTGGGCGCTGCGGACGTTGGGGTCTGATCTGTCCGGCATCGCTGATGCCAAAGAGGCCGTGTCGCTCTTGCGTGCATGGAAAGAAGATCATCCGGATTGCGCGGCGGCTTTTGGCCACAACCTACCCGAAACGTTGGCATCGGATGCCGAGAACGCAAATACAGCAGCTGTGTTTGACGATTGTTTTGGCGATATCCCCGTCGTCTGCTTTACATCGGGTGCGGAGACCTGCGTTCTCAATGCTGCCGCCAGTGCGCGATACGGCTTTACACCCCAGGCGTGCTATGCCGAGAAGATCTGGCGCATGATGAGCGATTTCCTCGCGCTGCCCGAGGTGCGTGCCGGGTATTCGGACTACATGAGCATGCTTAACGAGCGCGGCGTTACCGCCATCAAGGAAATGGCGTTTGATGACTACTACGGCTTTGCCGACGAAATGGCTCGCCGTGAGGAATCTGGTGAGCTGACGGTTCGCGTCTCTATGATGTCGCAGCCGGTGGGCGCCGGTGCAAATCTGGCATATGCCCGCGAGGCGCGAGAGCGCTTCCGGGGACCGTTCGTTCGTTTTTCTGGCTTCAACCGTATGACCGATCGCGGCGTATGGGCGGGGCTTGCCGAGATGATAGACCCCTATGAGGACTCGGCCGATGCGGGCGCTGCCGGCAAGACGGTCGTCGAGGAGCCAGAGTGGGATCTGATTGAGAACGAGCTGCGTGCAATTGATGCTGACGGCTTCCGATATTCCTTGCATTGCCAGGGCGATGGCGCCGTTCGTCGCACCGTGGCGCTCTATGCCTCGCTGCCTCGAGACGAGCATGGACGGTTGCTTCGCCGCCATGCGATTACCGATCTCGAGAACTCTGACCCGACCGATCTTGTCGAGTTTGGCAAGTTAGGTGGAATTTGCGAGGTCTATCCGCAGATTCTGACGCTGGACCGGCGTGAGGATTGCCTGTCGATGATGCGTCGACAAATTGGTGAGACGCGACTTTTGCACAGCTGGAATCGCCGCGGCATGGAAGATTCCGGATGCACAGTGTGCTGTGGCACGGATTTGCCGCTGTTGATTCCGAGCCTGGGCGAGTCAATCTACAGTGCGTGCGGCGGATACTTCGACGACGGACTGCCCGTGAATGAGGTCAACACGCTGACGCTTGTCGAGCTCTTGTGCGCTTGGACTGCCGGGGGCGCGTACGACCTGATGCGCGAAGACGAGCTGGGTACGCTTGAGGTTGGCAAGCTTGCCGATATCTGCGTGCTCGATCGGGATGTGTTCGACCTCGATTATCGCGACGCACGTGATCTTGCGGTTGACATGACGATGTCGGACGGACAAATCGTGTTCGATCGAAATAAGGAGGCATAAGATGCCTGAATCCAAACCGACGCTGCGCCGCGAGCAGATTGCGGGCATGAATATCCACTACATCATGTGGTCGCTCGATTACTTCCTTGATGTGCAGCAGCGTTTGGGCTTTGAGTCCATTGAGCTGTGGTGTGCGGAGCCGCATGTGACGCTCGACCACACGGGCTACTTTGAGGCTGAGGTCCTGGCGAAAAAGGCTGCAGACCGTGGGCTTAGGTATCGTACTCTGTGCCCCGAGAATGTTGTCTATCCTTGGCAGTACTGCGCACGCAAACCGCTGCATGAGCAGCGCAGCCTGGCGTACTTTAAGCACGGCATTGAGCTTGCCGAGGTACTTGGGTGCGACCGTATGTCCGTCAACTCGGGCTGGGGCGACTGGGACGAGGACCGCGAGGAAGCTTGGAAGCGCAGCCGCGAGCACTTGTCCATTCTGGCGGAGTATGCCGGTGAGCACGGTCTGGTGCTTACGATGGAAAGTCTACGTCCCGAGGAGAGCAACCTTGTGACGACGGTTTCCGATGCGAAGCGCATGATTGACGAGGTCGCGAGCCCGTACTTACAGCCCATGGTTGATACAACCGCGATGGGCGTTGCAGGCGAGACACTCGAGGACTGGTTTACCGCCTTTGGTGATGGGGCAATTCACGAGATGCACTTTATCGACGGTGATCCGTATGGTCATCTGGTGTGGGGCGATGGCAAGCACGATATGGACGCCTTCGTCGCCACACTCAACGCCCATGGTTTCGACGGCATGCTGGGCCAGGAAATCACGGACGGTCGTTACTACGATGACCCGGCGGCGGCAGATGCCAAGAACATGGCCGCATTCGAGAAATATCTGATTGACTAAAACAACCATCGGCCACGCAACCAACGTCATTGATTGCGGGCCAAATAAGAAAGGAACTGGATATGAACGCACACGATCTGATCAAAGAGGCAATTGCCGAGAAGGGCAAGTTCGACAGCGTCTACTGGATTGCTTGCGGTGGCTCCATGATCGATTTGATCCCGGCCCATGAGCTTCTGCAGCGCGAGGCAACCACCTTCACTTCGTATATCTATACGGCTCGCGAGTTCGATATCATGCGTCCGCGTCGTCTGGGCGAGAAGTCCCTGGTCATCGCTTGTAGCCACAGTGGCAACACCCCTGAGGTCGTCGAGGGCTGCGAGATTGCCCTTGCTGCCGGCGCTACGGTGATCGCCCAGACCGACAACGCTGGATCTAAGATCGACTCCGGCAAGTGGACCACGTGGGTCTACCCGTGGGGCGAGGGTGTGCCGCAGGCCGAGGTCCCCGCTGGTATTTCGCTGTCGCTTGCGGCAGAGCTGCTCGATCAGCAGGAGGGCTACGCCGATCTTGCCGATATGTATGCCGGTATCGCCGAGATGGATAAGATTCTTCCCCCGGCACGCGAGAAGGTAAATGCCGAGCTGGGCGATCGCTTTGCCAAGCTTTGCCAGGAGCACGAGTTCTTCTATATTCTGGGCAGCGGTCCCAACTTTAGCCAGACCTACGGTTTCGCTATCTGCTCTCTTATGGAGATGCAGTGGCAGCACTGCAGCTACATCCACTCTGCCGAGTACTTCCATGGCCCCTTCGAGGCTACTCAGGATGGCGTTTTTTACTTCCTGCAGATGGGCTCCAGCGAGTGCCGTGCTATGGACGAGCGCGCCCTGGCGTTCCTTAAGACGCATACCGATACGCTGATGGTGCTCGATGCCAAGGAGTACGGTATGGAAGCCGTGCCGGCGAGCGTCCGTGCCTATCTGGACCCGGTGCTGTTCTATGCCATGAACTGCGAGCTGCGTGCTGCACGCGGCAGGGTGTTTGATCACGATCCCGATTTCCGTCGCTATATGGGTGTTGTCGAGTACTAGAAGGGACAAAGGCCATGGCATTTAACGTTAACGCGCTCGGATTTGGCGACAACGTCGTCGATCGCTACGAGCATATCCATACCATGTATCCTGGCGGCAATGCGGTGAACTTCGCCGTTTATGCCAAGAAATGCGGTGCCGCACGCTCCGCATACATGGGCATTTTTGGCAATGACGCCGCTGCCGAGCATGTCATTGCAAGCCTCGAGGATGAGGGTATCGAGCTTGACAAGTGCGAGCAGATGATTGGCGAGAACGGAGCGGCTCGCGTCACCGTCGTTGACGGTGACCGTGTCTTCCTTGGCTCCAACGAGGGCGGTATCCGTGGCGATGCGCGCTATGTCCTCGATCGCTTTGACCTTGCGTACATGAAGCAGTTCGATGTGGTTCATTCGGGCAACTATTGCTTCACCGAGCGCGAGCTGCCCAAGTTGAAGGCTGCGGGCGTCACGGTCTCTTTTGACTTTTCGGACGACTCCACCGACGAGTACTACGAGCAGATTGCGCCCTACGTCGATTTCGCTTTCTTTAGTGCGGCGGATGCCGCGAGTGAGGACGAGATTCGCGAACGTCTGGCATGGGTGAAGGGCCTGGGTCCGCGTTTTGTGTCGGCTACGGCGGGCGCCGAGGGCTGCATTGCTTACGACGGCGAGCGCTATTACCGCCAGCTGGCTAAACCGGTAACGGACATGAAGGACACCATGGGGGCGGGCGACTCGTTCCTCACCTCGTTTTTGATGTGCTATCTCGATTCCGCCAAGCGTGGTGAGGATGGCGCCGAGGCCATCGAGCGCGCGCTCGACTTTGCTGCCGGGTTTGCCTCGACCGTGTGCGGCATGGAAGGTTCTTGGGGCCACGGAGCGCCGATCGCCGAATAGCCGAACGGTCACAGGGAGGCGCATTGGCGCCTCCCTGTGACTCGGTGGTCAAAAAATGCCAAATATGAGTACTGTGACTAATTTAGTCGCAGCATAATTGACCCCTTCAGACGTGATTTAAGCGTTTGGAGGGGTTTAAACTTGCGAAAATGTAGGAGGAATGACTGTAAAAGTGTTAGTTAATGGACAATCGTAGATCATTCTGGTGATCGGAAAGCTCAAAGTAATGTATCCGTTTCGGTAACAGTACTCATATTTGACATTTTTTGACCACAGGGGTTAGCGAAGGTCAAAAACAGCGTGCGCATTTGCTAAAACTGCCGACTCGATGCGCTTTGCGTCACAGTTTTTGAGTGAGGCAATGCGCATCGAGGTCCTTGTGAGCGATCTGATGAGCGACTGTGCGCTTGTTTCTGTGTTTGGTTCGGCTGGTGAATCGGTCTCGAGCAGTAAACGATCGAGTGGAATCTGTCGTGCGTATTCGCGACCGCGCTTGGTCGCGAGCATGCGTTCGTTGACGGAAAAATAACAGCCCGCATTACGCGCGCGGGCGAGTTCGTCCGAAGTGCCGCTAAACCAGTGGAAGATGATAGCGGGGGAATCGGGGTTTGGGATGAGTAGTCCATGCGATTCGAGGACGTCCAGTACGGCTTCTGCCGAACGAACGGCGTGAATTGATATCACGCGCCCGGTAAGAGGATGCTGCACGAGCGCATCGCAGAGCCGGTTAAGTGCCTGTATTTGTAGCGGCTCACTTCCAGCAAAGCGCGCGGAAAAGTCGAGTCCGACTTCGCCGATGTAGCGTTCTTGGGCAGCAACTTCGCAAAGCAGATTGACTTCGACAAAACCGCAGTGGCCATCGGCGAGCCACCAGGGGTGAAGCCCAACGCCGGCGATGATGCCTGGTTGGCGACAGGCGCGCTCGTTTGCGGCCGAAAAGTCGCGCGGATTGACGCCGCAGTCAAATAGACCCAAGTCCAGCGCCGTCGCCTCATCGGCAACGGCGTCCGGGTGAGCCATTAAATCAAGATGGCAGTGTGCATCAAATAACCGGGGCTCCATCTCGGTGCGCTCCGCTAGTCCAGACGTTGGCCATCGGAGCGTACGCGCTCAGTGCCGCGGCCGCTGATCTGGCGGATAACCTCGCCGGCAATCATCTGGCCCATGATGGGCGGCATAAAGCTGGCGGTTCCCAGCTCGGTGCGCTCGTGGATGTTGGAAGGGTCGCGGGGCTGTGTCTTAACCGATTCCTCGCAGCTAAGCAGTACATGCAGACTCTTGATTCCGCGCTTCTTGCATTCTTTGCGCATGATGCGGCTCATGGGGTCACGTACCGTATCGAAAATGTCGGCAAAGCGGAGGCACTCGGGATGGAGCTTGTTGGCCCCGCCCATGGAGCTAACCAAACGAATGTCGTGGTCCTGAGCATATTTGGCAATGGTGAGCTTGGCCGAGATGGTGTCGATGGCGTCGACGACGTAGTCGAGCTTGCCGTCCGTCTGCTCCAAAACGCTCGCGAAGAAATCATCGATGTTGTCGCTCAGCAGGTATTCGGTGCGCTTGATGACGGTAGCGGTAGGGTTGATGTCGTGAATCATAGCCTCCATGACGTCGACTTTGCGCTTGCCGACGGTGCTGTGAAAGGCGATGGCCTGGCGATTGATATTGCTGGGCGCGATGATGTCCTTATCCAGAATGACGAAATGACCGATGCCGCCGCGGGCGAGTGCCTCGCAGCAGTTGGAGCCCACGCCTCCGCAGCCGAGCACTAGCACCGTAGCATCGGCGAGCTTATCGAGTGCCTCGCGGCCCATGATAATCTCGAGCTTGGTGTCGCGTGTCTCGATGGCGGCTGCGGCAGCGGTTTCGGTCATAAATATCCTCCGATGGGGAAGCAGGTCGTGTTTTAGCTATCGCCATTATAGGTAATCGCCCATAGGTTGCGATGGCGTTTGCTTTGATGTGGTTTGAAGCATTGCGATTAGATAGTTAGACAAACATCTAAATATTGAGTATAGTGTGCACGTCATGAGAGATGATGAGAGGAGGTCTTATGCCGGGAGAGGGTTTTAAGGCGCTTGCCGATCCAACGCGACGGCGCATTTTGGAATTGCTGCGCGAGGGCAATTGCACGGCGGGGGAGCTTGCCGAGCATTTCGATATCAGTAAGCCGTCGCTGAGCCATCACTTGGCGACGCTCAAAAACGCCGGGTTGGTGACCGACGAGCGCCATGGCCAAAACATCGTATACAGCTTAAACACCACCGTCATGCAGGATTTAATTGGCTGGTTTATGGGCTTTACAAACACTGAAGGTGATAAGGATGAATAATGAAAACAAGGGCATTCACCCCACGGGGGTATCGTCGCGCGTGTGGATTGCGCTGGTCGCTCTGTGCGTCGCCAATGTCGTAGCGCACCTCATGGTGATGCCGAGCTTGCCTGCGCAGATTCCCACGCACTGGGGCGCGAACGGCGCCGTCGACGGTTGGGGTCCTAGCTGGATGGCCTCTGCGCTCGGTGTGCTGCCTCTGGCGCTTCTCGCAATGTTCTGCGTGGTGCCGCGCATCGACCCCAAAGGTGAGGCATATCGAACCTCGGGCAAGTTCTACCAGGGCTTCGTAATCGCCTTCACCTTGTTCATGTGCGCCATAAGCTGGCTGGGAGAGCTTACGGTCTGGGGCGTGGTGCCGGCGGCCGGTTCGGTTAACGTGCTGATTTCCGGTGTTGTCGGTTTGCTATTCATCGGCGTAGGCAACTACTTGCCGCGTGTGAAGCAGAACTATACGCTCGGTATCAAGACACCTTGGGCGCTTGCCGATCCCGAGAACTGGCGCCGTACTCAGCGTTTTGGCGGCGCCTGCTTTATGGTGCTGGGTATTGGCCTGATTGTGATGGGCGTGGCGGGTAGCGTGCTTTCGAGTGAAGTCGTCGCCGCGGTGATTGCGGTTCTGGCGTTTGGTTCAGCTGGAGCTGCCTACGTCTATTCGTATCTGCTGTGGCGCAAATCGCAGCGAGCCGCTCGTTAAGGTTGCGGAAAACTAGCGTACGCAGGTCATAGTATGTTCCGGGGGACTTTTCCCAGGTAGTATTAGGGGGTGTGGGCAACCATGCCCCTTTTTCGTTTAGTTTCAGAGCTGGTTTCCTCATTTCGTTTCCACTAAAGCGAATCAAGAATAGGGAAACAGCAGGTAGAAAGGATAAAACAGGCAAATGGCGGAGTTTATCTACCAGATGTATCAGGCTCGTAAGGCCCATGGCGACAAGGTGATTCTTGACGACGTGACCCTGAGCTTCTACCCCGGTGCCAAGATCGGCGTCGTGGGCCCCAACGGTATGGGCAAGTCGACCCTGCTCAAGATCATGGCCGGTATCGAGGAGGTCTCCAACGGCGATGCCAGGCTCACTCCCGGCTACACCGTGGGCATCCTGCAGCAGGAGCCGCCGCTCGACGACGACAAGACCGTCATCGAGAACGTGCGCATGGCGTTTGGCGATATGATCGCCAAGGTCGATCGCTTCAACAAGATCGGCGATGAGATGTGCGACCCGGATTGCGACATGGACGCCCTCATGGCCGAGATGGGCAAGCTCCAGGACGAGATCGATGCCGCCGACGGCTGGGATATCGATTCCAAGCTCGGCCAGGCCATGGACGCCCTGCAGCTGCCCGATTCCGACATGCCGGTTAACGTGCTCTCTGGCGGCGAGCGCCGCCGCGTGGCCCTGTGCAAGCTGCTGCTCGAGGCTCCCGACCTGCTGCTGCTCGACGAGCCCACGAACCACCTGGACGCCGAGTCGATCCTGTGGCTCGAGCACTTCCTGCACAACTACCAGGGCGCGGTGCTTGCCGTCACGCACGATCGCTACTTCCTGGATAACGTTGCCGAGTGGATCTGCGAGGTCGACCGCGGTCACCTCTATCCCTACAAGGGCAACTACTCCACGTATCTGGAGACCAAGGCCGCGCGTATCGAGGCCCAGGGCAACCGTGACGCCAAGCTCGCCAAGCGCATGGAGGCCGAGCTCGAGTGGGTACGCAGCTCGCCCAAGGCTCGCCAGGCCAAGAACAAGGCCCGTCTGGCTCGCTACGAGGAGATGGAGGCCGAGGCCCGCGCAAGCCAGAAGCTCGACTGGACCGACATCCGCATCCCTGTGGGCCCGCGTCTGGGCAACAAGGTGCTCGAGGCCCATCACCTGCACAAGGAGTTCGATGGCCGCGTGCTCATCGATGACCTTTCGTTCACCCTGCCGCGCAACGGCATTGTGGGCGTCATCGGCCCCAACGGTGTCGGTAAGACCACGCTGTTCAAGACGATTGTGGGCCTGGAGCCGCTGACTTCGGGCGAGCTCGAGGTGGGCGAGACCGTCAAGATTTCTTACGTCGACCAGAACCGTTCCGGCATCGACCCCGATAAGAACCTGTGGGAGGTCGTCTCGGATGGCCTGGACCACATGATGGTCGGCGAGACCGAGGTTCCGAGCCGCGCTTATGTGGCGAGCTTTGGCTTTAAGGGCCAGGACCAGCAGAAGCGCGCTGGCGTACTCTCCGGTGGCGAGCGCAACCGTCTGAACTTGGCGCTTACGCTCAAGCAGGGCGGCAACCTGCTGCTCCTCGACGAGCCCACGAACGACCTCGACGTCGAGACGCTGTCCTCGCTCGAAGCGGCGCTGCTCGAGTTCCCGGGCTGCTCGGTGGTCATCAGCCACGACCGTATGTTCCTGGACCGCGTCGCCACGCACATCCTGGCGTGGGAGGGCACCGACGAGAACCCGGGCAACTGGTATTGGTTTGAGGGCAACTTTGAGGCCTATCAGGCCAACCGTATCGAGCGCCTGGGCGAGGACGCAGCCCAGCCGCATCGCATTCACAGGAAGCTCACGCGCGACTAGTAGCAAGTAGAAAGGCCGCCAGCAAGGGCGGCCTTTCTTGTAGCAATTGCACTGCAGTTATGCCCTGGCTGCTGGTTTGATTCATAATCAAAGTCATCTCTTTGGGATTAAAGCCCGTTTTTGCTATGAGTGATTTTCTAATTCCGTTTAAAACGTAAAGACGTATTGGGTTACAAGGACATAAGCAAATCGAATTGAAATATAACCAGTGCTGTAACGTTTCAAAAAGGTTATAGAATAGGAGTATCTTATAAGTCGCTCCTCTAGAAAGAAGAACATATGCTTTCGCGTCGTCGTTTTCTGCAACTTGTCGCGTCTTCAATTGTCGCCTTAGCCGCACGTCCGAAAGAGGTTTTTGCTTCGACGGGCAATATTGATGGTGAGCAGATACAATTTACTTCTGAAATTGCGCAAGAGCTTGCCGATAAATATATAAAGGGACTCCTCGGCTATTCGTATACGCCTTCTGACCCTATTCCTTTTGTAGATGTTGATGGGTCCCCGCTTGGTTACATTGTTCCGGTTGTGACATCCAATAGAGCCGCGGGCTATTTGGTTTTAGATGCTTCAGATGATGAAATACTTACGGGATATCGTTTTGGAGACGGCTTAGTCAGCCCTATGGATCGGGGAGGAGATCTTGGTGTCGAGTCTTATTCTTTCAATAACCCAGTCGTAATGATCAATCCATTCGAATTCGGCGTGCAATCTTTGGACGGTTCAATAACAACAAATTGCGGAAGAACAATCCCGGCTGTTTCCATAGAAGGACGGCCTGTCGTTTTATCGAATAAACCTTCAAGCTGGAACGATGTTGTAATTTACGCAACTCAAATGCAGGATTACACAGTATCTGGATTTCGTTCCATTTCTCAGTTTATGTCATATGATGAAAGCGAGATTAAGAGGCTTACCGCCCACTATGCTTGTATGGTGACAGCTTTTTCGAACGTTGCGGAACTGTATGGCATTGCCAATTTATATAGCGACCCTTCGCAATATATGCAGATATGGAATTACACCAATACCCATGCTCTTTCCGATGAAGAACAGACTGTTCCCGGTGTTGTTTTGGGCGGAACGCCGATTTCAACCTGTGCAACGGGGTTTACAAATTACTGCGCAAGCAGAGGGAGTAATCTTATCACCCGCACTGTCTCCTCCCCGGCTATCGCGAACATTCAAAATGAGATTAACTCTAATAGACCGAATGTTTTACATGCGAGTTTGTACAACGGATCAGCCCATTCTGTAACAGCGGAGGCTTACGCCACTCTTACTGGTAAGAAAACTGGAGAGACAAGGCAGATGATTGGCATAGCGGACGGCTGGAATTCATCCTTATCCTTCCTGAAGTATGATCAGAGTTATTATGCGTGGACTTATGGAACGACTTTTTCGAAGTAGGACGATTTGTTTAGTCCTGTCTTTGGTGTTGATGGCTTTATTGGTGAGCTGTTCAGCAAAAGAAGAGATGCCGCGCGGAGATTCCGGAGAAATGTCTGTGACAAACTCAGATTCATTGGAAATAGCTGGTGGGCATGCCGATGTGATGTTGCAAGGTAAAGGCATGCTTAGGTCGATTGATGCTGAAGACGCTGTCTGCTCAATAGAGGAATTAAAGACAGGTGAAACTGCATCGTACCGTGTTTCAGATAATGCTGCGAATATGATTGAGTCGATACCGATTGGAGCACAAGTTTCTTTTAGGTATTTTGCTCCGCAACTTGAGGAGGAGCTTGCTTCTCTGGTGTCTATATGTGCTGATGACAGCCAAAAGGTCTGATTTCAAACGGCCCTGGATGGTCAATGGCTATCCAGGGCCGTTTTGTCACTCGGCCGGGGCGTTGACCTTGTCGATGGTCCAGGCGGCTCCGAGACCGCCGGTGGTGTTGCGGCGGATGCGCACGGTGACTTCGTGGCGCTCGCCGGCCTGCGTGTAGCGCAGGGGGAAGCTTGCGCGGTTTCGCGCGGCCTCGATGGTACCGCGCTCGCGGGCGATCCAGTAGTACTCGCCGACGATGCCGAGCGTGTCGGCGCCGTAGGGGAGATAGGTCGACAGCTGGTGCAGAAGCGGGCTGGGGCAGAAGACCTCGGTTGCGAAATCGACGGGGAAATCCTCGGGGATGGCGGGTACTGCGGGTGCGGGGGCCGGTGATGCAGCGGGGGCCGGAGGCGCTGTAGGCACAGGAATCTGGTCATAGACAGGTGCGGATGTGGACTCGATGACGGGTGCAGACTCAGGCACCGGTTCCGGCTTAACTGCGAAATCTGTCGGTTCCACGGAGACGGATGTGTCTTCAGTCTCGGTTTTGGCATCGGCTTGCGGGGCGTCCCCTGTCTCGACAGACGGCTTTGCCTCGATGGGCGTGGAGGCCATGGTGGTGATGCCGGCGTTGGCGTTCTCGGGGTCATAGACGACCGTGAGCGAGATGGCGGGCTGCGGCGTCTCGGGCTCCGGCGTCGGCTCGGTAGCGTCTTGATCGTCGGGCTCGTCGGGCTGATCGTTCTCGGTCTCGTCGCCAAAGACATCGCTGTTTTGGAACGCAGGCGTCTCGGATTGGTTAGCGGCTTCTTCGGTTGTCGACTTGGGAGCCTCGTTGAGCTCCGCAGTGGCTTCCTGCTCGGATATGACTTCGGGATCGGTCGTGGCGGCGATTTCGGTTTCTGCTGTTACCTCAATAGCGACTTCGATCTCTGCCTCGGGCTCGGGTTCCGGCACGGCTTCAACTATGGCTTCGGGCTCGGGGCGCTTAACGTGCTTGGGGCGCACGGCCTTCAGGTCCTTCTCGCCGCGCTTCTTCTTTTTGTAGGACTGCTTGGCGCCCTTGGCAGCCTTGGGCTTGTCCTCGCCCTTGGCAAGGGCGGCATCCCATGCCTCGTTGGCGATGACGGTGGCATACAGGCGACCGCCCTTAAAGACGGTCAGCTTAATGCAGTCGTCGAGTTCCTCGAGCAACTCGCGCGTGGACTCGAAGCCCAGGTCATAAGCAGTCATGTCACCAGCGGCGAGAGCCTCTTCGACCTGCGTCATAAACGTTTGCTTGCCGCATCCAATCGCATCGCGCAACAGGCGATACAGATAGATGTGGTTGCCCAGCGAAAGCGTGGGCCTAACTATTGTCTTGCTCATGGCAAATCTCCTCTTTACACATGTAAAGCATCTTACCATCGCATGGCGCTCGCCATGACGGCGCCCAAGGCAAACGGGCGCGAACCGCTGTCGATTCGCGCCCGTTGTACAGGTTGCCTATCTGGGGATGCAGTGCCTAGTTGCCCGATGTCGTGCCTTGGCTTGAACTGTCAGATGTCGTGCCCGATGTGGTGCCACTCGAATTGCTGTTGCTGCTGTTTGCTGTGCCCGTTCCCGACGTGGTGTCGCTCGTCTGGTCGCCCGTGCTCGGCTGAGAACCGTCGGTCGTTTGGCTTGAGTCGGTCGTGCCGGACGGCGTGCCACTGTTGGCCGTAGAGGAATCAGTGCCCTGCGATTGGTTTTGGGTGTTCGAGGACGAATTGGCAGAGGCGGAACGGTCTTGCGTGTCGTCCGTCTGTGCCTGCTGATCCTGCGACTGGGTGTTGCCATTTGCATCGCTCTCGGTCGTGCGCGACGACAGGATTGGCTCGGGACGCTCGCCCAGACCCTCACCGGCAGTGGTGATAAGGATGGCGCCGGCGCAGGCGATGACCGCGACGATGGCGATAGCGATCGAGAAGACGATGACCTTCTTTTGCGTCTGGCTGCGCTCTGCAGCGGCCTTGGCGCGCAGGCTGTTGGGGGCGACGCGCGCCGTGGTCGCGCGCCCCGCAACCTGGCGCATCTCCTGCGTAGTCGCGGCGCCGCCCAGGTGCTCCTCGACATTGGGCTCAACGGGCTCGTAGGCGCCGGCAGGGTAGCCGACAGCGGCGTGCGTGCTCTTGATTGCTTCGGCGCTGGCGGAGATAAAGTGGCGATAGACCTGCGAGGACACAACAGTGATGACTGAGCTCACAGCGGCACCAATCACCGAGCCGGCAATGCCGATCTTTGAAGCAAGCGCCACGCTCGTGGCGGCAGCTGCGGCGCCGGCGATGATCTGGGGAATGGAAATGTCGTCGAAAAGGCCCTTTTTGGGCGCAATGGCCATGGTCTGTCCGATGGAATGGTTCTCGTGCACGCCGTTGTTGAGCGATGCCGGTGTCATGACGCGCGTGCGCGGCGCGTCGGTGTACTTGGTTGTCATACGGGGTCCTCCCGGTGTAAATCTGCTTCGTTTCGTTTAGCCATCAGGGTACCCACCAGATGTGAATCGTACGTGACATTTAACAGATACCATCAACTCATCAATAGCTCACCAAGTTGGTGGGATGCGGCTGCACCCGGCGGTTGAACTACAATAGGGCTTGCTAATTGTTGTGAATGGCGTCTACGCACGGGAGCATTCTTATGAATCTTCACCTTTCTCAGTCTGATGGCTTTTTGCGTGTGGCGGCGGCGTCGCCGCAGATTCGCGTGGCCGATGTCGAGGGCAATGCCGAGGTTGCGCTGGCAGCTGTTCGCGATGCTGCCGAGTGTGGCGTTCGCGCGCTGGTATTGCCCGAGCTTAACCTGACCGGCTATACCGCGGCTGACCTGTTCCATAACCGCACATTGCTGCATGCCTGCGAGGCTGCTCTGGTGCATATCCTCGATGAAACCCGCGAGCTGCCGATTGTCTTTACCGTCGGCCTTCCCGTTGCGGTGGCCGAAAACATCTACAACTGCGCGGCCGTGTGCTGTGCGGGCGAGCTTTTGGGCCTTACGGCTAAGAAGTATCTGCCCAACTATGGCGAGTTCTACGAGCGCCGCTGGTTTGCCCCGGCGCCTGCCGATCCCGTGTGGGTTGAATTTGCCGGTCAGGGTCCGGTGCCGCTTGGCTCGGGGCTTGTCTACCGCTGCTGTGATGAGGGCGCCGAGGACCTGGTACTGGGCGTTGAGGTCTGTGAGGACCTGTGGGTGCCGGCGCCCCCTTCGACCGAGATGGCGCTTGCCGGTGCGACGGTGATTCTCAACCCGTCGGCCTCGGACGAGATTATCGGCAAGGCGGATTACCGCCGCAGCCTCATCTCTAACCAGAGTGCGCGCCTGTACTGTGCCTATGCCTATGCAGACGCGAGCGAGGGCGAGTCCACGACCGATATGGTCTTTGCGGGCGAGAACCTTATCTACGAAAACGGCTCTAAGCTGGCGGCGACGAAGCTCCTTACCTGCGATATGGCGATTGCCGATGTCGATCTTGACCGTCTGGTTGCCGAGCGCCGCCGCTCGACGACGTGGACGCGCGCGGACGATGCGCCGGAGGCCACGACCGTTGAGTTTTCGTTTGAGGGCGTGCTCTCCGAGGCTCCCGTCCTGCGCAACGCCTGCGACATTGACCGCGTTTTCCCTCGCGCGCCCTTTGTACCGGCCGACCATGGAGACCTGGCCGAGCGCTGCGAGACTATCCTCGACCTACAGACCGCCGGCCTCAAGACCCGCCTGGCCCATACAGGCACCAAGGCTGCAGCCATCGGTCTTTCGGGCGGCCTGGACTCCACGCTGGCACTGCTTGTGACCGTGCGTGCGTTCGACGCCTTGGGCCTGCCGCGCACCGGTATCACGGCCGTGTCCATGCCCGGCTTTGGCACGACGCACCGCACTAAGTCCAATGCCGAGTCGCTCGCTCGCGACCTAGGCGTGAGCTTCCGCGAAGTCTCGATCCACGCGGCCGTGGAGCAGCACTTCAAGGACATTGAGCACGATCCGGCCGTCCAAGACGTGACCTATGAGAACAGCCAGGCGCGCGAGCGTACGCAGATTCTGATGGATCTGGCCAACCAGGCTGGCGGTTTTGTCATCGGCACGGGCGACCTGTCGGAGCTGGCGCTCGGCTGGGCTACCTATAACGGCGACCACATGAGCATGTACGCCGTCAACGCGAGCGTGCCCAAGACGCTCGTGCGTCACTTGGTGCGCTATGCGGCTGATGTCTTTGGCGGGCGTATTGCCGAGACACTGCTCGACATCCTCGATACGCCGGTGTCCCCCGAGCTTCTGCCGCCCACGGGCGACGGTGAGATTGCGCAGAAGACTGAGGATTTGGTGGGCCCGTACGAGCTGCACGACTACTTCCTCTATTACCTGCTGCGTTTTGGCTTTGAGCCCGGCAAGATCTACCGCATGGCGCTCAAGAGCTTCGAGGGTGTCTACGATGCTAAGACCGTCCACACGTGGCTGCGTACATTCTACCGTCGCTTCTTTGCCCAGCAGTTT
This sequence comes from uncultured Collinsella sp., assembly GCA_959599095.1. GTDB lineage: Bacteria > Actinomycetota > Coriobacteriia > Coriobacteriales > Coriobacteriaceae > Collinsella. The sequence continues at coordinate 5,134 of CAUGGC010000003.1, read as the reverse complement.
AAGCGTAGCTGCCTGCCCGATGGTCCCAAGGTGGGCTCGGTGACGCTCAGCCCGCGCGGCGATTGGCGTATGCCGAGTGACGCCAGCTCGCGTCTGTGGCTTGTGCAGATCGACGCGCTCAATCCAATTGACTAAGGTTGGCTAAATTGAACCAATGCGGGGGTTGCAAGCGTTACACTTTTGCAATCTGATGGCCCGTATCGCGCGGTGCTCTTGTCGGAGCGCCGCGTTTTTTATATCGAAAGGTGGCACCATGCAGGCATCGCAGCGTCTCGACCGCTTTGGCGCGGAAGTCTTCGCCTCGCTCAACAACAAACTTCTCGCGCTGAAGGCTCAGGGCAAGACCATTTACAACATGAGCGTGGGCACGCCCGACTTTAAGCCGTACGGCCATGTGGTCGAGGCGCTCACACAAGCCGCCCAAGATCCCGAGATGTGGAAGTATGCCCTGCGCGACCTGCCCGAACTCAAGCAAGCCGTGTGCGATTACTATGAGCGTCGCTTTGGCGTTTCGGGCATTACGCCGTCTATGGTGCAGTCGTGCAACGGCACGCAGGAGGGCGTGGGCCATTTGGGCCTGGCCCTGCTCGATCCGGGTGACACCATTCTGGTTCCCGATCCGTGCTACCCGGTCTTTGAGGCGGGTGCCAAGATCGCCGATGCCAAGCTCGAGTACTATCCGTTGGTCGCCGAGCATAATTACCTGCCCTATGTGGCGGGTATCGATCCCGAGGTGGCCGATCGTGCCAAGTATATGATCGTGTCGCTGCCTGCCAACCCGGTGGGTTCGGTGGGCACGCCCGAGGTCTACGAGGAGATCATCGCTTTCGCCCGCGAGCACGATTTGCTCATCGTCCATGACAACGCATACTCCGACATCGTGTTCGACGGCGAGCCGGGCGGCAGCTTCTTGCAGTATCCCGGCGCGCTCGAGGTGGGCGTGGAGTTCTTCTCGCTCTCCAAGTCGTTTAACGTCACCGGTGCCCGCATCGGCTTTTTGGTCGGTCGCGAGGATGTGGTCTCTGCCTTTGCCAAGCTGCGCGGCCAGATCGACTTTGGCATGTTCTTCCCGATCCAGAAGGCTGCTATCGCCTGCCTTAATGGCCCGCGCGATGAGGTCGAGGCGCAGCGTCTGAAGTACCAGGAGCGCCGCGATGCCCTGTGCGACGGTCTTGAGGGCCTGGGCTGGGAGCGTCCCAACGCGCATGGCTCTATGTTTGTGTGGGCCAAGCTTCCCGGTGGTCGCACCGATTCCATGGCGTTTTGCGAGGAGCTTATGGAGAAGGCCGGCGTTGTGGTGACGCCGGGCGCGAGCTTTGGCCCTTCGGGTGAGGGGCACGTGCGCATGGCGCTGGTCCTGCCGCCCGACCAGATCGCTTTGGCTGTCGAGGCCATTCGCGAGGCGGGCCTGTATTAGAAACTTATTTCGACTCGTCAATAGCTCGAAATCGATTTCGTGCAGTTATTTTACGAATCCTGCAAATAATTTCGGTAAACGGTCGATATTTGTCTGCGAATAGGAGCATAATCAAAGTCCCGATTGGATGTATTGGGATTACGGCAAGCCGCTCGGGTCGTTCCCGGGCGGCTTGTTTGTGGAGAGAGATGGGAGTTTCTAATGGTTAACGAGAAGAAGGTCGCTATTGTCGGCTGCGGTTTCGTCGGTTCGTCTTCGGCGTTCGCGCTGATGCAGAGTGGTCTGTTCTCCGAGATGGTCCTCATCGACGTGGACAAGAACCGCGCCGAGGGTGAGGCCCTGGATATCGCGCACGGCATGACGTTTGCCGAGCCGATGAAGATCTACGCCGGCGATTATTCCGATGTCGCCGACGCCGCCATGATCGTCGTCACCGCTGGTGCTGCCCAGAAGCCCGGTGAGACTCGCCTGGACCTGGTCAACAAGAACGTCAGCATCTTTAAGTCCATTATCCCCGAGATTAAGAAGTCCGGCTTCGACGGCATTCTGCTCATCGTCTCCAACCCGGTCGATGTTCTGACCTACGCCGCCATCAAGATGTCCGGCCTGCCCGAGGGCCACGTCATCGGTTCCGGTACCGTGCTCGACACCGGCCGTCTGCAGCAGATGCTTGGTGCCCATGTCGAGGTCGACCCGCGCGATGTCCAGGCTTATGTCATGGGTGAGCACGGCGATTCCGAGTTTGTCGCTTGGTCCAGCGCTCAGGTTGCCGGCGTTCCGCTGAACACCTTCTGCGAGCTTCACGGTCATCTGGAGCATGAGGCTGCCGAGAAGCGCATCGCCGAGGACGTCAAGAACTCCGCCTACACCATCATCGAGAAGAAGCACGCCACCTACTATGGCGTCGCCATGGCCGTCAAACGCATCTGCACTGCCGTCATGCGTGACGAGCAGACCGTTCTGCCCGTTTCCTCGCTCATGGTGGGCGAGTACGGCCTGTCCGATCTGGCCATCTCCATGCCGACCGTCGTCGGCCGCGATGGCGTTGTCTGCCGCGTCCCCGTGCCGCTGAACGATGACGAGCAGCATGAGCTCACCGCCTCCGCAAAGGCCCTCAAGGACATCATCGACAGCGTCGACTTCTCCTGCTAAATCAAGCTCTTTTGGGCAACAGACTACAATGAAAGGCGTCCGGGCCACACGGTCCGGGCGCCTTTTTGGTGCGAGGGGGTCAGGTTACTTTGCACCACCCCAATGCACCATAGTTGATGGGAGGGCCATGTCGGATTCGCCTAATTTTTTGACCTATGCCCAGACGGCGTTTGATCCGTTTGAGGAACGGCCGTTCTGTGCGGTGGATAGCCTGGTTTTTGCGTGGTTGTCCTATTTGCGTTTGCCGGGTGATATGGCGGAGCTGACGAACTGGCAGGGCCTAGACGTACGCGAGCTGCTGCGCGCCGAGTGCTACCAAGACATGATTGGCGACCTGTGGGATCCGGAGGGGAGTCGTGCCCTGTTGGAGGCTGTGGCAGCAAGCCCTCGCTACCGTGGCGTTCGTGTTTGCGGCTATTGTAGCGTGAGTGATGCCGAGACAACAGAGCAGTTTGCAGCCATGGCGTTCCGGTTTCCGGCGGGGTTTAGTTATCTCTCCTTCCGGGGGACCGACAGCACGATTGTGGGCTGGAAAGAGGACTTTAACATGGCGTTCCGGTGTCCTGTGCCGGCCCAGGAATCCGCGGCGCGTTATGTGGACGAGGCGGCGGATGCGATCGACGGGCCGCTTTTGTGCGGAGGTCATTCCAAGGGTGGAAACCTTGCGGTGTACGGTGCGGCGATGTGCTCCGATGTCGCTCGTGAGCGAATTGAACGGGCATATTCCCATGATGGTCCGGGCTTCGTCGAGAAGTTTCTGAACGGCGACGCTTTTGCCGATCTTTCCGGTCGAATCGACAAGATGCTACCTCGGTCGTCGATCTTTGGCATGATGTTCGAGACACAAGAGGACTATGCCATCGTTGAGAGCACCGAGTTCAGCCTGCTGCAGCACAATCCCTTTAGCTGGGTGGTTGATGGTCGCGACTTCGTGTACTGTGAGCGCCTGTCCGCCGGTGCTCGATATGTTGATGGCTCCATTCGCGAGATGCTGCTTGCAGTGTCGCCTGGCGAGCGCGAGCGTTTTGTAGATGCGTTGTTCTCCGTGTTTGAGGCAACGGGTGCTGAGCGGTTTGCGGATATCGCTGGGAATCTGCGCGAGAGCCTGCCCGTGATGCTCCAGGCTGCGCAAGGCTTTGACAAGGATACGCGACGCTTTGTCTCGCAGACCATCGCGGCAATCCTAAAATGTGCGCTTCTGCCCAAACGTCCCCAGATCGACATGCCCGCTGCCGGCAAGAGCTTGGCAGAACAGCTCGAGGCTTGGCAGTCCGAGCTCCTGCGCTAGCCATTGGTGCAAAGCAACCTGTCCCCGATGCACCAATCTTCGATACGCTTGGGGCAGGCTCGACCGCTATACTGGTTCGTGCTCAATTCGATCTAGAACGGAATGCCGTATATGAAAATCAATCACGCAATCCTGCATATCCTGGACTTTGACTCGGCCGTCAACGTTATGAGCCAGCGCGAGCTCGATATCGAAAGCCGTACCGTGCGCAATTTTGTAACCACGCATCTGCGCCGCGCACGCACCTCGGCCGACAATAAACGCGCCACGTTTGCCGAGAACTCCGCATTCGGCGGCGAGCTCATGGGCTATTTCTTTGGCGAGCGCGAGTTCGTGGACCTGTCGCAGCAGATTGCGGAGTTTATCTCCTCCGAGCTCACCAAAGCCGAGAAAGCCGAGTCTACCGATGTGCTCGTGGCTGATTTTGACGACGATGAGGATGCCCGCTGGTTTGCCGTGATGCTGCTGGGCTCCAAGCAGGCTTTTATGCACGAGGTGGGTCGCGAAGAGGGCGAGGTGCGCAACGACATTGCGCGCCACTACGCCATTCTGCCGAATCCCTCGCAAAAGGTGCCGAGCTATGCAATCGTGCGTGCAAGCACCATGGAGATCGGCTATGTGGATAAGAAGCGCAAGATTGCCGGCGAGGATCGCATGCTCATTCCCGATGGCCTGCTGCAGTGCGACACGGGGGTATCGGGCAAGGAGGTCATCGACACCGTGACGCGTGTGGTCGAGGAAGTCGCCGAGGAGCACGGTGCCAACACGGCTGTAGCACTCGCCAAGGTTAAGGCTGCTGTTGCCGAGAAAGTTGAGGATGACGAGGAACTGCCCCCTTGGGATATCGTCGATGAGGTCTTTGAGGACGAGCCGGTTATCAAGGAGAGCGTGCGCGCGGCACTGACTGAGGAGAAGGTACCCGAGCGCGTGCCCGTGGAGCGCAAACAAGTCGAGCGCGCGGCGGTGCGCAACCACAAAATCCGTACCGACACGGGCATCGAGATCAGCTTCCCGGCCGAGATGGGTTCGAACTCTGAGTACATCGAGTTTGTCAACGAGCCCAACGGCCTCATCTCCATCGAGCTCAAAAACATCGGAAGTATTGAGAATCGATAAACTGCTCTTGGACGTTGCAAAAAACAAAGGCCGAAGCCTTTTGGGACTTCGGCCTTTTTTGTTTTCGGCTTGGTTGCTGACATTGCGTCGCAGGTTGAGCTCACGTCAGACACTATGACCCAATCCGAGGGCACTAAAAAGACAGGAGCCCCCGCTCGTGA
>CAUGGC010000002.1 GCA_959599095.1 uncultured Collinsella sp. | reverse complement strand
TGACGACCTCATGGCCGTCGCGGCCGAGGACGCGCGCGAGCGCGTCGAGGATCGCCCGCTCATCATCCACTGCCAGTATCCTCGCCATGTTCGACCTCCTGAAACTTCCGTCGGAATTGTACTAGCGCCGCGCTCAGCGGTCCAGAGCCCTGCGCGCAGCGCCGACCCCCAGCCGGCGTCGAGCAAGTCATTCCCGCCCAGGACGAGCGCTGCGGAGAGGAGGACGAGCATGGCGGCGAGCGGCCTCCTACGCATCCGCCCTCCCGTCCTCGAAGCGGCAGAACCAGGCGAGAAGGACGGCGTCGGCTAACAGGGTGAGCACGAGGCCAGCGAGCGCAGTCGTGAGGAGAGGGCCCGCCGCGCGTGCTGCGTCGATGAAGGCCTCCACCCCGAGCGACCCCAGGCGCGCGGGCCAGGCGAGCGGCACCCAGCTCAGGGGCGTCGCCAGGGCACCGGTGAGCTCGCCGGTCATGAGGCCGTGCGCAAGTCCGCCCACTGAGAAGAACGCGAGGAGCATACCCGCCGCGCCGGCGCCGATGGCGGCGTTGCGGCCGAGGCGCAGGGCCACGCCGAGCCCCAGCGCGTAGAGGGGCAGGCTGCCCAGCACGATGCCCGCCCAGGCGGCCGCAAGCGGAGCGGGCCCAAGCGGCAGGCGCCCGGCAACGGCGAGCACGGCCCCGAACACGCCGAGCGCCACGGCCAGCGCGCCCGCGCCGAGCGCCGCAAGGGCGAGTAGCTTCGCCGCGACGGCGCGCCCGCGCGAGGGGACCGCCGTGAGGTTGGCGAGACGCCCGGCAGCGCGCTCGTCGTCCACGGTGAGCCCACAGACGATGGCGGACATGAGCGGCATGAGGGCGCCGAGGAACTGGGCGTAGGCGTCCGCGCCCAGCGCCGGGTCCCATCGGGTTACGGAGAAGTACTCGCCGCAGGCAAGACCGGCTGCCAGGCCGCAGACGAGGTGCACCGCCGTGAGCGGGGAGCGCGCCAGGCGCAGGGCCTCGGAGAGCAGGGCCCGCGGGAGAGTCATGCGCGGCGTCGGGTCGGAGAGTCGTGTCATGGCCATCACCTCTCCTCGGAGCGCGCGAACCAGGCCGCGCCCGCCGCCGTGAGCGCGGCGAACGCGAGCGCGCTGACCGCAAGGCCCGCTAGCGTGAGCATGCCGTCCGCCGCGAGCGCCCCGCCGAGCGCCATGTCCGCCGCGAGTGGCTCGCCGCTCGGCAGCACGGGGATGAAGCTCGTGGGTATGACCATGCTCGCCGACGGCGGAAAGAGCTGCGGCAGCGGCATCAGCGACCAGGCGAACCCACCCACGAGCTGAACGGCGAGCGGGCAGAAGATGCCCGCGAGCATTCCGAGCCGCGTCGTGAGGAAGAGCCCTGCGGGGATCATCCACGCCGCGGTCACCGTGTTGACGAGCGCGCAGAGGAGCATCGTGAGCGTGCCCGCGGCCGTGAGGCCCTGCGAGGAGAACGCCGATCCCGCGAGGTAGATGCCGAAGACCACGAGGTTCGAGAGCGTGCAGAGCGCGAGGCACCAGAGCGCCTTGGCCCACCAGGCGCGCCCGAGCGGGAAGCCCAGGCCCAGAAGCCCCCGCATCCGCGTGCGAGCGTCCGCCCGCGCGACGCACGCCACCACGAGCGACAGAGACACGGGCAGGAAGAGCGCGTACCAGTAGTTCCACGCGCTGAAGATCTGCACGCCCCGGTAGGGCATCGCGCCGAGCAGCGGCATCGGCAGCGCCATGAGCACGGCCAGGCGAACCGGTGCCGCGTGGCGCGACTTCAGGGCCTCGGCGCGCAGACCCGCGAGCAGGCCGCCTTTCTCGCCCGTCATGCCGCCACCTCCCCGCGCGCTCGTCGTCCTTCCCGACAGACGCTCATGAAGAGTTCCTCGAGGTCCTGCCCGGGTCGAAGCGCATCCTCGTAGGCGAGGCGCCCCCCGCAGATGATGCCGATGGTGTCCGCCATCTGCTGCACCTCGGAAAGGATGTGGCTCGAGACGATCACCGTCGTACCCGCCGCCGCGAAGCCGCGGATCTGGTCGCGCAGCTCCTCGATGCCGATGGGGTCGAGGCCGTTGGTGGGCTCGTCGAGCACGAGCAGGCGTGGCCGAGCGATCAGCGCCAGCGCGAGCCCCAGGCGCTGCCGCATGCCCATCGAGAAGCGCCCGGCGCGCTTCTTCCCGGTGTCCGCGAGGTCCACGGCGGCGAGCACCTCATCTACGCGGCTCTCGGGAAGGCCCAGCAGCGTGGTGCGCACGCGCAGGTTCTCGCGCGCGGTGAGGTTGGGGTAGAGGGGCGCCTCCTCGATGAGGCTGCCGATTGCGTAGAGGTCCTCGCGGCGCCAGGCGTGCCCGGCAAAGAGGATCTCCCCGGCCGTCGGCCGCAGCATCCCGCAGATCATCTTGAGCGTTGTCGACTTGCCGGCGCCGTTGGGGCCGAGCAGCCCGTACACCTCGCCCTCGCGGATATGAAGGCTCACGTCGGCCACGGCGTCCTGCGCCTGGTCGCCGCGGCCGAAGCGCTTGGTGAGCCCGCGCGTCTCGAGCATGTAACCCATGGGTTTATCCTTTCTCTTCCGGGCGCGCGGGCCGAGCCACCGTGCCCGCGCGCCTTACCTTTCGGGTTCAACATCTATGGTGGGGCGCGTTTCTAACGAAGCCGTAACGGCCGTTGGGCTCTTTTGGCGCCAGCCCTTCTCGACCCGCACGCATTTGCTTAAAGCAACAACTTTCCCGATCGATGTAATCACCGAATCAAAACGTGTACATCAGCCACCAAAGATGCCGAAAAATGTTGCTTTTGGAGGCTGATGTACACAAATGCAGAATCTAGCGCAGCCCAGAGGCACCCTCCACATGTCTGGACTCTCTATGCTTACGCTGGATAGACATCGCCAGAACGGGTATAGTATCGAAAGTTTTGTCGTTTACCAGCGGGGGAGTCCTGTGGGCATCAAGAAGAAGATCAAAAAGGAGCTTATCGGCACTTCCGATTACCCGTCGAATAAGATCTTTACGATCTCCAATTTCATCACCTTTACGCGCCTGGTCCTCACGCTCGTCTTCCTGTACCTGTTTGTGACGGACAACAACCGTGTCGTCGCCATTGTCATCTATGCCATCGCGGCTTCCACCGACTGGATGGACGGCCAGATTGCCCGCATGACCAAAACGGTCTCGTGGCTCGGCAAGGTTATGGATCCCATCTGCGACCGTGCGCTGCTGTTTACCGGCGTGCTGGGTCTCGTGGTCCGCGGCGAGCTTCCCATCTGGGTCTGCGTGCTCATCATCGGTCGCGATATCTATCTGGGTATCGGCACGCTCATCGTGCGCCATTACCACCGTCGCCCCATCGACGTCGTCTTTCCCGGAAAGATTGCCACGGCACTGCTCATGACCGGCTTCTCGCTCATGTTGTTGGGCTTTCCCGTCGTGGACGGCTGGCATCTGCTGCCCGCCACGTTCACGGCATTCCCGGGCCTCAACGGCAGCTCGGTGCCCCTCGGCATCTTCTTTGTGTATGGCGGCGTCATCTTCTCCATGCTCACCGCTGTCATCTATTCCATTAAGGGAGGGTTGGCCATTAAACAGGCCATCGCGCATCCCGAGGACGAGGACATCGACTTTCTTAACCCCGAAATCGAAGACTAAGTCGTTGGGGTATGATTACGTACGGTTCATTCTTTGCGGCGTAGCCGCGTTAGATAGGGGTTGTCATGGACAACAAGGTTAACAATATGCCTCAGAACGATAAGACTGCGGACGCTACCTGCGTTTTCCGTGTTCCTTCGAGCGATGTCACCGTTCCCGACCTCATGGCCAACGTGCGCATCACCGCTCCGGTTCTGTCCATCGTCAAGGGCCCGCAGACCGGAGCTGCCTTTGAGCTCGAGGACGACGTGACCACCATCGGCCGCGATCCCGCGAACGGCATCTTCCTCAACGACATGACTGTCTCGCGCAGCCACGCACGCATTATTCGCGAGGGCCTGGGCGCCCGTATTGAGGATCTGGGCTCGCTCAACGGCACCTGGGTCGACGGCGCCATCGTCAACGGTGCTCCGCTGCACGACGGCTCTTCCGTTCAGATCGGTACGTTCACGCTCATCTACCACGAGAGCACGCCGGAGCGCATCGAAACCGGTGAGTAGGTAATGGCCGAACGCAACTATCTGAGTATCGGCCAGGTCGTCAATCTACTTCGAGGCGCATACCCCGATCTATCGAACTCAAAAATTAGATTTCTAGAAGATGAGGGGCTCATCACCCCTCATCGTACGCCTAAGGGGTATCGCCAGTACTCCAAGGAAGACGTTGACCGTCTCGAGGTCATCCTGCACCTGCAGAAGACCCGTTACATGCCGCTCAACGTCATTAAGCAGCGACTGGAAAACGCAACGGACCTGTCCACGTTGGCTTACGAGGTGGGTCTTCTGTCCGATGTTCCGCTTAAGACGGAGCCCAAGGAAACCAAGCAAAAGCTGCATCCCATCGAGACGATCCCCGACATGCTCGGCGTCGAGATTTCGTTTATCCGCTCCCTTGCCGAAAACGATCTTATCCGCATCATCAAGAGCCCGCAGAACCGCGAACTTGTCGATGGTCGCGATTTCCCGATTATCCGTTACTGCTCGGAGCTGTCGCGCTTCCACATTGAGCCGCGCAACCTGCGTCAGTACGTATCGTCGGCAAACCGCGAGTCTTCGATGTTTGAGCAGGTTCTCGTGAGCATGCTTGGCATGGATACTTCCGATGACGAGCGCGACGCCAAGCTCGAGCGCGCTTTTAAGAAGCTGCACGACCTCACCGAGGGTGTGCACACCGCGCTCCTTAAGAACCGTGTCTTTGAGTCGCTCAACGCCGTGGTCGAGGACGCTGACATCGATGCCCTCGACGAGGAGATTGCGCGTTCCGAATCCACCAAGGCTAAAAGCGATGGGGCAAGCGTCCCCGCGGTTGCCGCGCACGACGAGTCGCTCGTGCAGCCGTCCAAGGTCGTCGTCCCCTCGCATAACCCGTCTGCTAACACGGGTAAATAACCGCCGTTAACCCGGCAATCCATGAAAGGTCACCCATGTACGACTTCGAATCTCATATCGTCGATATCCCCGACTATCCCGAGTCCGGAGTCGTCTTTAAGGACATCACACCGCTCTTTGGCAATCCCGAGGCCCTGAAGGCCATGGTGGATGCGCTGACCGAGCATTTTGCCGACATGGGCATTACCAAGGTCGTAGGACCTGAGGCCCGCGGCTTTATGGTCGGTGTGCCCGTGGCCGTCGCCCTGGGTGCCGGCTTTGTTCCCGCACGTAAGCCGGGCAAACTGCCGCGCAAGACGGTCAGCGAGAGCTACGAGCTCGAGTATGGAACGGATTCTATCGAGATCCACGCCGATGCCATCAGCTCTAAAGATACCGTGTTGATTCTGGACGACTTGGTCGCGACGGGCGGAACCGTCGAGGCAACAGGTAAACTGGTGCGAGATATGGGCGCAAAGCTTGTAGGTTACGGTTGTATCCTTGAGCTTGCGTTTCTCAACCCGCGCAAGAAGCTCACGCCTTCTAACGAGGACGTTGAGCTCTTTAGTCTGGTAACGGTGGACTAGCCGCTACCCTTAGATACCGGAAAGGAAGCTTCATGCGCACAGCAAATACGCACAAAAACATGGCACGCTGCGCTGCTACGGCAACCCTCGCTTGTGTTTTGGGCCTGGGCCTCGTGGCTCCGGCCTACGCCGATACCGCATCCGACCTTGCCGCTGCTCGTACCAAGCTCGAGCAGATTGGCACCCAAACCCAGCAAATTCATGAAGAACTCTCCGCACAGACGCAGGAGCTTGATCAGACTGCAGGCGAGATCACACAAAAGCAGCAAGAGATTGCCGAAGGTCAGGCAAAGCTATCCAACTACGTTGCCGGTGAGTACAAGACCGGCGGTCTGAGCCTTCTTCAGGTTCTGACAGGCGTCGACGATCTGGGCGACATGCTCAACCGTCTCTTCTACTACGGTAAGGTGTCCGACAAGCAGGCCCAGACCATTCAGGAGGTCAAGGACCTTAAGCAGCAGCTCACCGATAAGCAGACCGAGCAGGAGAAGAACGTCGCCGCGACGCAGAAGAAGGTCGACGAGCTCAATGCCCAGCAGGCTGAGGCCCAGAGTGTCGTGAACTCCCTGGATTCTCAGCTGCAGGCCGAGCTTGCTGCCGAGGCCGAGGCCAACGCCGCGCTGCAGGCTGGCATTAATGCCAGCACCGCCGAAAAGGCCACGGTGAGCAACGATACCGCCGGTACGACTGAAAACACCAACAATGGTGGCGGTACGACCAACAACGGCGGCGGCAACACGCCCGCGCCTACGCCCGCTCCTGCTCCCACGCCGCAGCCCGTGACGCCCGCTCCGACTCCGACGCCTTCCGCACCGAGCCAGTCCGTTGACGGCGGTTCCGTTGTTTCGCGCGCCTACAGCAAGCTCGGATACGCTTACTCTTGGGGCGGCATTGGCCCAAACAGCTTTGACTGCTCCGGCTTTGTAAGCTACTGCCTCACCGGCCGTTATTGCCGCCTTGGCACCACGGGCACCTTCATGGGCTGGACCCGCGTGTCCGATCCCCAGCCTGGTGATGTCGTGGTTAACTCCTACCATACCGGCATCTACATTGGTAACGGCCAGATGATCCATGCTTCCGACTACAAGACGGGCGTTATCATCAGCTCCGTTGCCGCTGGCATGAACAACAACTACATCTTCGTACGTTACTAAATGTTTTAACTCAGCAAACGAAGGTGGACCTCGTATCCTTTGGGAGCGAGGTCCATTCTTTTATCTCGACCGCCCGTTTTGCGAATAAGCAACAATCTAGTTTTGAATACTAGATATGCACAACGTCTGTCCAAAAGATAGCTATAATTGTTGAGGAACAACTAGAAAGGACCCTCAATGAGCTGGGCACTTATCTCAGATTCGAGCTGCAATCTTCGCGATTGGCAACCAACCGCACCTCATACCACCTTTGCATTCGCGCCTCTTAAAATCCGAGTAGGGGAGCGTGAATTTGTCGATGACCTCTCACTCGATGTTCACGAGCTTAATGTTGCCATTCAATCGGAATCCAGCGCATCATCGAGCGCCTGCCCAAGCGTAGGGGAGTGGGCTGAGCTTTTTAAGCTTGCCGACAAGACGATCTGCATGCCCATCTCCGAGGGAGTCTCGGGAAGCTACAATGCCGCGGCCACCGCACGTGACATGGTGCTTGCCGAGGAGCCCAACCGTCAGATTCATTTGGTTAACTCGCGAGCCGCAGGTGGCAAAATGGATCTAATTTTCCTGCTGTTCGACTGCTATCTTGCAAGCAATCCAAATGTTTCGTTTGAGGATGCCTGCGCCTACTTCGATAGCTTGGAGCAGAACAGCAAGATCCTCTTTAGTTTATGCAATTACGAAAACCTTGCGAAGGCCGGACGCATCCCTAAGGCGGCCGGTGTTATTGCCAACAAGCTCAATATCCGCATTTTGGGCACGGCGAGCGAGGTGGGCGAAATTGAACTCGTTGGGCACACGCGTGGCGAAAAGAAGATGCTCAACAAGATTATTGACACCATGGAGGCCGAGGGTTTCACGGGCGGCGAGGTCGTTATCGACCACGTCGAGAATGAGACGGGCGCCCAGGCACTAGCCAGCCGCATTGTGGAGCATTGGCCCGGCTCCAAGACGATTATCATGCCCTGCAACGGGCTAGATTCCTATTACGCCGAGATGCACGGTCTCATCATCGGTTACGGCATGGGCGTGGCTTCGGGTCGATAATGTCCAACTAGTCAAACGCGCGGGCGGGATAAGGGGCCAGTGGCTCTTTATTCCGCCCGTCTTATACCTCAGTTAGTTATTAAACCCATTAAACTTGAGATAGCTCATCAGGTATGCCTTCGAAACGAAGGACGATACTGCACTGCGTACGAGCAGTGATTCGCGTGTAACCTGATGTGCGGTATCGGGCACGGAAGTCTGCTCGACGGAAAACGCCGCACGAATCGATGCCTCAAGTTGATCGACTACATAATCGAAAGCCGTCGGAGCGTCATAGCTCAAGCGCTGAATATTAAAGAGCGCCTGAACCGCAGCGATGGGCAGCACCTGCTTAAAGATACAAATGGCGATAAGACGCGCAATCTGCTCACGGCCATACTGTTTTTTAACCGGAGCGGGAACGAGGCCGACCTTCACGTAGTTATTGATCATTGAAGGCGTGATAACGGGCTGCTCTACGCAAATCGAAAGCGGCTCCATCCACAGCGCAACATATTCAATAACCTGATCGCGATAGAGCGTTACATTGGGCAGCTGGTCATAGCGTGGCAGGCTCAACGCGTTGAGTTTACCCACCATATCGGACTGAATAAATGCATCCGGCAGCACCGTCGGTTGAATATCCTCGGGCTTAATGCTGACCGATGTATCGGACATCGGGATAACATGTTTAACGTGGTTCATAAGGGTCCTCCGTTCGTTAACTATATTGTATTCTAGGTTATCTAGTTTTGCATACCACATAGCCGCTAAGTAAAAGTGGCTGGACAGCACATTGTTGCACCGTCCAGCCACTTTGTTTAAAGATAACAACCTTACATAAGATATATTATCGTACTTATCCGCGTAGGAAAGCGTATGCACTGGTTGCCGCTATGGCTCCGTCAGAAACGGCGGTCACAACCTGGCGTAAACGCTTGGAGCGGATATCGCCGGCGGCAAATAGGCCAGGCGTGCGGGTGGCCATAGAATCATCGGTAAGGATGCCGCCATCGGGCCCCAGATCGACCAGATGCTCAACAAGCTCGGTATGTGGCTGCGTCCCCGTAAAGACAAAAATGCCAAACGAGCCAGGTTCAAAGGTCTCAGTATGCGTTTTGCCACTCGCATTGTCCTTGAACGTGATTGTCGTGGGCATCGTTTCGCCAGAAAGCTCAACAATACTAGTTTGGTACCTAACTGAAATATTGTCCTTAGCAAGCACCTTATTCACAACGCCCTCGGGTGCACGGAACTGATCGCGACGCAGCACGATGGTCACGCTGCTGGCAATGTCGGACAGGAACAGCGCCTCCTCGCATGCCGAATTGCCACCTCCAATAACAAAGACCTGTTTGCCACGGAAGAACATGCCGTCACACGTCGCGCAGTACGAAACGCCACGACCGCGATACGTGTCCTCGCCAACAAAACCCGCAGGACGCGGCGTGGCGCCCATGCACGCAATGACGCTCTTGGCCGCTGTGTCGCCCATGTCATGATGGATGGTAAATTGAGCCGCATCGGCATCGTAATCGACGCCCGTCACCATACTCCATTCAACCTGAGCCCCCAGGCCTTCAGCATGCTGTTGGAACCGCTCACCAAGTTCGGCACCGCTCAGTAGCGGAATGCCAGGATAATTCTCAATCTCATTGCTCGTGGCAATCTGTCCGCCCGACATGCCCTGCTCAAGGACAGTCGTCGTCAGGTTGGCGCGCGCCGCATAAATGGCGGCAGCATAACCCGCGGGACCGCCACCGATAATCGCAACATCGATCCTCTGGTCGGTAGTCATAAAGAGTCCTCTCGTCGAAACGTTGTCGTTCTTTGCGCTCATACCCAAATTTACGTGAACGTGACACTCATGCACTACAATGATAAATCCGTGTTACAACGTCGAAGGGGAGTTATCGATGGATCAGACGCAGACGAGCGACGACGCTCCCCTGCCCATGCCGGCCACTCCCCAATCGGAGCAAACCACGCTCTTGGCTCAGCAAAAACCTCTCGTGACCATCGTGCACGCCTCGGTCGGCTCGGGTCACAAGGCCGCCGCAAATGCGATTGCGCAGGCATTCGACCTCATCCGCGGCACCAATGGCATCCCCGAGGACGTTGAGATTGAAGTGCTCGATATCCTTGATTTTGGACGTATTAAATTCGACGGCAATAAGACCGCGGCTTCTTTTACAGGAGCCACGCGCCCCATTTACGATCTGACCTGGAGATATACGCTTACGGGACATCTTCTCTGGGGTGGCGGCACGGCATGGTCGCGAATTATGTTCCCCGCCTTCAACGAATATATTCGTAGCCGCAGGCCCATAGCCGTGGTCGCAACGCACATCACAGCAGCCAATGTTGCCGTGGGTGCCCGCGTAATTACGGGTATCGATTATCCGGTCATCTGCGTACCGACCGACTACGAAGTCGAGGGCTGGTGGCCCCACAAGGACACCGATCTGTTCTGTGTTGCCAACGAATTTATGGCCGAAACGCTGCGTCCGCGCAAGGTACCCGAATCAAAGATTCGCATTACCGGCATTCCTATTCGCGCCGGATTCGACACGGATTACGATCGCGAGGAAGAGCTCGCAAAGTTCAACCTCCCCACCGACAAGACCGTCGTGTTGGTAATGGCCGGTGCCAGTTTGCCTCAGCCTTACGTCCGCTTTCGCGCGGCGATGGACCACACACTCCCCTTCCTGCGCGGCTTCGAAGACATGCACTTTGTCTTTTTGCCCGGCAAAGACGTGGAGTATGCCACCCGGCTGAAGACGCTCTTCGATGCCATGAAGCTCGAGAACGTCACGGTTCTGGACTACGTGGACGACATGGCAGCCCTCATGCACGGCTGCGACCTGGCAATCCTCAAATCGGGCGGGCTCACCGTCACTGAGTGCCTGTGCGCGCATCTGCCGATGATCCTACTGGGCAAATCATACGGTCAGGAAAAGGCCAACACCACGATGCTCACCGGCATGGGCGCCAGCATGCATGTCACCACCGCACGAGAACTCATCGTAACCCTACGTCACTTGCACGACCATCCCGAATCACTCAAAGCCCTACTCATCAACGGCGAAGTACTACGCCGCCCTCACGCTGCCAAAGACATCGCCATCGCAACCATGGAGCTCGTAGGCAAGCCCCAAAAGCGCAAACGAGCCTTCTGCCGCTTCTACTGGGGCGATAAACCCGCGCATATTCGCTAGGGTCTTAATGTCCGCTAGCCTGCGGGAGGCCCTATATATCATCCCGTGCTCAAACATTCTCGCTTCGCTGCGAAACTGCGCGCGGGACGATATATAGGGCCTCCCGCAGGCTAGCTGCGTTAACGTACTAGCAGCTATACCAGATTCCCCACCAGTAAAATCTGCAAAGGGGAACCAGAAAATATAAATACAGTAAGCCGACGCTACAAAGGGACGGTCCCTTTGTAGCGTCGGCTTACTAGAAAAGTAAATATTGTTTCAAGCGAGTAGCCGCCCGCCCGTCTCTCACACATATCGTTCCACGCGCAGTTTCGCAGCGAGCGAAGCGAAGCGAGAATGTTTGAGCATGGAATGATATGTGTGAGAGACGGGCGGGAGGGATACGAGCGCCCCTAAGCGACGCCGCTGGAGCCGAAGCCTCCGTTGCCTCGGTCGGTTTTGTCTAGTTCTTCTACTTCTACGAGGTTGACCGTGGGGACTTCTTGGATGACAAGTTGGGCTATGCGGTCGCCTTTGTTGATTTGGATGTTGTTGGAGGGGTCCAGGTTGATGAGGATAACCTTGAGTTCTCCTCGGTAGTGGGCGTCAATGAGGCCCGGCGTGTTGACTATAGACAGGCCCTGCTTGATGGCCAAGCCGCTGCGGGGCTGCACGAAGCCGGCGTAGCCATCGGGCAGGGCGATGGCCAGCCCAGTAGAGACCAGACGACGTTCGAAGGGCTTCAAGACGCAGTCCTCGTTGGAGCGCAAATCCAAGCCGGCATCGGTGGGATGGGCGTATTTGGGAAGCTCGACGGTGGGGTCGAGACGCTTTATGTTGACGGTAATGTTGGACATGGAATCACCTTAGCTTGTCGAGCTCTTGCAGAAACTCATCGACGTCTTTGAAATCGCGGTAGACCGAGGCAAAGCGGATGTACGCCACCTTGTCGATCTTGGCCAAGCGCTTGAGTACCATGTCACCCAACTCATGGGACGTAACGGCCGTCAGCGTGCGAGAGCGCAGCTCGACCTCGATGTCATCGATAATCTCATTGAGCTTCTTAGTGTCGATATCGCGCTTGATGGTGGCGCGCATCAAGCCGACGAGCAGCTTATTGCGATCGAACCGCTGCTTGGTTCCGTCTGACTTAATAACCTCGATTGGATCTTCACATCGCTCGAACGTTGTAAAGCGGTAGTTACACGAGCAACATTCGCGACGGCGCTTAATGGTGTTATTTGACTCCTGCATACGGGAATCAACGACGCGGGTATGTGCCTTGCCGCATTTGGGACAGCGCATGGTACCTCCTCTTAAACGATAACAAGGGTACCATGCGCAGCGCGATAATGATTACGAACGAGCAGGAACCTTAAGATGCGCACCGGCGGCGAGCGAACCATGCTCCAGATGATTGACGTTACGGATCATGTCGGAAGTCTCTTGCGTGGAAAGGCCTTCGATAGGATATTCCTCGGCAAGAGACCAAAGAGAATCGCCAGGCTGAACGCGAATGGTCTCGTAGGTAACGTTGGAAACGGACTCGGCATACGCGGTGTGGCGAGCGCTAAAGACCGACGTAGCAAGGACAAAGAAGAGCGTAAGCGAAACGGCAACAGCGACAATCGTCGAAACCTTCAGGGCAACGCGGGCCGGCGCGACTGCAGCCTGCTGATTGCGAGCAGACTTTACGGTCAAAGGCTGAAAGCCGGAGCGGCCACCCTGAACAACAGTAAAAGTGGGTTCCGCAGGCATCTCGAGCTTAAGGGCGAGGTTTCCCTGGACCATATTCGTTGCTTTCATCATGTTCTCCTCTCGCGTGTTTTGCTGAGAACAGTTTTATCAAGCCGCGCGGACAAAAATGTCTAGCGCGAGAACGAATGTTCGGTTATTATTATCTTCGAACAGTTGTTCCTGTCAAGCAATAATCGAACATTTGTTTGACATTGGCAGAGAGGATCCCCTGATGGCTCGCAAAATTACCAAGCGTCAGCAGCAGATTTACGACTTCATCAAGGAATATCAGCAGGAGAAGGGCTATCCGCCCAGTGTGCGCGAGATGGCATCGGCCGTAGGCCTCTCCTCCCCCAGCACGGTGCATGCTCATCTCTCTGCCCTGGAGGCTCGAGGACTGCTCAAGCGCGATGCCACCAAGCCTCGCGCCCTAGAGCTCTTTGATGAGGACGGATCCTCTGTTTCGATTTCCAAATCCGATGAACCCACGGCGCCCCGCGGAACGGTCTCGCTGCCGCTCGTCGGTCGCGTCGCGGCTGGGATTCCCATTCTGGCCGAACAAAATATCGAGGACACCTTTACCATCCCGACCGAAATCGCCACAGACCAGGGCTCCTTTATCCTTGAAGTGCACGGCAGCTCAATGATCAATGTCGGCATCTACAACGGTGACTACATTATCGTTCGCGAGCAAAAGAGCGCGATGAACGGTGAAATCGTCGTGGCTATGATCGATGGCTCGGCGACTGTCAAAACGTTCTACAAGGAGCAGGGGCGCGTGCGCTTGCAGCCCGAGAACGACACTATGGAGCCCATCTATGCGACGAACCCCGTTATTTTGGGTAAGGTTGTCGGGTTAATGCGCCGGTTCTCGTAATGCAAAAACGCATCACCATATTTGATACCGTCCGCGGGGTTACTATGCTGTCGATGGCAGGTTTTCACGCCTGCTACGATTTGGCCTACCTATATAGATGGGATATGCCATGGTTTACCGAAACGGTTTTCCAGGATATCTGGCGCGCAAGTATCAGCTGGGTATTTTTGTTTATCGCCGGTTGGATGTGCACGCTCTCGCGTAATAACGTTAAGCGCGCCCTCAAGTACGCGGCCGCAGCTTTGGTCGTATGGATTGCAACTACACTGGTATCAGTCGACGATTCGGTAAACTTTGGCATCATTTATTGCATGGCGGCGTGCACCGCGGTGGTTGCACTCACCCGTCCGTTACTTCAAAAAATGCCGGGCTCGTGGGGCATCGCAGCGTGCCTTGTTCTTTTTGCCCTAACCTGGGGCATTCCAAAAGCGGTCTACCCACTCCCCTACCTGGCATGGCTTGGATTCCCGGGCCCGGGTTTTGTTTCGGGAGACTACTATCCGCTCATTCCGTTTGTCTTTATGTACCTTACCGGCTTTTTTGCTGCCCAGGCAGCACAAGCATCAAGCCTTGAAGCGCCAGCATGGGCATACGCTAATCCCATCCCGGTGCTCGCAGCCCTCGGTCGGCATGCCTTGCCGTTCTATCTGCTCCATCAACCTGTCATTCTAGGCGTGTTAGAGCTCATTTATTCCGTACGATAGCGCTCAAGACGCGGCGCGATTCGGGCCGGCAACTTCGCCACAATGCGAACGCCATCCTCGAGATATTCCTCATGCAGAAGGGTTCCCTGCTCATGCACCAGCGTGATGAGGGCACCCTCGCGATACGGGATATCAGCGGAGAGCAACACATCGGTGGCAGCTGCCTCACGAGCAATACGGCCGACGAGATCGTCGAGCCCCTCGCCCGTCTGGGCTGAAAACAGCATGGCCTCGGGATAGCGACGACGGAAACTCAATCGATCGACGCTATCGAGTAGGTCGATTTTATTGAACACCGTAAGCGTCAAACGCTCGCCGGCACCGATCTCGTCAAGAACGCGATCGACTGCCTCGAGTTGGCGCTCGTAGTCCTCGTCAGAGGCATCCACAACTTTAAGGATCAGGTCGGCACCAAGAACCTCAGACAGCGTGGACTTAAAGGCATCAACGAGACCATGCGGTAGCTTTTGAATAAAGCCAACGGTATCAGTAATGGTCATACCACGACCACCGGGCAAGCGATACGAGCGCGTCGTCGGATCGAGCGTGGCAAACAATTTATCCTGTGATAGCACCGTAGACCCGGTCAGGCGATTGAGCAACGTCGACTTACCGGCATTGGTATAACCGGCTAAGGCAACGCGAAACGCCGGCGACTCGATACGACTCTTTGACTGGACATCGCGGCGCTGTTCAACCTGCTTAAGCTCGCGACGAAGCGCGGCAATCTTGTTGCGAATCAAACGTCGGTCAACCTCGAGCTGGCTTTCGCCCTGGCCAAAGCGCGAACCAATGCCACCGCGTGTCTGCTCTTTAGCAAGATGGCTCCACATACCGCGCAAGCGGGGCAATAGATACTGCAATTGGGCTAGCTGCACCTGCAGGCGGCCCTCACGGGTCTGAGCGTGCAGGCCAAAGATATCGAGAATCAACGCCGTACGGTCGATAATCTTAACCGGTTCGCCCACGGCTTTCTCAAGATACGACTGCTGCGAAGGCGTTAAATCGTCGTCGAAGATAACAACATCGGCATCCATACGATGTACGAGCCCGCAAAGCTCCTCAACCTTACCGGAGCCGATAAACGATTTTGGATACGGCTTAACCAGACACTGTGACAAACGCGCCACGCACTGGGCGCCAGCCGTATGGGCCAGGCGCTCAAGCTCGTCAAGCGAACGATCGAGCGGCCAGGCGTTATCGCGCCACTCAACTCCGACAAGAACGGCGCGTTCGGGCTCGGGTGCCGTGGGAACAAGGGGGAAACGGGCCATTAGGCAGCCTCAATACGATGCAGGATGTCCTCAACGACCTCATCGATCGTAAACTCGTCCATATCAAACCACACGATACGGTCATCGCGCTTAAACCACGAAAGCTGACGTTTGGCATAGCGACGCGAACGCATCTTGATGAGTTCGCGAGCCTCATCCATAGAAATCACGCCATTGAAAGCATCAATGATCTCTTTATAGCCAATTGCCTGCATCGAAGTCAGGGCATCTCCCAGCCCCTGGTCCATAAGACCGCGAACCTCATCGACAAGACCCTGCTCAAACATCAGATCGACGCGCAGGTTAATGCGCTCGTAGAGCACCTCGCGATTACGCGTCAGACCAAACCATAGAGCATGATAATGCTCGCGCGGAACACTAAACTGACTTTTTTGCTGTGCATAGGAGATACCATCATCATGCATCTCGAGCGCACGAATCACACGGCGCACATTATGGGGATGAATAACAGCAGCCGATTCTGGGTCGCGCTCGGCAAGCAGGGCATGCAGCTCTTCCTCGCCAATACGCTCGGCAAGCTCCTGATAGCCCATACGACGATCGTCCTCAAGTTCACCCGAAGGAAAGTCCATTTCATCGAGGGCGGCCTTGAGATACAGCCCCGTACCTCCGCAAAAAACCGGCAGGCAACCCGAACCAAGGAGACGTTCAACATGCGCGCGAGCGTCAGCCTGATAAAGCGCAGCAGAATATGCCACACCCGGCTCTACAATGTCGACGAGACGCAGCGGCACCGTACACTCATCGGGCGCCATCTTTGCGGTACCGATGTCCATGCCGCGATAGATTTGCATCGCATCGCACGACAGCACTTCGGACGAAAGACGAGCTGCCAAACGGTCGGCAACATCACTCTTACCAACCGCCGTCGGACCGACGATCGCAACGGCGGAAAGTCCTGCCCTGGGAGAAACCATTAGCGCGGCTCGCCCACAACGGAGCCGGACAAATACCAGGTCTTGGCAACGTCAACGTCAACATCAACGATCTTGCCAACAAGCTGATCGATGCTGTAACCCTCGGGGATAGGCGCATGCACGGTCTGATTCTTGGGACTCTTGCCCAGCAGGACCGCGTCGTTCTTTTTACTCGTTCCCTCAATGAGCGCCGGCACCACAGTATGAAGCTCACCCTGGTTATACTCGTGTGCCGTAGTCTCGATAACCTTAACCAGGCGGTTGAAACGCTCGAGAATAACCTCATGCGGCGTAGGATCGTCAATCTCTGCGGCCGGGGTACCGGCGCGCTTGGAATAGATGAAGGTATAGGCCTGAGCATAGCGGACCGTCTCGGCAAGTGAGAGCGTCTGCTCAAAGTCCTCTTCAGTCTCGCCCGGGAAGCCAACGATAATATCGGTCGAGAGCGCGATATCGGGCATGCGGTTGCGAATGCGATCGACCAGGCCCAGATAGTCCTCGCGTGTATAACGGCGATTCATCTCTTTGAGGATACGCGTGGAGCCCGACTGAACGGCCAAGTGAAGCTGCGGCATGACGGCGGGCGTCTCGGCCATGGCGTCGATGGTCTCGGGCAGCAGATCCTTAGGATGAGAAGAGGTAAAGAAGATGCGCTCCACACCCGTATCACCCACGGCACGCAGCAGATCGGCAAAACGCGGCTTGCCAAACAGATCGCGACCATATGAGTTAACGTTTTGGCCCAGCAGCGTAATCTCGCGCACGCCCTGGCGCACCAAACCGGTCACCTCGTCGACAATTTCCTCGAAGGGGCGGCTCTTTTCGCGACCGCGCACGTACGGCACGATGCAATAGGTACAGAAATTATTGCAGCCCGTCATAATGGGCACCCAGGCGTGATACTGGGTCTCGCGATGCCACGGCATGCTCATGGCATCCGTATCCTCATGCTCATTGGTGCGGATATGACGCTTGCCATCAAGGAACGCCTCGGCAATGAGCTCGGCCACATGTGCGATGGAATGCGTACCAAAGATGACATTGACGTTATCGACGTTGGTGAGCAGGCCCTCGCCATCGCGCTGCGCGATGCAACCACCAACGGCAACCACACGCTTGCCCGAGGGTGAGGGCGGGAGGCTCTTACAAGAGTTGCACTGACCGTACAGGCGAGTATCGGCGGCCTCGCGCACGCAGCATGTCATGAAGACAACAATATCGGCATGCTCGGGATCGAGCGCCATGAGGCAACCATACGAATCGAGCAGACCGCTCACGCGCTCAGAGTCGTGCTGATTCATCTGGCAGCCAAAGGTGCGGATAAAGTAGGTTTTACCGGCAAGAATATCGCGTACGGAACGCTGGTCCATGTGCATAAGTCCTAACGATGGAGAGGGGGGGGCGAATCGAGGCAAGCAGAAGCTATGCCACAGGCTTAACATCATCCATGACGACGTTATCCATAGCAGCTCGATTGATCTGGTGAACGTAAATAGAAAGACGGATGGCCGTGCGCGACTCCCCGTTAATAAGGATGTCGGAGAACACGGGCGCGCAGGAAATATCAAAACCGGTTGGAATCAAAAAACCGCGCGCGATAGCCACAGCCTTTATGGCCTGGTTGACCGCACCGGCGCCGACACACTGAATGTTGACGGGCACACCATCCTTGACCATGCCGGCGATGGCGCCGGCAACGGACGCGGGCGATGATTTGCTTGATACCTTCAGGCAATCCATGAAGAAACTCCTGCGTTTAAAAGTACGTTTTAACTGCAATAACTGTATCGTACCGAGTGGACTCGGTAAAGGCACTATTCCTCTTTGGCAAGATCGAAGGTCACAGTGATTCGATCACGCGAAACGCGAATCTTTGGGTCGCCGCAAAGGTTGAGATAGTACCGGGCGGCAAGGTCATTAAAGTCGCGCTCCACAGCACGCGAAAACTGTGCCATGTCATCCTTGGCAATACGAAGCCCGCGACGATCCTTCGCGAGATCGACAGGAGCCGGCGCATGCGAGGACGAATCACGCTCGCGCAGCAGACGCGCGGTCACACCGCGAACGGGCTTAATCTGCCCTGCCAAAATGCGATGTGCCGTGCGCTCGGACATCTCAAGACCCAAACCCGAGCAGATACGAATAAAGTCCTCGGCATCAGAGGCAAGGCCTAAACGATCGACAACCGGAAGCTCGCTCTCGTCATCAATAAACAGGAGACGAGACGTATCGAGCCGACTTGACGCCTGAGCATAAAGGGTCGCGGCAATCTCAGACGGAGAACCAAGATAGACATCGCAACCACGCAGCTCCTCGAGCGCAAACTCACAGGCAGCGCGAATAATATTATGCGGGCCGCGAGCACAGACATAACGTCCGTCCTCATCCTTGACGGCCTGGGGCCAGCTGGACTGATCGGCACGCTCACTGAGGCGGTCGGCTGCAACGCTCACCTTAAAGGCTGAACCAAGATCGACGCCGGACGTGACCACACGGGCCTCGTCGGTGTTCTGCTTGATCGAAAACAATGCCATGCCACGACCGTGAACGCCCCAACGGTCCATCTTCATGCTCTCGAGCTTGGAGGTAACGCGGGCATCGAAGATTCGCTCTTGCATATCCTGCGGAACGCCCGAACCGTTATCCAGAAAGACAAGCGTGCGGACGCCATCTTCCTTGGTCGTGGCGAGATAGACCTTGTCGGCGCCGGCATCGCGAGCATTACGGAGCATTTCGATGACGATATCCTCGACATGCTGAATGTCGTGTTTTGCCTGGCGCCGCTCGGCCTCCGAAACGCGGAGGCGGACATACCCCTCGCCAAGGTTCTCCTCGACGCGAAGGTTGCCCTCCCCCGACATCGACGCGATAAATGAGATGAGCTCGTTCGCGTCGCTCATGTTATTTAGCGATATCGACAGCGCGGCTCTCGCGAATCACGACGACGCGCACCTGACCGGGATACTCCATCTCTTCCTCGATCTGATGGGCGATATCGTGAGCCAGGACCGTGGACTGGGCATCGGAGATCTTGTCCGGCTGAACCATGACGTGGACCTCGCGACCAGCCTGCATGGCATAGGTACGCTCGACGCCTTCATGGGAGTTGGCAATCTCCTCGAGCTTCTCAAGACGCTTGATGTAGTTCTCGGCAGACTCGCGACGGGCACCGGGGCGAGAGGCGGAGACGGCATCGGCGGCCTGTACCAGGACATCGAGCACCGTGTTGGGGTCGACATCGGCATGGTGAGCCTCGATAGCGTGAACGATAACGGGCTTCTCGCCATAACGGCGGGCAAGCTCGGCGCCGATGACGGCATGCGGGCCCTCGACGTCGTGGTCGATTGCCTTGCCCAGGTCGTGCAGCAGGCCGGCGCGCTTAGCGGTCACAACGTCCAGGCCAAGCTCGGAAGCCATCACGCCGCACAGATCGGAAACCTCGAGGGAGTGCTGAAGCACATTCTGACCAAACGAGGTACGGTAGCGCAGGGCACCAAGGGTCTTGACGATCTCGGGGTGCAGGTCGTGGATACCGGTATCAAAGGCAGCCTGCTCGCCAGCCTCGCGCACGCGCTGCTGAACCAGGTCGGCAGCCTTGTGATACATCTCCTCAATGCGGGCGGGGTGAATGCGGCCGTCAGCAATGAGGTTCTCGAGGGCAACACGGGCGGTCTCACGACGGACCGGGTCGAAGCTCGAAAGAACGACGGTCTCAGGCGTGTCGTCGATCACGAGGTTGACGCCGGAAACCTGCTCGAAGGTCCGGATGTTGCGACCCTCGCGACCGATGATACGGCCCTTGAGGTCATCAGAGGGAATGTGCACGGAGGTAACGGTGACCTCGGCTGTGTGGTCGGCAGCGCAGCGCTGAATCGCCAGGGACAGAATCTCCTGGGCGGTCTTGTGGCACTCGGCGCGAACCTGCTGCTCGGACTCGCGAATGATCGTGGCAGCCTCGTGGGTGACCTCGCCGCGAACCTTATCGAGGAGCTCCTTGTGGGCGTCCTCACGGGTCAGGTCGGCGATACGCTCGAGCTCGGAGGTCTGCTTGGCGCAGAGCTCCTCAAGCTCGCGGGAGCGCTTCTCGACCTGACCGGCCTGGCTGGACAGCTGGTGCTCACGCTTGTCGAGAGCGTCGTTTCGGCGATCAAGGGACTCCTCGCGCTGCATCACACGGTTCTCGAGCGTACGAATCTCGCTCTTACGCTGCTTGTCCTCGGCCTCGGCGGCCTGCTTGTTCTTGATGATCTCCTCTTTAGCCTCGAGCAGAGCCTCTTTTTTGAGGGTCTCGGCCTGACGCTTAGCATCACCGATCAGGGACTCAGCCTGTGCGTGTGCCGACTGGATCTTTTCGTCGGCCTCGTGAAGACTACCCTGCTTGGCGGTGCGCATGTAGGCAATGGCGGCGATGGCACCCAAAACGATGCCAACGAGCGCTGCGATGATAGGCATGCTCACTCCTTTTTATGGATTCGTTACACAACAAAGCGAACCGTCCTTACGAACGGCTCGCGACATTTGAGTAATATGGGCGCAGCTTATGCGGGTCGGATACAGATAAACATATAAACAAACTCATCACAGATGAGCACATATCACAAAGCAAATGACAGTGTTTATCGTACGTTGAACCACAACAACTGTCAAATAAATGGCCCCGGCACGGCGGCTAAAACACGGTGAACGGCAGGGCCACAAAACACATACGCCTAAACCGCACATTCCTCGCGTTCGGCATCGAGACGTGCCTTAACGGCATCGGCGGCGACGTGATACGAGAAGCCCTTGCCCATCAAAAACCGAACCAGTTTTTCGAATCCGCGCGTCTCTGGAACACGCCGCTTGGCAAGCAGGGCTGACGCACGCGCCAAATCGTCTTCGACGGCAAAATAATCCTCGGGATAACCGGGAATGTCATCGAGCACGACATGACGGCGCTTGAGCTCGGTCTCGATTTTGCGCTGTCCCCAACCGCGCCGCTTGCGCTCCTCGATAAAGTACGAGCAAAAGCGGTTCTCGTCTAAAAAGTGATACTCGGTGGCGCGCTCGACGGCGAAATCGATCGCGGGCTGGTGAAAGCCGTAGCGAGCCAGCTTGTCACGGACCTCACCCGTCGCATGGTCGCGGCGCGATAACATCTCGGTCACCATGGTAAGCGCACATTTACGCTCGATGAGCTGTACCGCATCACGAAAGTTATCCCAATCACAGGGAAGATCGGGGCGGTTTTTGACATACAGCCGCGCAACCCGCACGGGAATCCAAATGGACCGCTCAAAACCGCCCTCAAGCTCACAATCGATATGTGCGCAAGGCTTTTTGGACGCATACCCGCTCGAGAACGAGGAGGCCGCCTTCTTATCAGGAAAGACGACCGTGGCCTCGGTCACCGTATACGACATGAGCGTAACCGCTACTCGTCGTCATCATCGAGCATGGCGGAACCATCGATGGCGTAAAGTTCGTCAAACTCCTCAGGCGCAGGCTGATCGGTCAGCTCGACCTCGGACGGAGCATCGTCATCAAACTCAAGTCCACAGGCAAGGCGGACCTTATGCTCAATCTCGTCGGCACAATCGGGGTGTTCGCGCAGGAACGCCTTGGCGGCCTCGCGACCGTTGCCGAGCTTATCCTCGCCATAGGCAAACCAGGAGCCCATCTTCTTGCAAATGCCGCACTCGACAGCCATGTCCAGAATCGAGCCCTCCTTAGAGATGCCCGTACCGTACATGATGTCGAACTCAGCAGAACGGAACGGAGCTGCCACCTTGTTCTTAACGACCTTGGCGCGCACGCGGTTACCGATAACCTCGTCCTTAAGCTTAATGCTGTCGATGCGGCGAATGTCGATACGCACCGAAGAGAAGAACTTAAGGGCGCGGCCGCCCGTCGTGGTCTCGGGGTTGCCGAACATGACGCCGATCTTCTCACGCAGCTGGTTAATGAAGATGCACGTCGTGTTGGACTTGGACAGCGAGCCGGCGAGCTTGCGGAGCGCCTGGCTCATCAGGCGAGCCTGAAGACCGACCGTAGTGTCGCCGATTTCTCCCTCGATCTCGGCACGCGGGGTCAGCGCGGCGACGGAGTCGACGACGATGGCATCGATGGCGCCGGAACGCACGAGCATGTCAACGATCTCGAGCGCCTGCTCACCCGTATCGGGCTGGGAAATCAGTACCTCGTCGATATCCACGCCGATGCGCGCGGCATACGTGGGATCGAGCGCGTGCTCGGCATCGATAAATGCCACAACGCCACCCATTGCCTGGGCCTCGGCCAGGATCTCAAGCGAAAGCGTCGTCTTACCAGAGGACTCAGGACCGTAAATCTCGACGATACGGCCGCGCGGCACGCCGCCGATACCCAGCGCGGCATCGAGGGCCAGGGCGCCCGTGGGAATGGCCTCGACCTCGAGCTCGGGACCACCGTCGCCGTACCTCATGATGGAACCCTGGCCGAATTTCTTCTCGATCTCGGCCTTGGTGGTGGCGATCATCTCATCGCGCTCTTTACCCGTCGTGCGAGCATGAACGGTACGTACGGGACCTGAATTCTTGGCCATGAATAGCCCTCCTCTTAACAACCTGCATCGATAATAAACGAACGGCTGTTCGTGGTCAACCGTTCAGGCCAATCATATGCAGGCGGTCTTTCCAAAACCCAACCAAACGCCGACCAAACACTGACCAAATGCTTGACCACAAAGGACCAAATATGAACAAGGCAGGCAAAAATACATCTACAACCAGCACAAACGCCAAATGAGCCTAAGGTCCCTATCTCCACAATTAAGGGGCTCGGAGGCCCCTTAAAACACGTCTATTCCATAGAATCGAGCACGCAGACAATGCGACCCAGTGCCTCCGCGACCGCATGGGCACGAACACACGAACGGTCGCCCTCATAGTGGCAGCGCACAGAGTCCACGACCGGCACGCCCCCATCGGCGGAACGATACGCCCAGCCAATATAGAAAGAGCCCGCCGGATCGTCCTCAGTGCCACCGCCGGGGCCGGCATAACCCGTTGCGCTCACTGCAATATCGCTCTGGTACAGCTCCAGCGAACCCACCGCCATCTCGCGCGCGGTCTGATGCGACACCGCGGTATAGCGGTCGAGCGTCTCCTGCTCAACACCAAGAACGCGATGCTTAATCTCATCGCAATAGGTCACCGCACCGCCACGCAGCACCGCCGAGGCGCCCGGGATATCGGTAATCGTCGATGCGATCATACCCGCCGTCAGCGACTCAGCCGTCGAAACCGTCACGCCCCGAGCGCTCGCGCGCTCGACAATATCGCGCGCCAGCTCCTCGTTGTGTGCGGAAATCTGCTCAAAAGAGTCCGTCATACCCACCAGGACCTAGACCGAAAAGACGATCTTGCGGCAGTTCCAGAAGTACTGGGCGCCCGAGATAACGGTCAGGACAACGGCAACGGCATACAGGAAGCGCGACACCGAGTAGATGCCGAGCGTCAGCGCCACCGGGCCAAGGTGCAAGCCGGCCATAGCAAAAACGCACAGGTAACCGCAAATGGAGACCATCGTGGTTGCCGTCTTGTACTTGCCGAGCTTATCGGCCGCAACGACCACACCGGCCGCACTCGCGACCATGCGAAGGGCGCTCACCAGAAGCTCACGGAACAGGATAATGAACACGGACCACACGGTCACCGCGCCAAAATCCAAGAACAGCAGCAGGGCCGAGAACACGAGCAGCTTATCGGCGATGGGGTCCAAGAATTTACCGAAGTCGGTGATCTCGTTGCGCGAACGCGCCAGATAACCGTCGACCTTATCGGTGCACGACAGGATCACATACAGAATGAAGGCAGCGGCGGCGAGCGGGCCGTCGAAGGTGCTCCAATCCGTACCGGCAACACTCGTGTGAGAAAGCGCCGACACGATCATGAACACCGGGATAAAGACGATGCGAACGCACGTCACGATGTTGGCGGGCGTCCAGACACTCGTCAGTTCCTTATTGCTCTCGTTAGCCACGACGCTCTCCTACTCCACAACATGACCGATAAGCTCATAGCAGAAGCTATCGGTAAACTCGACAGTCAGAATATCGCCCACGGACGCCTCGCTGGCGTCCAGATGCACCGCTCCATCGGAATCGGGCGCCTGGAAC
Source organism: uncultured Collinsella sp. (assembly GCA_959599095.1). Taxonomy (GTDB): domain Bacteria; phylum Actinomycetota; class Coriobacteriia; order Coriobacteriales; family Coriobacteriaceae; genus Collinsella. Next base: position 105,090 of record CAUGGC010000002.1, on the reverse strand, counting down.
CAGGCATGGCCGATCAGCTCGGCGCCGTCCTCGGTCTCTTCGATACCGTTGACGATCACCTGGGCGCGCTCGCCCACATGGGCGGCGGTGGCGGCAAAGCCGAGCGACTCGGCCAGGTCCATGGCCTCCTGGGCGCGCTCGAGCTTAACCTCCTCATCGACCTGACCCTCCATCTTAGCGGCCAGGCTGCCCTCCTCCTGCGAGTATGCAAAGACGCTCGTGTAGTCAAAGCCGACGGTGTCCATAAAGTCGATAAGATCACGAAACTCGTCGTCGGTCTCGGTCGGGAAGCCGACCATGGCCGTGGAGCGAATCACGATACCGGGGATGCGCTCGCGAAGGTCGCGGAACAGATCCTCGAGCTCCTGGCGCGAACCGGAGCGACGCATGGCCTTGAGGATGCGCGCGTCGCAGTGCTGCACGGGGATATCGATATAGGGCAGCACCTCGGGCGTATCGCGTATCGTCTCGATGAGTTCGTCAGTCATGCCCTCGGGCTGCAGGTAGAGCACGCGGACCCAGACGTTGTGCGGACGCACGGCCTCAGCGACGGCACGCAGCAGCTGTGCCAGATTGCGCGGCGAGCCATCGGCGACGTCCTCGTCGGCAAAGTCGGTACCCCAGATGCCCGTGTCCTGGCCGATCAGCACGATCTCGCGCACACCGCCGGCAACCAGGTCGCGCACCTCGGAGATGATGCTCTCGGCATTGCGCGAATGATAGCGACCGCGAATATAGGGGATCATGCAGAAGCTGCAGAAGCGGTTGCAGCCATCGGAAATCTTGACGTAGGCGACAGCACCCTCGACGGTACGTTTGACCTGCGGGATATAGGCTGCAATCTCACGCTCGACACCCAGCACGCCATCAATGACCGCCACGATGCCGTCTTCCTCGTCGGCCTTCACAAAGGCAGCGACCTCGGGCAGCTCGTCAGGCAGGTCATCGCCATAGCGCGACGGCACGCAGCCGCACATGACGATGGGGCAAGAACGAACGCCGTCCTGAACCTCGTTGGCGAGCTCGAGCGTGGTCTCGATGCTCTCGGACGTTGCGGAGGCGAGGAACGAGCAAGTATTGACGATGGCGATATCGGCATCCTGCGGGTCGAATGCCTCCTCGTAGCCCGCGGCGGTCAAAAGAGAACGCATGCGGTCGGTGTCAACCTCGTTCTTAGCGCACCCGAGGGTGATGTAGAGCACGGAGCCCAACGGTGTATCCATGTTGGAGAGCGGTCCTTTCGATTGATATTAGCGGTAGTTGGTGAACTGCAGCGGCTGGCCGTAGTCTTGGTCGCGCAGGAACTGGATCACGGTCTGCAACGCGTCCTTCGAAGCAGAGGAAACACGCAGCTTGTCGGCCTCGATGGTCACCTTGACCTTGAGCTTTTGGTCCTTGATGTCCTTGTTGATCTTCTTGGCGGTCGCCTGGTCGATACCCTCGACGATATGGCCGAGCACGCGCACGGTGCCGCCCGATGCCGCCTGCGGAGCATCCCACGAGACAGCCTTGAGGTCGATGCCGCGCTTGATGAGCTTGGAGCTCAGCACGTCAATAATCTGCTTGGAGACAAAGTCGGCCGGGGCGTTAATCGTAAAGAGCTTGTCGCCCTTCGAAAGCTCGATCGTAGCGCCGGAATCCTTAAGGTCATAGCGCTGGGAAATCTCGCGCGTGGTCTGCTGAAAGGCGTTGTCGACCTCTTGCATGTTGACCTCGGACACGACGTCGAAGCTGGAATCTTTAGCCATGATGTTTCCTTTCGCGTACGAGCGGCTTAGTAGCTATCGTACGAATAGTCGGTAGAATCGGTGGGCGTCTGACCGTCAGTTGCGGTATCGGCGCCATCCGCGGACTGGGCATCGGTAACGTCGGTGGTATCGGCACCATCGGTGGTGTCGGTACCATCAGAACTTTCACCATTCTCGGAATCAGTCGTCTCCTTCTTGGGAACGGTGATCGTCACACGCGCCACGCCCGAGGTCTTGGTGTCGTAACGGACCTTTTCACCGTTCTTGGTAACGGTGACATCGGAAGGCTTGGACGTGGTGATCTCGATCGAGGACTCGGGCGTGTACTCCTGCTCAAAGGGGCCAGTCGCTTGGGCGCCATAGACCGACTTGCCGTCGACCTTGACCTCAATCCACGCGGTCTTTCCCTTGGCAACGGAGACTTTGACCTTCGTGACCTCGTTCTCTTCCTTCTTGGCCGTCGTCTTGGTAGCGTCCGAGTCAGTCGACTCATCCGTCGCCTCATCGGTGTCTTCGTCCTCGTCGACCGTTTCGGTCTTCTTAGAAGACTTCTTGGTCGTCGTCTTGGTAGCAGTGGGCGTCTCGGGCGTGGTCTCGGGCGCCGAAGATGCGCAGCCGCGCAGAAGCACCACGATGAGCACAATCAACAGCAGCGCAACGGCACCGATGCCGGCGTAGACGATACGCGGATCGAGCCCGTTGTTTTGAGGAGTACGTGATCCGCCGCGTCCACGACTGGAACTGCTGCGGCCGCCTCCCTGAGGCATACAACCACGATTGCTATCGGAACGGCCACGATAGCCACCCTGGCCCTGAAGGCTGCGCTGACCCGAGCGGGGCGCAAGTTCACCGCGGCCTTGATAGCCACGCTGTCCCGCACGCGGAGCCGAAGAGCGCTGGCCATACGGCTGCGATTGAGAGCGAAGACGCGGCGTCACCTGTGTGGTATCGGCATCCGCATAGCCACCGCGAGAGCGTCCGGTGGAGACACCACGGTAACCGCGATCGGAATAGCCGCCGTCGCCGTAGCCGGCACGAGGGTCACGCGCCACGCCGCGAGCAGCGGGGAGTGCGCGGTCCTCGGGCATCGGCGTACTGCGGAACCGGTCACGCTGCGAGCGAATCTCCTCGCCCGAACCCGTCTCGGTAATATAACCGGCCTGCTGAGGACGCTGTCCATAGCGGGTCGAACGACCGCCCTGAACCATCAGGAAGCGCCCGTTATCGACCGAGGAACGCGAATTAACGTAGCCGGCGGCGTCCTGAAAACGACCGCCCTGCTGCGACGTCTCGCGTTCGTATGCCATCAGATCGTCAAAGTAGGCATTGACGACCTCGCGCGGATTGAGGCCCAAAAAGCGAGCATAACTCGAAATCATGCCCTGCGCATAGCCGCGCGGCGGCATCGAAGCAAAGTTACCGGTCTCGAAAAACTCGATGATCTGCGGCCTGATTTTGATGGTGTTGGCGACTTGCTGAATGGAAAGGCCCATTCGGCGACGCTGCTCAAGCAGCATGTCACCAAAGCGTGCAGCCATCAGAATCCTCCAAACTCACGATCTTCACGTGCCATCTCGGCATCGACAGACTCCAGCGCGGCAAGCCCCTCCTCGTCCAACAGGACCTCGCGCGGCTTAGAACCGTCGGGCGGGCCGACGACACCCTTTTCTTCCAGCATATCCATAATACGCCCGGCACGCGCATAGCCAACCTTCAGACGACGCTGCAGGCCAGATGTGGAGCCAAGCTGCGATTCCACCACAATATGGGCGGCTTCCCAAATGAGCGGATCATCGTCTTGCGGCTCGGCGACTCCGGTACGGACAATGCCGCCGCCACCCGCCATGGACATGGAAGCGGGCGCCACGGCAGACAGGATCTCCTCGTGGTAGTCGGGCTCGCTCTGCGACTTGACGAACTCGACGATCTCGTTGATTTCATCATCCGAGACAAAGCAGCCCTGGATACGGCGGGGCTTGCCCCAGTCGACCTTAGAGAACAGCATGTCGCCCAAACCGGTGAGCTTTTCGGCACCCATCTGGTCGATGATGACGCGCGAGTCGATGCCCGTGGCGACGTTAAAGGCGATGCGGTTGGTGATGTTGGCCTTGATGAGGCCCGTCACAACGTTGGAGCTCGGACGCTGCGTAGCCACGATGAGGTGAATACCGGCAGCACGGCCCAGCTGAGCAATACGCACGATCGAGGCCTCGACATCCTTACCGGCGACCATCATCAGGTCCGAGAGCTCGTCGATGATGATGACCAGGTAGGGCATCTTTTGCGGCGGGTTATCGTAATGCTCAAACTCGCCGGCGGCCTGCTTTTCGTTGTAGGTCGAGATCTTACGCACGTTGAGACGCTCGAAGACCTTCAGGCGACGCTCCATCTCGGACACGGCCCATTGCAGAGCGCTCGCGGCCTGCTTGGGCTCGGTCACTACAGGCACGTAAAGATGCGGCAGACCGTTATAGCCCGCAAGCTCGACGCGCTTGGGGTCGACCATGATCAGGCGAACGTCCTCGGGAAGGGCGCGCATGAGCAAGGTCGTGATGATGGAGTTGATCATGACCGACTTACCGGAACCCGTGGTACCGGCGATCAGCAGGTGGGGCATCTTGGCAAGGTCGGCGACGACCGGCGTACCCTCGGCATCTCGACCGATGGCGAGCTCGAGCGGACCGCCCTTCACATAGGGAAGCACGTCGCCCAGGTTGACGTTCTGGCGCTTGCGATTGGGGATCTCGATACCCACAAGCGAGGTGCCGGGGATCGGGGCAAAGATACGCACGGACTGGGCAGCAAGCGATAGCGCGATATCGTCCTCGAGGCTCGAAATCTTGCTCACGCGCTCGCCCTCGCCAGGTTGCAGCTTAAAGGTCGTCACCGTGGGGCCGGCGATCCAGCCGACCACGCGGGCACTACGACCAAACTCCAGCAAGGTGGACTGAAGCGACTCGGCAGTCTGTTCCAGCTCCTTGTCAGAAGACGCAGAGGAAGCCGACTGCGGGTTGGCATGCAGAATCTCAAGTGGCGGAAGTTTGAGGCCGTCCTCTTCTTCGCCCTCGTTATCTGCAGCGCCGCCGTCCGCTCCCCCATCGCTAGCCGCAGCCGATTCGACAGCACTCAAGGCAGGCGCATCGGCAACCTTGGGATGCTTCAAGAAGTCGGGGATCTGAGGTGCTGCCGAGACAGGATTCACGGCAAACGGCGGCTCGGACTCGTCGATCTTATCGGGGTCGTCTTCCATCGAAAGCTGACCGGTTACCTGGTCGCGCTTTGCATGGCGACGCGGCAGCAAAGTTGTCTTTGCGGTCTCAATCAGACCCTCGTCGTCCTCGTCATCGCCCTCGGTGAGCTCAATCTCGCTATCGGACCAAGACGGATCGGGCTCACTTGTATTCAACTTGGGTGTGGCCTTGCTCTTCTTGGCATGACGGCGCGGCAGCAGCGTCGTCTTAGCGCGCTCAGCCTCCACGGCATCGGACACGTCGACAAACGGATCCTCGTCGTCATCGTCCAAAACCGGGTCCACATCATTGCCCATGACCGTGGTCACGGCCGCATCGGAGCCCTTTTGACGAAAAATGCTCAGGTGCGGACGGGCGATACCAGGCACCGACAGGGCCTCATCGTCACCCCACGGACTCGCGTTGACGTCGGCACGACGGCGCTCGGCAAAATCTGCCGCACGGTCGCGGGCAGAGCGCAAAACGCCGCCCACCGAAAAGCCAATGATGACCAAGCCCACGACGACAAGGCCCAGCAGGACTACCATCGCGATAGGCTTACCCAGGGCATTTTGCAGCGCACTCGCAATAAACGCACCGATGTAGCCACCCGAGGCGGACAGATTTTGCGGCGTGAACATAAGGTCGCACGAGTCGCTCGTACCCGGCACCATCAACGAAAGAATGGAGACGACGGCAATAAAGACCACGGCGCCGCCCGCAACAGAGCGCGCGTTGAGCGGCGAGTCCTCGCCTAAAAAGAGCGTGGCGGCAAACAGCAAAATGACGATCGGCAGCACGTAGGCGCCCAGACCAAAGCCCAAGTGGTAGAAACCGGCAACCGCAGCCGTAACGGGCGCAGTCGCCGGCGAAATCACGGCAATAAAGGACGCAATCGCCAAAACGGCAATGACCACGCCGGCGATATCGCGGTTGGCCGAGGGCTCGACCAAGGGCTCGAAATCATCGAACTCGGACTCGTGGCCCTTATTGGCACGCAGATGGGAACCGGCACCCTTAGCAGATGCCGGTTGGTTGTTGGCCTTATTGCCTTTGGCGTTTTGTGCAGATCCGCGCGCCAAACTAAACCTCCATGACGACCGGGATGATCATCGGACGAGTGCGCGTACGGCTCCAGATAAAGTTGGAGAGCGAGTCGCGCACGGCCTTGCGAATGGCATCGGAACCGCTGCTCGTAAAGCTGAACTTGCCCTTCTCGATCGTCTTCATAATGGACGCGGAGGCATCCTCGGAGAACTGGTCGTCGATGGCAAACGAGACGCCGCGGCCCGAGAACTCGATGGCCTCGATCTTCTTGTGCTTGAGCGAGACGATGGCAACAGCGGTAACCATACCGTCGTTGGCGAGCTTCTGGCGATCGCGCAAGACGATGGGGTCGGTATCGCCGATACGCAGGCCGTCGACGTAGACGACGCCGGACTCGACGGGCGTACCGCGCTTGACGATACCGCCGCGCATCTCGAGCGTGTCGCCGTTATCGAGGATAAAGATATGATCGTCCTTGAGACCCATCTTGCGGGCCAGCTGGGCATGGGCGCGCAGGTGCACGGCCTCGCCGTGAACCGGCATAAAGTACGTGGGCTTGGCCATGGCCATCAGGAGCTTGAGCTCCTCCTGGCTGCCGTGACCGGAGACGTGAACGAGAGCGCGGTTCTTATCCCACACGTCGCAGCCGAGCTTGGCCAGGCTGTTGACGACCTGCTGGACGGCCTTCTCGTTGCCGGGAACAGGAGTTGCCGAGAGGATAACGGTATCGCCCTCGTGGATGGAGAGCGTCTTGTGCTCGCCATTGGCCATGCGGGACAGGGCCGACAGCGGCTCGCCCTGCGAACCGGTGCACATGACGACAATCTTGTCGTCGGGCAGGTTATCAATGTCAAAGGCATCGATGATATCGGCATCATCGATGTTGAGATAACCGAGCTCGCGCGCCACGCGGGTGTTCGTGAGCATGGAACGACCGGTCACAACGACCTTACGGCCGCACTTGCGGGCGGCATCGCAGATCTGCTGCAAACGATGGATGTGGCTCGAGAACGATGCGACGAACACGCGACCCGGGGCGTTCTTGATGGCGTACAGCAGGTTGGGACCAACCTCGGCCTCAGACTTGGTAAAGCCGGGAACCGTGGCGTTGGTGGAGTCAGAAAGCAGCAGGTCGATGCCCTGCTTGGCAAAGCGGCTGATAGCGGCATAGTCGGGCGTGACGCCGTCGATGGGCGTCTGGTCGAGCTTAAAGTCGCCGGTGTGCATAACGGTGCCCTGATTGGTGCGGATGAACACGCCCAGAGCGCCGGGGATGGAGTGCGTCATCGAGAAGAAGTCGAGCGAGATGCCGCCGAGGTTGACATGGCTGCCACCCTTGACCTCGCGGAACTTGGGCGCGCGGATGCGGAACTCAGAAAGCTTGCCCTCGATAAAGCCAAGCGTCAGCTTGCTCGAGAAGATGGGCACCTTATTGTTGAGGTCCTGCAGCAGATACGGAAGCGAACCGGTGTGGTCCTCGTGGCCGTGGGTGACGACGATACCGCGGAGCTTCTCCTCGTTCTCCAGAACATAGGTGTAGTCGGGAAGCACCAGGTCGATACCAGGCTGGGAGTCATCCGGGAACATGAGGCCGGCGTCGACGAGCACCATGTCGTCGCCGCACTCGAAGACCGTCATGTTCTTGCCGATGCCGTCAAGGCCGCCGAGCGGGATGATCTTCAAGGGAGATGATTTTTTAGCTGCCATAGGTGAGTGTTGTTTCCTTTCTTCGAAACGGGTCTGGAACAACCGACGGGGCGCTTCTGGCAAACCGACCGCCGGGCACATACAACAATGCATCGTAGAGTCGATGCAATAACCACAGTATGATACCCATTTGCACAACAACAGACCACCCATGCATCAAAGCCCCATCTGAACTGGTCTATCCCGACGGTTTCCCGTGGGGCGGGCACTGATGAAGTTTCCTGCTCTACAGTCCTGCTCACGACGGAGGCCACATTAAGTGGCCTCCTGTTCGTGCGGAACTCGCGATAAGCTTCATCAGTGCCCGCCCCACGGAAAACCTGCCAATAAGGGATAGGTTTGTTTTAGTAGGTTTTATCTGCGGGAATGCCGAGGCTATGATCCAATTGCCTCGTTGTAGGCATTCAGCTGGCCTTGCCAGAGCTTGCGATCGTTGTCGGTAATCTCTCGAATGATATGAGCTGGATTGCCGCCGATGATGACGTGGCTTGGAACGTCTTTAACAACAACTGTACCTGAGGCTATGACCACATCGTCTCCGATTGATACGCCCGGATTGATAATCACCCCGCCGCCCATCCAGACGTTGTTGCCGATTACGACAGGCTTAGCATACTCGAGGTCTAGATTGCGCACATCGGCGTCAATTGGATGCCCAGCAGTAAATATACTCACATGGGGTCCTAGAAAGACGTTGTCGCCAAAGGTCACGTAATTTTCGTCCAGAATCGTCAAACCGGTATTCGCATAGAAATGGTTACCAAACGAAACCCTGTCACCGTGATCAAAATAAACGGGAGCCGTTAAGACCATATCGTCCGGAGCAACGCGAAAACACTTCTTTAGTTCCTCAAAGGCGCTCGAATCAGCCCAATACACCGACTCATTAAACAACTTCTGAGCCGCATGCACCCTACTAAACGAATGGTCGTTAACCCGATAGGGGCTATAGAGCTCCCCGGCAATCATGCGGTCCCATTCAACCTTATTTGTCATGCCAACCCCCTAGGCTAAGCGTTAGATGCGAAAAAGTATATCAACTAAGAACAGAAGACCAGCAAGCTACCAACAGCGTTAACCAGCCCTTTTGCTTGCGCCCGGGAGGGACTCATATAAAGTTTATCGCGAGTTCCGCACGCAAAGGAAAGCACTTAATGTGCTTTCCGTCTTGCGCAGGACTGTAGAGCAGGAAACTTTACCTGCGGCCCCGCCGGGAATAGCAAAAGGGCGACCCCCTTAGGAGTCGCCCTTGTTGAGCTGCTTATGTACGGCTGTTACTCGGCGTCGTGGTGACGGCGAGGCTTTCGGCCTCCGTTGTCGCCGGGACGGCGCGGACGGTCGCTGCGCTCAGAGCGCTCGCGACGCGGACGCTCACGGCGCTGGAAGTGCTCGCCGTCGCCCTCGGAGGCACCCTCGGCACGAGCCGGGGCCTCGGGCTTATCAAGACGATCGAGCGAGATCTTGCCGCGATCGTCGACCTCGATGACGACGACCTTGACCTCGTCGCCCACGTTGAGGACGTCCTCGACCTTCTCCACGCGGCCCTTGGCGACGCGGGAGATGTGCAGCAGGCCGTCCTTACCGGGCAGCAGGTTGACGAAGGCGCCGAAGGGCTGGATGGAGACCACGCGACCGGTGTACTCCTCGCCCGGCTCGGGAACCTTGATGATGAGCTTGATACGCTCGACGGCCTGGTCGACGGACTCGCCGGTGCCGCCGACAAAGACAGTACCATCCTCCTGGATGTCGACCGAGGCGCCAGTCTCGTCCTGGATACCGCGGATGACCTTACCGCCGGAACCGATGACGTCGCGGATCTTGTCGGTCGGAACCTGGATGGAAACGATGCGCGGAGCGGTGCTGCGCGTGGTGTGGCGCGGCTCGGGGATCACATCGAGCATCTTCTGCAGAATGAAGGCACGACCCTCCTTGGCCTGCTGCAGGGCGCGGGCCAGGATGTCGAAGGTGAGGCCAGTGGCCTTGTTGTCCATCTGCAGGGCGGTGATGCCCTCGGTGGTTCCGGTGACCTTAAAGTCCATGTCGCCCAGGAAGTCCTCGAGACCCTGGATGTCGGACAGGACCACGGTCTTGCCCTCCTCCTGGATCAGGCCCATGGCGATACCGGAGACCGGGCGCTTAATGGGCACGCCGCCGTCCATAAGGGCGAGCGTGGAGCCGCAGGTCGAAGCCATCGAAGAGGAGCCGTTGGACTCCATGACCTCGGAGACGACGCGGATGGCGTAGGGGAACTCGTTCTCGTCGGGAAGCACCGGAAGCAGAGCGCGTTCAGCCAGGTTGCCGTGACCGATCTCGCGGCGCTTGGGGCTGCCCATGCGGCCGGTCTCGCCGGTGCAGAACGGCGGGAAGTTGTAGTGGTGCATGTAGCGCTTGCCCTCGGTGGGCTCGATGGTGTCCAAGCGCTGGCCCTCGTTGAGCATGCCGAGCGACAGGACGGAAAGCACCTGGGTCTGCCCACGCTGGAACAGGCCGGAGCCGTGAACGAGCGGCAGGTAGTTGTCCTTCACCATGATGGGACGGATCTCGTCGGCGGCACGGCCGTCGACGCGCTCGCCGGTCTCGACGACCATGGTGCGCATGGCCTTCTTCTCGAGCTTCTTGAGCACCACGGGGATCTCGCGCTCCCAAGCGGCCTGCTCCTCCTCGGTGAACTCGGCGCGGATGGACTCCTTCAGAGCCTCGACCTTGCCGATACGGGAGAGCTTGTCGGCGTCGCGAAGGGCGGCAGCCATCTCGTCGTAGTGGGCGAAGATGCGCTCCTGGACCTCCTCGACGGGCTGGTCGAGCGGGTACTCCTTCTTGACGATGGGGCCGTTAACCTGCTCCCACTCGGCGACGAACTCGTCCTGAGCCTGGCAGAAAGCAGCAAGGGCCTCCTGGCCAAACTTCATAGCGGCGAGCATGTCGTCCTCGGAGATCTCCTCGGCGCCGGCCTCGACCATCGAGATGAAGTCGGCGGATCCGCCCAGCTCCAGGTCCAGATCGGAGTTCTCGCGCTCCTCGTAGGTGGGGTTGACGATAAACTCGCCGGTCTCCACGTTACGGCCGATGCGCACGCAGGCAAGCGGGCCCTCGAAGGGCACGCCGCCGAGCGTCATGGCCAGGGAGGCACCCATGACGTTGATGACGTCGAAGGGGTTGACCTGGTCGGCGACGAGCGAGGTAGCGACAATGTGTACCTCGTTGCGGAAGCCGTCCGGGAAGCTCGGGCGAATCGGACGGTCGATCATGCGCGCGGTGAGCGTGGCCTTCTCGCTGGGACGGCCCTCACGCTTGAGGTAGCCACCCGGGATGCGGCCGGCAGCGTACATCTTCTCGTTGAAGTCGACGGTCAGCGGGAAGAAGTCATAGTTCTTGCGCTCCTTGGAGACGACCACGGTATCGAGCATCGTGGTGTCGCCCTGCTTGACCAGACAGGCGCCAGTGGCCTGCTTGGCAAGCTCGCCGGACTCAAAGGTGTAGGTCTTGCCGTACAGCTCAAAGGTCTTGGATACGAGTGTCATTGTTCTCCTTTACCCCACAGGCCCCTTGCCTGCGGGCTTCTCATGTGACGCGGGCCCCCTGCCCCCGCCACGCTTCAGAGCGTGATTGTTCACGCCCTTACACAAAAAGAGCGCCCCGCATGCAGGACGCTCTTAGCATGTACAAGTTCGCTACTGAATATTGTCGCGAATGCCCAGAGCCTTGATGAGCTCACGGTACTCGACGATGTCGTTCTTCTTGATGTAGGAGAGAAGACGACGACGACGACCGACGAGCATGAGCAGGCCACGACGGGTGTGGAAGTCCTTTTGGTGGGACTTCATGTGCTCGGTCAGCTCCTTGATGCGCTCGGACAGGATGGCGACCTGAACCTTGGGGTTGCCGGTGTCGACCGGGGTGTTACCGAACTGGGCAGTCAGCTCCGCCTTGCGCTCTTTGGAAACAGTCATTGTTTCACCTTTCGTTTTGCGTCGCCATCGGGCGACTCGATTCGCCTCGGACTGGGAAGCCGCCGGTGGAGCGAGCAACCAAGGTCGAGGTACTAACAGGCCGATATGTTACCACAAGCAGCCCGCCCCTGCGCATCATCACCGACCCAACATGAATTCCATCGCACGGAGGCGCTGATCGGTGTGCGTGGCGGCCCAAACATGCGAAAGCCCGAGCAAGAATGCCGCCGTATGCGGGTCGATTCGCTCGGCCATGAGCGCATCGAAGGTCATGGACATGAGGGCGCGCAGCCATGCGACCTCACCGGTCGACACCAACTCGGCACCCGGAACGCTCGACGCGCACGAGCCGCACATGAGCCCGCCGGCCTGGGGCGAAAAATACGACAGCATGGGGTCTCCGCACAGCACGCAGGCCGAAAAATCGGGTCGGTAGCCAACGTGCGACAGCAGCTTAAAGACAAAGGCCGCCACGAGCAGATCCATATGCGCTGTGTCGAGCCCGCTGCCCACCAGGGCAAGCGCTCGCTGCGTTATGGCAAAGGTAAACGGGTCCTCGGCGTCCTCGAACGAGCACACGCGCGCGACCTCGGCGATCGCGCTTGCGGCGCAGGTCGTCTCGTAATCGGGCGCAGCGCCGAGCGGCGCTTCCATAAGCTCGGCCTGGGAAACCACGTCGAGCGACCGCCCATGCGCGAGCAGCATGTCGACGGTACAGAACAGCTCACAGCGCGCAGCCAGGCGCCCACCGGGTTTACGGGCACCCTTTGCCACGGCACGAACCTGCCGTCCCCGCTCGTCAAGCATCGTCAAGATCAGGTCGGTCTCTTTGAGCTTAGTCTTATCGAGCACGAGCACTTTCGTGCGATATGTCCGGGAGCCTGCCATGCGCGCCGCGCGTCCTTAGTCTTCGGCGTTATAGCCAAAGCGGCGAATCTGGGCCTCGTCGTCGCGCCAGCCGGACTTGACCTTCACGTCCAGCTCCAAAAAGACCTGCGTGCCAAAGATGCGCTCAAGATCGCGACGGGCGTCGATACCGATATGCTTGATCATCTCGCCGCCTTTGCCGATGATGATGCCCTTTTGGCCCTCGCGCTCGACGTAAATGGTGGCGTGCACGCGCAGCACCTTCTTGGTCTGCTCGAGCGCATCGCAGATCACGCCAACGGAGTGCGGAATCTCATCACGGGTGCGGCGCAAGACCTTCTCGCGCACAAACTCGGCAACGAGCGTCTCATCGGAAGCGTCGGTACCCATGTCCTCGGGGAACCAACGCGGACCCTCGGGCAAAAAGTGCGCAACGGTCTCGATAAAGGCATCGACGTTGAAGTTCTTGACCGACGACGTCACGATCTCGTCGTCATATTCCATGAGCTCGTGGGCGGCCTTAAGCTGCTCCATGACCTGTGCGGGGTCGGCCTCATCGGCCTTGGTAAGCACCAGGACCTTCTTGGAACGAGCGTTCTTGACACGCTCGGCAACCCAGGCGTCTCCCCTGCCGATGGGCTTGGTGGCATCAATCAAAAACGCGACGACATCGACATCGTTCAGCTCGAACAACGCGCTCTTGTTGAGCTCGGATCCCAAGCCGTCCTTGGGCTTATGAATACCGGGGGTATCGACAAAGACCAGCTGGTAGCCGGGGCGGTTGACGACGGCGCGCATGCGGCGGCGGGTCGTCTGGGCCACCGGCGAGGTGATGGCGACCTTTTTGCCATAGCAGGCATTAAGCAGCGTAGACTTGCCAGCGTTGGGACGACCGACCAGGGCCACGAAGCCGCTGCGAAAACCAGGCTCAACGTCGCCAAAGCCCGCGAGGTTGTCGTCCTCGTCGCACAGGGCATCGAGTTCCTCGTCGCTCATACCCTCAAACGGGTCGAACTCCTCGAAATCCTCGAGCTCCTCGGTATCCACCGCGTCCAGGGACTCGTCGTCCAAAATCTCATCGGCAGGCTGCATATTGTCGGACATGGGAATCCCTTTCTAAATAAAGCCGAGCGCGTGGGCAAATACCAGCAAGCCCACAATCGCGGCGGTGATGGAAAGAACGTATACGGAGGCGGCGGCGATGTCCTTCGCACGCTTGGCCAGCGGATGGAGCTCCTGGGTCGCTAGGTCGACGATAGCCTCCATAGCGGTGTTGCACAGCTCGCCGTGAATCACCAGGCCACAACAGATGATAATCGTGGCCCACTCGGCAATGTCGAGCCCCACGATACAGCCGGCAATGACGGTGCACACGCCCGCCACGAGCATGACCTTAATGTTGCGCTCGGTCTTGACGGCGGTAACGAAGCCCTCCATGGCATAGGAGAACGACTTTAAGAAGGACGGATGGTCCTTGTTAGATCCGGGAATCATAGACGGCTCCTAGTCGTGGGCGTGGTTGGTGATGGGGCCGACATGGACTAGCTTGGGGTCCTCGCCGCGCTCGAGCGCCAGATCGCGCAGGATGGCGTCCTCGCGGGCCTCCATGACCTCGGCCTCGTCGTCATCAATATGGTCATAGCCCAGCAGGTGCAGCATGCCGTGAACGAGCATCAGACGGCACTCGTCAGCGGGGCTATTGCCAAAACCGGGGGCCTGACGGGCAATGACCTCCGGGGCCAAGATGATATCGCCGAGCTCGAGCGTCTCATCGGCGGGAATGTCATCGTCAAAGGCCGAGTCGCATTCAAACGAGAGCACATCGGTGGTGCGGTCGATGCCGCGCCACTCGTGGTTGAGCTCGTGCATCTCGTCCTCGTCGACATACGAAAGGGAAATCTCGACTTCACGCTCAACGCTCTCGGCGGCAAGCACAACCTCGCAGATGTGCTCCACCTCCTGCGCGTCGAGCAGCGTATCGAGCTCGGCATCGTTGCTGATCAATACACTCAACGGGACTCCTTCCGGTCACGTGCGCGTTTCTCGCGCACATCATCATAAGTATCGTATGCCTCGACGATACGTCCCACCAAGGCATGGCGCACCACGTCGGCACGCTCGAGGTGCGAAAATGCGACATCGTCGACACGGCCCAAAATCTGCTCAACGTCAGCAAGACCGCCGCGACGGCCCACCAGATCACGCTGACTCAGGTCGCCGGTAATCACAAACTTGGAGTTAAAGCCCAGGCGCGTCAGGAACATCTTCATCTGCTCGGGCGTGGTGTTTTGCGCCTCGTCGAGCACCACAAAGGCATCGCTCAGCGTGCGGCCGCGCATGTAGGCAAGCGGGGCGATCTCGATCACGCCGCGCTCCATGAGCTCATCGGTGCGCTCGCGATCCATCATGTCAAAAAGGGCGTCGTAGAGCGGACGCATGTAGGGATCGATCTTTTCCTCGAGGGTACCGGGCAAAAAGCCCAGGTTCTCCCCCGCCTCGACAACCGGACGCGTCAAGATCAGACGGCCCACCTCGTGACGCTTGAGCGCGGCAACGGCGAGCGCCATAGCCAGATAGGTCTTACCGGTACCGGCAGGACCCAAGCCAAATGTGATGGTATGCGAGCGGATGGCATCCACATAGCGCTTTTGCCCGAGCGTCTTGGGGCGAATGACGCGGCCGCGATACGAAAGCAGCACGTCATCGCGAAGCGACGTAGCCTCGTGCTCACCGTCGCGCAAGACGGCCAGGCAGCGAGAGACATCGTCGGCAGACAGCGTGCGCCCGGCGGCCGCCTCGCGAAAAGCGTGCTCGAAAAAGCGCGCCACGAGTTCGACCTCGTCCGGGTCGCCGCTCACGGAGATGCTATCGCCACGGGCGACCACATGGGCGCGAACCAAGCTCTCAAGCGCACGAAGGACACCGTCGCCGGCGCCCAAAACGCGCGAGGGATCAATTCCCTCGGGAACGGTAAGTCTAATCTTCGAGGCTTCCATGAACCTCCCTGCGTGCATGGACCAAGCCGGAATCATCGACTCCGATGATAGCAACATCGAGCAGGCACGGAGCTGTAAGTCCACAGGTATCGTCAAGACGGGCATGATGGAACGAGCCGAGCGTCAGGTTGTCACCATACTCGAGCACGGCACGCTCGACCGTGCCCACGCGACGACGAGCGTCGGCAATAGCGAGCTCCTGTGCGGCGGCCCGCATACGGCGGCTGCGCTCGGCCATAACCTCGGGTGGCACCTGGTCGGGCATGTCGGCAGCAAGGGTACCGGGACGCTTGCTGTAGCGGAACACGTGCATACGCGAGAAACCCACACGGCGGCATAGCGCCAGCGACTCCTCGAATTCCTCGTCCGTCTCACCAGGAAAACCGACGATGACATCGCACGAAAGAGACACCTGGGGCAAGTTGGCGCGAATCATGCGCACCGTATCCTCAAAGGCCTCGGCGCTATAGGGACGGCCCATGCGATGCAGGGTCGCCGTGCAGCCGGACTGCACGGGCAGGTGCAAAAACGGGGCGATACGCTGCGGATAGCGCGCCATAACCTTAAGCAGGCGCTCAGAGATATCCATGGGCTCGACCGAGGAAATGCGCACATGCGGAATAGACGTGCGCTCCATGATGGCCTCGAGCAGCTCATCGATTTCGACATGCTCGTCGGTCGCGCTCTTGCCATCGTAGGCACCCAGGTTCACACCGGTCAGCACCACCTCGGGCACGCCGGCCTCCTGGGCCTCGCGAACTTGCTCGAGCACGGACTCGACGGGCACGGAACGCTCGGGGCCGCGCGCCTTCCACACAATGCAATAGGTGCAGCGATGGTTGCAGCCGTCCTGAATCTTCACGCCCAGGCGAGAGCGACCGAGCGCATCGACCACCTCGCCATCGCTGCAGGCGGGAACGCTATCGGACTCAACGCCCAGTACCTCGCAGACACGTTCGGCGACATCGATCTTTGACGGCTCGGCGATCACGCGATCCGAAAGCTCCAACAGCTCCTCGGGATGCAAATTGACCACGCATCCGGTCACGACTACATAGGGCTCGTTTGGATGGGCCAGCGCATGACGAACGGCCTTACGGGTCTTGGCCTCGGCCTCGCCCGTAACGGCACAGGTGTTAATGACGATCAAATCGGCATCCTGGGGCTCCACAATAGCGAAGCCCAGGCGCATAAGATCGGCAGTGATACGGTCGGACTCAACCCGGTTGACACGGCAGCCGAGGTTGACGACGGAAATATGGGGTGCGAGCACGCGGGCTCCTTAATCGAGGATATCGTCGAGGGCGCTCTTGATGCGGTCGGTCACCGACTTCTTACCGGAAGCGACGTCATCGCCCATATCATCGGCAAAAGCACGGAGCAGCTCGCGCTGCTTATTGGAAAGATTGGTGGGAACGACCACGCGCAGTTGCACGATCAGGCGGCCACGCGAACCGCCACCGCCAATGCGCGGCATGCCGTAATTATTGACGCTCACGGTATCACCGTACTGGGCGCCGGCGGGAACCGTCACCTTAACGACCTCGTCGGGCATAATGCCCCCGACCTCGATCTCGCAGCCGAGCGCAGCCTGCGCAATCGAGATATCGCTCACCAGGTACAGGTCGTCACCGTTGCGCTTAAAGCGCTCGTGGTCGGCAACGCGCACGTTGACAATCAGGTCGCCCGAAGGCTCGCCGCGAAGGCCGGCCTCGCCAAAGCCGCTCACGCGCAGCTGGCGACCGGTCGAAACGCCGGCGGGAATATCGATGTCAATCTTTTCATGCGAAGGCGTGCGGCCCTGACCGTCGCAGGTCTCGCAGGGATGGTCGATAACCGTGCCCTCGCCATGGCAGTCAGGGCAAGGCGAGGAAGACTGAACCTGGCCCAAAAACGAACGCTGAACCGTCGTGACGTAGCCCGTACCGTGGCAGCGGCCGCACTGCTTTTCCTGTGCGCCCTCTGCCCTACCGGTGCCGTTGCAGTCCTCGCAAGGAGCAAGGCGGTCATAGCTGATCGTCTTTTTGCAGCCGAGCGCCGCCTCCTCGAGCGTCACCGAAAGCGAGATGGCCATGTCACGTCCGCGACGACGCTCACGACGGCTGCGGGAGCCACCGCCGGCACCGCCGCCAAAGAACGACGAGAACAAGTCGTCCATGCCCATGCCACCAAAGATATCGTTGATATCGACGTAGCCCGAACCACCAGGGCCGTCGGCAGTGCCGTAACGGTCGTAGTTAGCACGCTTCTGCTCATCGGAAAGAACGGAATAGGCCTCGTTGAGCTCCTTGAACTTGGCCTCGGCCTCGGGGTCGTCCGAAACATCCGGATGTACGGTACGGGCCTTCTTTAGAAACGCACGCTTGATCGTCCGCGCGTCGGCATCCCTGTCGACGCCAAGCACCTCGTAGTAATCCCTATTTTCCGACACGACCGAATCCTTCCGACTTTCATTATTGTCACAGTGCGTCCTATACCCAAGCTGGGCCGACCGCAAACAGAGGGTTTGATGTTATTGCATTTGGTACGGCGAGAGCATGGCCCGTTGCGAGCAGCTCGCGAACCAAACTGACACGAGCGCGAACATGAAGCCGTTGGCAAAACCGTTGGCAAACTGCATCGCACCGCGCTTCCACCACAGCAGACTGCGATGAAGCACGCCGTCCGAAAGCACCATGAACAGGCCCATGGTAAACGGAATAAAGCACATCACGGCAAAGGCCGAGAACACGCCCGAGATGGCCGAGAGTACCAAAAACGGCGCCACGATGCCCATAAGGTAAAAACCGGTACGAGCTTTGCCTTCCAAGCGCTCGGCCTCAACATGGGCGCGGCCGACCAGGTCGCCGCCCGCGGCACCGTTGGTGCCAGCATGACCCATGCCGCTAATGCGGACCTCGTCGCCATCGTGCGTGCCGGCAGGAAACTCAATCGTCTGCTCGGAGGTCACACGAGTTCGCCCGCTGCCGCCGCAATCGGGACAGGGGTCAGCGACGACCTTGCCGGAACCGCCGCACTCGGGGCAGACCGACTGGAACGTGCCCGCGCCAAACAGGAAGGACAGGTCGACGTCGATGTGGCCGCGGCCACCGCAGCTCGGGCAGGTATGCGCATGCTCAGACGAAACGGAGCCCGAGCCTCCGCAGTGACCACAGGTATCGAAGCGCGTGTAGCGGACGGTCTTGCGGGCACCGCCCTTGGCCTCCTTGGCGTCGAGCTTAATATCGACGACCACGTTGGCGCCGTTCTCGGGATTGTAGGCAGCCTGGCCGCGACGCTGCTGGCCCCAGGCACCACCAAAGGGAAAGCCGCCCTCAAAGGGATTGCCATAGCCCGTGTTACCGGCGTAGCCGCCACCATAGGGCGAAGCCGTAGGAGCAC
Organism: uncultured Collinsella sp.; assembly: GCA_959599095.1. Lineage (GTDB taxonomy): Bacteria > Actinomycetota > Coriobacteriia > Coriobacteriales > Coriobacteriaceae > Collinsella. The sequence continues at coordinate 86,164 of CAUGGC010000002.1, read as the reverse complement.
CGGCGAAGGGATTGCCAGAACGCATGGCGTCGTAGCGCGCACGTTTTTGCTCATCCGAAAGCACGGCGTAGGCCTCGGAAACCTCTTTAAACTTTTCCTCGGCATCCGGCTCTTTGTTGACGTCCGGATGGAGCTTGCGGGCCTTTTGTTGGAAGGCCTTTTGAATATCACGCGAGGTGGCGTCCTTGGAGACACCCAGAATCTCGTAGTAATCTTTTTCGTTCATCGTCGCCATGCGCGGCAACCTCCTGCTCACAGCAGCGTATATATTCCGGTAATTCTACCCGAGCGGCCTAAGCTAGATCCCAAAACAGCTCGAACAGAACATTTCCATCGAGCCAGCCCAGGTGGGTCGGCGCCAGACGAGCTCGAACATGGCCCGCGACGACATCTGCCGAAGTAAAGGGTCCCTCATGGACCCCGAGCGTCTCAGGCACCCAAGTGGCAAAACCCAATTCGAGCGCGCGATCGCAAGCGGCTGTCAGCCCATCGGCCGGGATGACACGAGCCGCGCGAACCAACAGGTCGGACGCGACACCGCGCGTCATGCGACAGGCGAGCATCAGGTCTTCGGCCGCAGCCTCGCGCTGCGACAGATGTTCGGCCTCGAACGCCGTCGCGTCATCGTCACGTTGCACCAGACGCACGCGGTACGCATCGCCTCGAGAAGAAACACCGGGGAACAAACCTGCAAGACGGTCGAAATCCGCGGCGTCGAGCATGCCCGCGGCAGAACGCCCCAGGCCCAGGTAGCCCCGTCCGGTCCAGTAGGCAATGTTATGGGCGCACTCATGGCTGTCGAGCGCGTAGCTCGCCACCTCATACGGGTGATAGCCGGCGGCACCCAGGAGCTCGCGTGCCACGTCCATGCATGCGGCCTGAAAATCCTCATCAGGCTCGAGCGACTCGTCACGGCACGCCATGCGATAAAGGGGCGTCCCCTCCTCGAGCGTGAGCGGGTAGACCGACACATGATGCGGAGCCGCCGCCAGCACGCCATCGAGCGTGCGCTTCCAACTCGCTGCGGTCTGCCCGGGAAGTCCGCACATAAGGTCGCACGACACGTCGAGCCCAGCGTTCTTGACCGTCGCGATGGCGGAGAGCGCCCGATCGGCATCGTGAATGCGGCCGATGGCGGTAAGTTCGGCGTTATCGAGCGTTTGCACGCCCAGAGAGACGCGTGTGACACCAACCTTGGCAAGCGCAGCGGCAAGCTCGGCGGTCAGCGATTCGGGATTGGCCTCGCAGGTAAACTCAACGGGGGCGCACCACGCACGAATACGCCGCGCCAGCTCCACCAGGCGCTCCCCCGCCAGCGACGGCGTACCGCCGCCAACATAGACGGTGCGAATCTGGTCGAGGGCCCCAGCCTTGCCAAAAGCATCGAGGCGCGCGTACAACTGCTCAAAATAGGCATCGAGCGCAGCGCTCAGGTCGCACGGAGCAAAACTGCGCGAGTCAAAGTCGCAGTACCGGCACTTTTGGGCGCAAAACGGCACGTGCACGTACAGTGCGGTAACGGCCACCCTTAAGCCTCCAGAGGATGAGGGGGCACCGATTCGCCGGCGGCAAGGGCGGCCTCGCAGGCCACCACATCGCGCTCGATCTCATCGACCAGTGCCATAAACTCCTCGTAAGTGGAACAGCGCACCACATGGGCACGCCAAGCGGCGGCATGGGGCATGCCTTTTAAGTACCAGCTTGCATACGTGCGGGCACGCGACATGAGCGGCAGGAGCTCATGTGTCAGCGTTAGGTGCTCACGCAGGGCGTCCAGGCGCTCGACGGAGCTACGCGCCGGCACCGGCGTGCCATCGAGCGCAAGGGCGCGAGCATCACCGAACACCCACGGATTGCCGTAGATGCCGCGCGCGATAAACACCGCGCTGGCACCCGAGCCTTGCAGATGCTCAGCAGCGTCCTCGGCCGAGAACACATCACCCGAACCAATCACGGGAATCTCGACGGCGTCGGCAACCTCATCGACGACAGACCAATCGGCCTGGCCCGTATAGAGCTGCGTGGCACAACGACCGTGCACGGCAACTGCAGAGGCGCCCGCCCCTTCAAGCATCTGGGCAAACGTTGCGGCGTTGCGGTCCTCGGCGTAAAAGCCCTTGCGGATCTTTACGGTCACGGGCACGTGCGCCGCGCCCACCGTGGCCTCGACGATCTTCTCGGCCAAATCGGGCGTGCGCATAAGGGCAGAACCCTCGCCCTTGGTGACAACCTTGCGGGCAGGACAGGCCATGTTGATATCGATGAGCGACAGGCGATCGCCCACACGCTCCTCGACGGCGGCGACGGCACTCGCAAACTGATCGGGCTTGGAACCAAAGAGCTGCACGCAAATCTGCTGCTCCTCGTCGGCCGGCAACAGCAGGCGCCACGTCTTGTTGCTGGCATAGGCAAGGCCTGCAACGCTCACCATCTCGCTGTAGGCAAGGTTGGCACCGCGGCGGCGGCACATGATGCGATAGGCGGGGTCGGTCACGCCCGCCATAGGAGCCATAAGGAACGGCTGCTCGGCATAGGCGCCCAGCAGCCGCTTGCTGTATTCAGAAAGCGCCATAGACCTACTCGTCCACCTTGAGGATCGCCATAAAGGCCTCCTGCGGGACCTCGACCGATCCGATGGCCTTCATGCGCTTCTTGCCCTCTTTCTGCTTCTCGAGCAGCTTGCGCTTACGCGAGATATCGCCGCCGTAGCACTTAGCAAGCACGTCCTTGCGACGCGCCTTGACGGTGGAGCGGGCAATGATCTTATTGCCGATAGCACCCTGGATGGGCACCTCGAACAGCTGACGCGGGATGATCTCCTTAAGCTTGTCGCACAGGCCACGGGCCAGACCATAAGCCTTATCCTTGTGCACGATAAACGACAGCGCGTCCACTTCGTCGCCCGAAAGCAAAATATCGAGCTTCACGAGCTCGGAGGGACGGTACTCGTTGAACTCGTAGTCGAGCGAGGCATAGCCCTTGGTGCGGCTCTTGAGCTGATCGAAGAAGTCCAAGATGAGCTCGGCGAGCGGCATATCAAAGCGCATCTCGACCGATTTGCTCGTCAGGTGGATCATGTCGGTCGTGACGCCGCGGTGCTCGATGGCGAGCTGCATGACGGCACCCGTGTACTCAGGCGGGCAGATGATCTTTGCCTTGAGGTAGGGTTCCTCGATACGTTCGATGCGCGTGGCCTCGGGAAGGTCCTGCGGGCTGCGGACATCGATCATTTCGCCGTCGGTCTTGTAGACGTGATAGTCGACCGAGGGACTCGTGGCAATGAGGTCCAGGTTGAACTCGCGCTCCAGGCGTTCCTTGACGACTTCCATGTGCAGCAGGCCCAGGAAGCCCACGCGGAAGCCAAAGCCGAGCGCCACCGAAGTCTCGGGCTCCCACACCAACGACGGGTCGTTGACGTGCAGCTTATCGAGCGCGTCACGCAGGTTCTCGTAGTCCTTATTATCGATCGGGAACAGGCCCGTATAGACCATGGGCTTAGCCTCGCGGTAGCCGGGAAGCGGCTCGGGGCAGGGATTCGACGCCCACGTGAGGGTATCGCCCACGCGAACGGCCTCGGGGTCCTTCAGGCCCGTGACCACGTATCCGACCTCGCCGACCGTCAGCGCGTCGACCGGGGTCTCGGCGGGACGCTTGACGCCCACACCATCGACCAAAAAGTCGCCCTTTGCCTGCATCATGCGCAGGGTATCGCCCTTTTTGATGGAGCCGTCAAAGATGCGCACCGTGGCGACGACGCCACGATACTCGTCGAAGTACGAATCCAGGATGAGTGCCTTGAGCGGCGCGTTCGCATCGCCCTTGGGCGGAGAGATCAAAAAGACAATGGACTCCAGCAGATCGTGGATGCCCTCGCCGGTCTTGCCCGAGACACACACGGCATCATCGGCAGGAATCGCAAGATCATCCTCGATCTCGGTCTTAACCTCGTCGGGATGGGCCGAGGGTAGGTCGATCTTGTTGATGGCCGGCACAATGTCCAGATTGGCGTTCATGGCGAGCGTCGCGTTGGAAACGGTCTGCGCCTCGACGCCCTGCGTGGCGTCGACGACGAGAACCGCGCCCTCACAGGCTGCCAGCGAGCGCGAGACCTCATAGGTAAAGTCAACGTGGCCCGGCGTATCGATCAGATTGAACTGATACGTCTCGCCATCGGCGGCGTCATAGGACACGCGAACGGCATTGGACTTGATCGTGATGCCGCGCTCGCGCTCGATATCCATAGTGTCGAGCAGCTGCGACTCCATGTCGCGCTCGTCAACGGTATGGGTGAGCTCGAGAATGCGGTCGCTGATCGTGGACTTGCCATGGTCGATGTGCGCAACAATCGAGAAGTTGCGGATGTGGGAAATGTCAATTGAAGTATTCATGCGGACTATCTTACCCGAGCGATACAAAAAATGGAGCCTGTTCCATAAAACAGGCTCCATTTATGCGCGTAATCTGTGTGGTGTGAAATTTACAACTTAGGCGTTGATGCTGTTCACGAGCTTGGCAAGACCGGACTTGCGGTTGGAAGCCTGGTTCTTGTGGATAACATGCTTGGCGGCAGCCATGTCGAGACGCTTGGTGACGGTCTTGAGGGCAGCCTGGGCCTTCTCGGCGTCGCCCTCGGCGACGGCGGACTGGACGTGCTTGGTCAGCGTCTTGAGCTCGGACTTGACAGCCTTGTTACGCATGCGAGCTGCCTCATTGGTGCGGATACGCTTCTTCTGAGACTTGATGTTTGCCACTTCTGGAGTTCCTTTCGAGTTCCTTGCAAAAAATGTATGACACCTCTGAGACACGGTGAGGTCATGCAAGCGCCTACTATAGCACGCTCCCCCTCAAAGGGATAGAACGAATTTGTCAAATAGGCAGGTATCATCACGATTTTCTCAAGATGTTCGTAATCCAGAGCAAAAGCGCGGTCTGAGAATCGGCCGAACCCTTCAGCGCGAGCTCCACATCGACCGCGCCCTCGAGCGCGGCAACGAGCTCTGCCATCGAAAAGCGACGTGCCCAGGTCAGGTGATTCTTGACCTGCCAGGACTGGAGCTTGAGCGTTGCGGCCAGCTCACGACCCTGTCCACGCGCATCGAGCGCCTTGGCGACGATTAGCTCGCGGATGCGGCCGCACAGCAATGTGTAAGTCCACACGTAGCTCTTGGCGGGCAATAGATTGAAGAGCTCGAGCGAACGGCGCATGTCACGGGCCGAGACCGCATTGAGAAAGTCCCAGGGCTGGACTTCGGCCGTGCGCACGATCCAGCGTTCCACATCGGCAAGCTCAATCTGAGGCGCCTCAACCATTTGGGCAAGCTTAGCCAAGTCGTTATCGAGCATGCGAGTGTTTTCACCCGAACGCGAGACAAGTTCCTCGGCGGCCGCCGTCGAGATCGACTTGCCATGCTGCGTCGCCATCTGCTGCACGCGGCGCGGAAGCTCCCAGCGCTTGGTGCCGGAGCAATCGATCACGGCCTTCTTGTCAATCTTGGCGATTGCCTTGTACAGGCGCGTGTTCTTGGCAAGCGAATCGGCGATTATGAGGCAAACCGTTGTGGGGCTGGGACTCGCCAGATACTCGACGAGCGGCTCCGAGACCGCCTTGGCGAGCTTTGAGCAGCCATCAAGGATTACCAGGCGAAACTCGCTGCCCATCGGAAAGGTGTTAAGCGATCCGATAATCGACTCGATATCGGGGTCCTTGGTCATGTCGCGCTCGTCGAGGTTGAACTCGACCATACCCGACTTTTCCAGACGCGCTTTCATACGCGAGACGGCGTGATCGCGCTTGACTCCGTCGGTACCGACGATCAGATATGCCGGCAGCAGACCGGTTTCGGACATTGCGCTCCCCTCCCGCAGGCCTTCGTACTCGCTCCGTGCCATTCTAGCCCAGGGGCCCACCACACGCCAACGACGTCGTCACGGTCGCTGGCATCGCATCGCAAAGCCATTCGCAGTCGGCGTGACGGTAATGTCGCCGTGTTCGATAGTGCACGCGAACACGCCGCCCGCTTCCTTAACGGCATCGATGCAGGCGTCGGACGGATGGCCGTATCGATTCCCCTCGCCCGCGCTCGCGAGGGAAAGCTCGGGCTTCAGGACGTCCAGCAACTCACCATCGACTGAAACCTTAGAGCCGTGATGCCCAAGTTTAAGGACATCGATATCCCCCACCTCCTGCACGAATTCCCGTTCTTGGTCGAGCTCGGCATCGCCGGTGAGGAGCATACGCAGGCCCTTGCCTTCCTGAATATAAGAGAGCAGCAGGACAAGCGAGTCCTCATTTCCCTCGCCATCCACGGACTCGAATGGCCACATCACGCGGGCGCAAAATGAGCCGATGTCGACTGTATCCCCACGGCGCACCTGCCGATACTCCACGCCAGGTCGGTTCAACACCTCGGCAGGAGCATCCTCCAGCGCATCAGCCGCCACGGCAATCGTTCCGACCGAAAACTGTTCGAGCACGGCAGGCAGACCACCCCAGTGGTCCTCATCCCAATGCGTCACAAAGACGGCATCGATATGGTGCACGTTATTGCGAACCAACGCCGCCACCACGCGCTCGTCGAGTCCGCAGTCGACGAGTGCTACTGCGCCGCCCTGGCGGATAAGAATCGCATCGGCCTGGCCCACATCGAGCACCGTCACCGAAGGCGGAGCGAATCGATCCCAGTAGACGTACGGAATCGCAGCCAAGAGCACCAGGCATGCAAGCCCCACCGCCATAGGACGTGCACGGGGACGCGGCCACCGGACAAGCAGAACCGCCAGCAAACACGGCACTAGGTAAATCCACATGCTATCGGGCGGCACGCTCACGGATGCACCCGGCACGGCGGCAAACAGCTGCTCGAAAAACAGCGCGCAACGGGCGGCAATCATGGGCACAACGAGCGCCAAAGTCCGCAACGGTCCCACGAGCGAAAAGGGAACCAGCACGATCGACATAGCGAGCAGTACGCTCACCACCGGACCGATGACCGCATTTGCCAACGGAGCAATGAGCGAGAACGTACCGAAGGCAGGAATGGTAATGGGAAGTGTCGCCAGTTGCGAGCACAGCGTGGCGGATAGCATGCTGGCAACGCCCGATGGCACACCCAGCTCACCCAAAGCGTAGGTCGCATAGGGGCAAAAGCACAGAATGGCTAAGACGCTGGCACATGAAAGCTGAAAGCCCATCTCGAACATCACCGTCGGCCGCAGTAGCACAAAGATGGACATGGTAACAAAGAGTGCCGATGCGCCGTGCCGGCGACGCCCCGCGCCGTTTACGACAAGCGTCGCGAACACCATGCAGCACGCGCGCACGGCCGAGCGAGACGCGCCCGTAAAGGCAGCGTAGCCCACAAGCGTTATCGCCAGTATCGCCCGCTGAAGACCACGTGAGCACCGAGTCTTTTGCAATACACCCTCGATTACAAACCCCACGATAGCCAAATGGCTGCCCGAGACGGCGATAAGATGCGCCGTTCCCGTCACCGAAAACCAGTCGCCCGCCGGCTGGGCGCGCAGCTCGGCCGAACGACCGCAGACGACACCAGCTATGAGCGCACGCGCCGGGTCGGTCGCAGGCGCGATGGACGTTAGCAGCCCATTTCGCAGCCGAAGCAGCGGGCCCGGAGAGCCCTCATCGACCGGCACAATCCGAACGGCTTGAACCTTGCGCACCTCGCCTCGGAGCATGCGCGATCGTCCATATGCATCGTTCTCAAAACGTGAAAAACGACCGATAACACGCACGTGCGCCCCGACCTTGAGCTCGCGGTCACACGATAGGCGAACCGTTGCCAAGTTCTTACCGTCCGCGCGTGCCTCGCAGGTATAGGAATACACGTCGTCGTTTATGGATGGATCACCCTGCACGACAAACTCGAGGCTGTTTGCCGCTCGACCATCGAGCGCCTTCGAGGCACTCAGCGTGCCCACAGCCCACCACACCGAGACGACCGCTCCCGCCACGAGACCGACGGACGCGGCATACAGCCACCGCTTCCAAGGGGCAAGCCGCGCACAAGATTGAGCCAGCACAACGAATACCGCCGCCGCAACGGGAATGGCCCATAGCGGCCCGACCGCCGGAGCCCGCTCCCTCAGCAGCGCATCAGCGACCATGTTGAGCACCAAGACGCAGCTCATGCACATGCCGGCACACAGGGCCATCGTCCACGGCATCAGGGGCCGCGGAGGCATCACGTGCTCGCGCTCGGTCGCACTCATACGCAGATGCAATCTTTGATTTTGGCAAGCTTCTTCTCGCCGATTCCCGACACACGCATCAGATCGTCAACCGAAGAAAAAGCACCGTTCTTTGTCCGCTCATCGATAATCGACTGGGCCATAGAGGGGCCGATGCCCGAAAGCGTCTGCAGCTCTTCTGCGCTTGCCGTATTGATGTTTACTAGGCCTGTTGCGCCACCCGCGCCCGATGATGCGGAAACCCCACCATCAACACCGGCTTCCGCAATGGACGCCTGCTGCTCCCCTACCGTTGGAACGTGAATCTTCTGTCCATCGACGACCTTAGATGCCCGATTGAGCCCCGTAACGTCTGCCTCGGGCGCCAGCCCGCCGGCGGCATCAATCGCCTGAGCCACCCGCGCGCCGTCCTTGAGACGATATACGCCGGGCGACACAACGGCGCCATCAACATCGACATAGACCTCTGCCGCAGCAGACGCCTTAGGCGAAGAGCCTTCGGATGTCTTTCCACTCGAAGCATCGCCGGATCCCGGCTCCACCAACGAGCCCGAACCATCAGTCCGCTCAAAAGACACGCCGCTGGCACCGCCGCCAAGGTTCGCCATCGCCAAGCCGCTCGCCATCGCAATGACAACCAGTATCGCCATCACCACTGCCTTATGACCGAGCAGCTTGTCCGCCAAGCGGTCCATCCGTTTGACCCGTTCGTGTTGTTCGCGCTGCGCCATAGCAAAACCTCCCAACAACATCGTGTCAGGAAAAGAGCCCTGCAACAGCCACGCTCCAAAACCGGTTTTAGCGGTCAAACCAAAAACCAACCAAAACCTTGCACAAATCTGTCCATTTATTCAGGCACACGTCAGCAAATGAGCACTTAGTCGCAAAATGCCCAGATAGCAAAAGACCGACGATGCAAGCGCATCGTCGGTCTATGCACAAATTTACTCGTGATCTTGGTAAATCTCACGCGGAGCAAGCTCCGAATGTTTACGTTTTAAGGTCTTAGGGGCCTTATACGTGTTGCTCTCGAAGTCGATGTACTCGGTCTGCTTGAGCAGGCGCTCGATCATCTCCTCGTGATCGAACAGCTCCCGGGCCTCATGCACGGCATCGAGTTTAGCGTGCGTCTCGGGACGGCGCGGCATAAACAGCGTGCAGCAGTCGGGAGCGGCCTCAGTCGAGATATCGAACGTACCGATCTCCTCGGCGCGCGCGATGATCTCCTGCTTGTCCGAACCGATGAGAGGACGGAACACGGGGATCTTCACGGCCTCGTTGACGGCCATGATGTTCTCAAGCGTTTGGGAGGCAACCTGCCCAAGCGATTCACCCGTAACGATGGCCTTGGCGCCCTCGATGTGTGCAATGCGCTCGGCAACCGAATACATAATGCGGCGATACATGATCACGCGCAGGTTGCTGGGACAGGTGACCGAAATCTCACGCTGACAGTCGCCAAACGGCACAACGTACAGGCGGCCGATCTGGACACCCGGCTCAAGCGCACGGATGATGTCCTGCACCAAATACTCGCTCGTATCGGGCGTCTGCGGACGACCGGAGAAATGTACCGGCACGCACACCGCACCGCGACGCGCGAGCATCCAAGTCGCCACCGGAGAATCGATACCCGACGACAGCAGCGTCACGACCTTGCCGGCAGAACCCACCGGCAGACCGCCCACGCCGCGCTCGGAGCGCGCGTACACATAAACGCTACCCTGAACCACAAGTACATGCACCATGGCATCGGGGTCGTGCATTTGAACCTTTTTATCGGGGAAGGCCTCACACAGTACCTCGCCCACCTGACGATTGATGTCAATCGAGGTGAGCTCATAGTCGGTATTGGAGCGCTTGGCGTGCACCTTAAACGAATCGAAGGGACCATACTCGCGCAGCGCCTTGACGGCGGCGGCACAGTACTCCTGTGGGTCGCGGTTAGTGTGATACGCCAAAGACACACGAGCAACGCCGGGAACGGTGCGAATGACACGCGCCGCCTCATCGGCCTGATGCTCGTTAAAGGTCACGAGGATATAACCGGAAATTCGAGACACGGCATTCACGGAAAAGGCGGCCAAGGCCGCCTGAATGTTATCCATGAGGATATGCTCAAAATGTGCGCGGTTCTTACCCTTCAGTCCAACCTCGTGATAGTGGACCAGGCAGACGCGAGCCGCCATTTAGGCTTCAGCAACCTTGTGGCCGAGCGCCTTCTCGTAACGGGCCTCGTCGTAAGAGATGTCGCCGTCGACAATCTCGTCCATAGCCATCGAGATGGTATCGGCACCGGAAAGCCCGATGGTGATGTCATCGACATCCTGGACGGCAAGCACGCGGTTGTGCTGGCCACGCAGCATGCTATTGATGTCGCAGGCGCGCTTGGAGGCAAGCGAAGCAAGCAGGAAGCGGTTGTGATCGGTCTTCTCCAGAAGATCGTCGATGCAAGGCTTTACAACGGACACGGACCTCAGATCCTTTCATGCATATCGAGAACGCGAACGAGCTCATCGGTCGCGCGGTCGAGATCGTCATTTACCACGACGTCGTCGTAGCGGTCGGCAAGGGCAAGCTCATCGGCGGCGTTTGCCATACGCAGCTCAATCGTCTCGGGCGTCTCGGTACCGCGACCGACTAGACGCTCGCGGAGCACCTCAAGCGAAGGCGGCTTGATAAAGATCAGCACGGCCTCGGGGAAACGCTCCTTCACCTGCAGGGCGCCCTGGACATCGATCTCCAAAATCAGAGACGCGCCCGAGGCAAGCTTGGATGTAACCTCGCTCACCAACGTGCCGTAGCAGTTACCGTGGACCTCGGCCCACTCAACAAACTCGCCGTTTGCCACGCGGCGGTCGAACTCCTCGCGCGTCAGAAAAAAGTAGTTGACGCCGTCGACCTCGCCTTTGCGTGGTGCTCGCGTGGTAGCCGAAACCGTCAGGCCCAGGTTAGAGCGACGCTCGCGCACACGAGTGACGAGCGTGCCCTTGCCCGCGCCTGACGGTCCAGAAATCACAAAGAGCTTGGAATCCTGAGCGCTCACTTATTTGGTCAGCTGCTCGAGGAGCTGCTCGCGCTGACGGACACCGAGGCCCTGGACGCGACGGGTAGCGGAGATACCGAGCTCCTCCATGATCTTGGCGGCCTTGGCCTTGCCATAACCGGGGAGAGACTCGATGAGGGTGGAAACCTTCATGCGGGAAGCAATGGGGTCATCGGAGTTGAGCACGGACTCGAGGGACTTCTCGCCCTTCTTGATCTGCTCGCGAAGCTCAGCGCGGGCGTGACGTGCGGCAGCAGCCTTCTCAAGAGCCTGCTTGCGCTGCTCATCGGTAAGCTGAGGGAGTGCCATTCGTACCTCCAAATAGTTGGGTTATATCTGATTCAATAATTGGCATTTTAGCACGTAGAACGTACAAAATGCCCAATCGCGGGTCCATAGGTTAGACGATACCCGCAAAAAGTGCAATATACTGCGCCCAAAGTTAAGCCCCTGACCTGCGATTCCACACAAAGGATGGGAAAGTTTACGCAGGCACAGGGGCTATTTTGTGCTAATGAGACCCAAAAGTGGTGACTTAGGGGAATCTTTTACGCGACGTTTTCGACCAGCTCGACGACGATGGCGTCAAAGGCGGCGACCGGATCGTCGGCGCCGGTGATGGGACGGCCCACCACAATGTGGCTTGCGCCTCGCTCGATAGCCTGGGAAGGCGTCGCCACACGGGACTGGTCACCAAGGGCGGCACCAACCGGACGCACACCCGGAGTCACGATCAGGGCATCGGGACCCAACAGCTCACGCATGTCGTGAGCCTCCATCGGCGAGCACACGATGCCATCGATGCCGTTGGCCTGAGCGAGCTTTGCCAGGCGGGCGGCCTCCTCGGCCACGGGCGACTCGACGCCAATCTCGCTCAAGGCATCCTGATTCATGCTCGTGAGCACGGTGATGGCGACGAGCTTGGCGCGGTCCTCGCGCGCCTCCTCGGCACCCTCGCGGCAGGCAGCGAGCATGGCGCCCGAACCCAAGCCGTGGACCGAAAGCAGGTCGGCACCGGCAAGCGAGGCCGAGCGGGCGGCACCGCGAACCTGATGCGGAATATCATGGAACTTAAGGTCAAGGAAGACCTTAAAGCCCAGGTCCTTAAAGGTCTTGACGATCTCGGGGCCCTCAGCGTAATAGAGCGTCATACCAACCTTAAGCCAGGCGGCATGGCCCGAAAGCTCGTGGGCGAGCTCGAGCGCACGCTCGCGGTCGCAGTCGAGAGCGACGATTACGCGGTCGCGGGCATCGGTCTCTAGCATTCGAAAGCACCTACCAGTTCGTTGATGTCCTTCACGCCCTGGGACTCAGCCCAGGCCTCGAGCTCATGCGCGATCTTGAGCGAAGCGCACGGATCGACGAAGTTGGCCATGCCGACCGACACGCAGGTGGCGCCGGCCAGGATAAACTCGGCCGCATCCTCGCCGGTCATGACACCGCCGACGCCGTTGATGGGGATATCGACGGCCTGGGCAACCTCCCAGACCATGCGCACGGCGATGTGGTGGCACAGCGGGCCCGAAAGGCCGCCCTTGGGCTTGGCCACGCGGGACTTGCGGGTATGGACGTCGATGGCCATGCCCTGAATGGAGTTGATGACCGAAAGGCCGTCGGCGCCGGCAGCCTCGAGGGCCTTGGCAATCTCGGCGACGTTGACCGGCGCCATCTTCACGAACAGCGGCTTATCGGTCACCTTGCGGCAGGCAGCCATAACGGATGAGGCGCCCTCGGGCGTAGAGCCCATGGCGGCACCGCCGGCGGCGATATTAGGGCAGCTCACGTTGATCTCGTAGCCGGCAGCCCAGGGGCACAGCTCGGCATACATCTCGAGCGCGCGGACAAACTCGTCAACGGAGTGGCCGGCAACCTGACAGATGACCTGGCAGCCGTCCTTGGACAGCTGTTCGAGCCACGGACCGGACTCGCGGGCAAAGGCAGCCACGCCGGGGTTCTGAAGGCCCACGGAGTTGATCATACCGCCGGGAATCTCGGCCATGCGGGGCGCGGGATTGCCGGGCCAGGGCTCAGCTGCGCAACCCTTGGTGGTGATGGCGCCCAGCTGGGAAACATCAAAGAAGTTCTGGAACTGCCAACCGTAGCCAAAGGTACCGGCTGCGGTGTTGATGGGGTTCTGCATCTTGACGCCGCCGAAATCGACGGCCATGTTCACGGTACCCACTAGAAGACCACCACCTTGGAAGCATCGAACACGGGGCCGCACATGCAAGCACCTTTCATACCGTCGACCGTCTCGACATTGCAGGTGTTGCAGGCGCCAAAGCCACAGCTCATCATGCGCTCAAGCGACACCTCGCAGTACGCACCGGCCTCGGCGGCAGCGGCGGCGACTTTCTTCATCATGACAGCGGGGCCGCAGCTGGCCACATAGTCGTAGCCGCCCTCGCCGAGCAGCTCGGCTGCCGGGTCGGTGCAAAAACCGTGCGTGCCCAGCGTGCCATCATCGGTGCACACGTTAACCGTATCGCACAGCGCGCGGAACTCATCGACGCCCACGGCCTTGGACGCGGTGCCAAAGCCCAGGCACACGTCGACGGCTACACCCTGCTCGGCAAGCTTGTCGGCAAGGCACAGCACGGGCGGAACACCGATGCCACCGGCGACGAGCAGGGCCTTCCTGGTGCCCTCGGGTACCATCCAGCCACGGCCACAGGGGCCCAGCAGGTTAGAGGTGGAGCCAGGGCCCATCTGGGACAAACGACGGGTATCGTCGCCCACGACGGCGTACCACAGCTCGACGGTGCCAGCCTCGGCGTCGGCGCGGTAGTAGCTCAGGGGCACGCGAAGCAGCGAGGACGCATCGCCGGGTACGGCGATGTTCACAAACTGACCGGGCTTGAGCGCACTTGCAAGCTTGGGGGCCGAGATGACGAGCGAGAAGATGCCGTCGGCAATCTCCCGGTTCGAGACGACCTCGAAGTCGTGCATGCGTGCAGTGGAAGGTGTGGGCATAGACGCTCCAATCCCCCATGCGGTTGCATGGTCCAAACGAACAGAAAGCGCGGCACCGCAAGGGCGCCGCGCACAAAAGCGATAAGGCTATGCTAGCAGATGCAGCCGTCGGCAAGCGTCTGCTTACCGCCGACAAACACATCGGTGGCACGACCGGTGAGCGTGCGGCCGGCAAAACCGGAGTTCTCGGCGCGCGACTCGTAACCGTCCTCGCCAACCGTCCAGGTGGCGGACGCGTCGAACACGGTCAGGTCGGCAACGGAGCCCGCCTTGACCTGAACCTGGTCGAGACCCAGGATCTCACGCGGCTTGATGGCCATGAGCTCGACCATGCGGCCCATGCTCATCTTGCCCGTGTTGACCAGCTCGGTGAGTACGAGCGACAGCGAGGTCTCGAGGCCGATCATACCAAAGGGCGCAAGCTCGAACTCACGGGCCTTCTCCCACGGGGTGTGAGGAGCGTGATCGGTGACGATAACGTCGACGGTGCCGTCGATGACGCCCTGACGGATGGCCTCGGCATCCTCCTCGGTGCGCAGCGGCGGATTGACCTTGAGCGAGGTGTTGTAGGTCTCGTCCAAGTCGTTCTCGGTCAGAAACATGTGGTGCGGGGTGGCCTCGCAGGTCACCTGGACGCCAGCGGCCTTACCGGCACGCACGAGCTCGAGACCGTGAGCGGTGGAGATGTGCTGGATGTGCAGCTTGGCACCGGTCAGCTTGGCGATCTCGATGTCGCGGGCGATCTGGAGCTCCTCGCCGGCAGCCGGCCAGCCCTCGAGAGCCAGACGGGTCGAGACCTTGCCCTCGTTGATCTGGCCGTGGCCGACCAGGTCCTCGTCCTGGCAATGGCTCATAAAGACCTTGCCGAACATCTTGCCGTAGTCCATGCAGCGACGGAGCATACCCGCGCCCTGCACGCCGCGACCGTCGTCGGTGAAGGCGACGGCGCCGTGGGCGACCATATCGCCCATCTCGGACATGGCCTCGCCCTTAAGACCGCGGGTCATGGCGCCCGACGGATAGACGCGGCAGTGACCGACCTCGGCAGCGCGGGACTTGACGAACTCCACGACGGTGCCGTTATCGGTGACGGGATCGGTGTTGGGCATGGCGCACACGCCGGTAAAGCCGCCCTTGGCAGCTGCGCGGGTGCCGCTCTCGATGTCCTCTTTGACCTCGTAGCCGGGCTCGCGAAGGTGAACGTGCATATCCACCAGGCCAGGGACGAGGTACTTGCCGGAAAGGTCGCGGACCTCGGCTCCCTCGACGGCGAGATTCTCGCCGACCTCGGCGATCTTGTCGCCGTCAATCAGGACGTCAACGACACCGTCAAGCTCGACGGACGGGTCGACGACGTGGGCATTCTTAAGAAGCAAGGCCATTATCGGCACCTCCAAGCAGCAGATACAGGATAGCCATACGCACGCAGATACCGGCGTAGACCTGCTCCAGGATGACGGAGCGTTGCGGGTGGTCGGCCATATAGGAGTCGAACTCGACACCGCGGTTGATGGGGCCCGGGTGGCAGATGATCGCGTCGGGCTTCATGAGCTTCTCGCGGTCCTTGGTCAGGCCGAAGAGCTTGTGGTACTCGCGAATGGTCGGGAACGGGGCACCCTCGAGGCGCTCCTGCTGCACGCGCAGCATGTAGACGACGTCCAGCTCGGGCAGGACGGAATCGAGATCGCTCGTCACGTGGTCGCAGCCCAGGACCTCGGGCGCCGGCGGCAGCAGCGTGCCGGGGGCGACGGCGTAGGTCTCGCAGCCCATGATCTTCAACGCGGGGATCAGCGAGCCGCAGACACGGGAGTGGGAGATGTCGCCGACGACAGCGACCTTCAGACCGTGGAAGTCACCCTTGTGCTCCCAGATGGTGTACAGGTCGAGAAGGGCCTGCGTGGGATGGTTGTGCTTGCCGTCGCCGGCGCAGATGACGCTCGCGGGCGAGTTCTGCGTGACGATGTAGGGAGCACCGGCGTGCTTATCGCGCACGACGATGCAGTCGATCTTGTAGGCGTTGAGGGTCTCGACGGTGTCGACGAGGCTCTCACCCTTGACCGTGGAGGTCGAGGAGCCGCCAAAGTTGAGGCTGTCGGCCGAAAGACGCTTCTCGGCGAGTTCGAAGGAGCTGCGGGTGCGCGTCGAGGGCTCGTTGAACATGTTGACGATGGTCTTGCCCTTGAGCGTGGGGACCTTCTTGATCGCACGCTCGTTGACCTCGGAGAACGCCTTGGCGGTCTCGAGGATGAGCTTGATATCCTCTTCGGAGTACTCGGTAATGTCGATCAGGTGCTTATGGTTGAACGCCACGGTACTACTCACCTCCCAGCGGCGCAGAACCCACGTGGGAGCCCGGCGCGACGTCGTTGATCTCGACGGCGGTGTGGCCGTCGACTTCCTTCATATATAGATGCACGTTCTCCTCATGCGACGAGGGAACGTTCTTGCCGACAAAGTCCGGCGAGATGGGGAGCTCGCGGTGGCCGCGGTCAACGAGGACTGCCAACTCAATGCGGCTCGGACGGCCCAGGTCCATGACGGCGTCGAGAGCGGCGCGGATGGTACGGCCCGTATACAGGATGTCGTCCACCAGCACGACGCGCTTGCCGTCGACGCTGAAGGGAATGTTGGTAGCGTGGATCGCGGGAGCGAAATTGGTAGCGTAGTCATCGCGGTAGAAGCTGATGTCCAGGCTGCCGAGCGGAACTTCGACGCCCTCGATCTCCTTGATCTCCTCGGCGAGCTTCTTTGCCAGAAGGTCGCCGCGCGTGACGATGCCAACCAGAGCGAGGTCTTCACAGCCCTCGTTGCGCTCGAGAATCTCGTGCGCGATGCGAGTCATCGCTCGATTGACGGCGGTCTCGTCCATGATGACCGCCTTGGGGGAAGTCGTGCCCATCGATCTCCTTCCTCACATGTCTTGACTGCTGACACAGTCAAAAAAATAGATGCCCGATCGCTTAAAGCGGACCAGACACCCACAGGAAGGGCTGCTCTTTGGGCAGCTATGTAATTCCATGTGGGTATCTCGTACCCCTTTAATGGTCATGGGATAGTGTAGCCAACCTCGAGCTTAATTGCGAGCATAAATACAGAGCAATCCGTAAACGGAGCCCAAAGCTCAATAAACCTATATATTTGTGGGACGAGCTTGAAAACGCACGCACGAGCTGGCATAATCCCCTCTGCTGCACGCAAATCGGATCTACGTCCAGGGCCGTGGCGTGAGCACTATCGCCAAAAGAGGAATATCTCTGTGTAGATTGCGCACAGGGAGCGACTTCTGTGCTATAGTTCAGGCTTGTTTGTTAACGCGACATGTTCGTTTGTCGCCCAAGGAGGGTCAGTTATGTCCAAAGTTTGCGAAGTTTGCGGTAAGCACCCCGTTGCCGGTCGCTCCATCAGCCACTCTCACCGCGTCACCAACCGTAAGTTCCGCCCCAACATCCAGCGCGTTTACGTCGTCGTCGATGGTCACCGTCGCAAGATGAACGTTTGCTCCACCTGCCTCAAGTCCGGCAAGGTTGCGCGCTCGTAAATAAGGTCTTACCAACAAGTACCTCGGACTCTCCGGGTCAAAGACCTCGCGTTCATATAGAACTTACCAAAGGCGCCCTCCCCTACGGAGGGCGCCTTTTTGCACTCATTGGGGACAGACTTATATGAGGGTTTGCAGATGTCAAAGGGATCATAGCCCAGCTGGTATGCCTTGTAACTAACGGTACGCCTCGAGCGAGTCGGACGCACCTTACACGGGATTGAAATGGATGTAATCGAGTAGCTGCACCGCCTGTGTGTCCGACTCAACCGCGACCCGCGAATAGCGATTATCAAACAGATGTCCCGTTTTCCCATTGAAATACTCATGAGAGTCTGTCCCCAATGAGCAGGGCGATGCAGCAGGCAGATAGTTTTAGTTAAAACGCTTCATTTAATTGAAGCGTTTTAGTGTGCCTTTTAGAGGAATCTTACCGTTCGCCGAATAATTTCTTGCTATCATGCAAGGCGTAGGGTAAATCTCCGATCGCAAGGAGACACAAATGGTGAAAAAGTCACCGGAAAACACTACTCCCGCAATTGTGGACAACGTAGAGGCGCTTGAGGCTAAGCTCGCGCAGATGCGAGAGGCCCAGGCGCTTTTTGCTACGTACACGCAGGAGCAGGTCGACAAGATCTTCTATGAGGCCGCCATGGCCGCCAACAAGGCTCGTATCCCGTTGGCGAAGATGGCCATCGAGGAGACCGGCCGCGGCGTTCTTGAGGACAAGGTCATCAAGAACCACTACGCCGCAGAGTACATCTATAACGCTTACAAGAACACCAAGACCTGTGGTGTCCTGGAGCGCGACGAGGCTTACGGCATCACCAAGATCGCCGAGCCTATCGGCATCGTGGGCGCCGTCATCCCGACGACCAACCCCACCTCCACCGCGATCTTCAAGACGCTGATCTGCCTGAAGACCCGCAACGCCATCATCATCTCCCCGCACCCGGCTGCCGCCAAGTGCACCATCGCCGCCGCCAAGCTCGTGCTTGACGCCGCCGTCAAGGCCGGCGCCCCCGAGGGCATCATCGGCTGGGTCGATGTCCCCTCCATCGAGCTGACCAACATGGTCATGCGCGACGTCGACATCATCCTCGCCACCGGTGGCCCGGGCATGGTCAAGGCCGCTTACTCCTCGGGCAAGCCCGCCCTGGGCGTTGGCGCCGGTAACACCCCGGTCGTCATCGACGACACCGCCGACGTGCTGCTCGCCGTCAACTCCATCATCCACTCCAAGACCTTCGACAACGGCATGATCTGCGCTTCCGAGCAGTCCGTGACTGTCATCGACAGCATCTATGACCAGGTTAAGGCCGAGTTCCAGAAGCGCGGCTGCTACTTCGTCAAGCAGGGTGCCGAGATGGAGGCCCTGCGTGCCGCCATGTTCAAGAACGGCGCTCTCGATCACCGCATCCCCGGCATGGCCGCTGCCAAGATCGCCGAGCTCGCCGGCATCGAGGTTCCCGCCAAGACCAAGATCCTGATCGCCGAGGTCACCTCAACCGACCCCGCCAAGGAGGAGTTCTCCCACGAGAAGCTCTCCCCGGTCTTGGCCATGTACCACGCCAAGGACTTCCAGGAGGCCGTCGACAAGGCCGAGCACCTGGTGCTCGCCGGTGGCCCGGGCCACACCGCCTCTCTGTACGTGCACCCCGCCCAGGCCGAGAAGATCAGCCTGTTCGAGCACGTCATGAAGGCCTGCCGCATCGTCATCAACACCCCGTCCTCGCACGGTGGCATCGGTGACCTGTACAACTTTGGCATGAAGCCGTCTCTGACCCTGGGCTGCGGCTCCTGGGGCGGCAACTCCGTCTCCGAGAACGTTGGGGTGAAGCACTTGATCAACGTTAAGACTGTGGCCGAGCGCCGTGAGAACATGCTGTGGTTCCGCGCTCCCGAGAAGGTCTACTTCAAGAAGGGTTCCACGCCCGTCGCCCTCGACGAGCTGGGCAACGTCATGGGCAAGAAGCGCGCCTTCATCGTTACCGACCAGTTCCTCTTCAAGAATGGCAACACCCGCGCCATCGAGGCCAAGCTCGACGAGATGGGCATCGCCCACGACTGCTTCTACGACGTCGAGCCCGATCCGTCGCTGCAGTGCGCACGTCGCGGCGCCAAGCAGATGGCTCTCTTTGAGCCGGACGTCATTATCGCCGTCGGCGGTGGCTCCGCTATGGACGCCGGCAAGATCATGTGGATGATGTACGAGCACCCCGAGTGCAAGTTTGAGGACATGGCCATGGACTTCATGGACATCCGCAAGCGTATCTTCACCTTCCCCGAGATGGGCAAGAAGGCCTACTTCGTCGCCGTCCCGACCTCCTCGGGTACCGGCTCCGAGTGCACGCCGTTCGCCATCATCACCGACAAGGAGACCGGCATCAAGTGGCCGCTCGCCGACTACGCGCTGCTCCCCAACATGGCTATCGTCGACGCCGACAACTGCATGACCGCCCCGCGCGGCCTGACCGCTGCCTCCGGCATCGACGTCATGACCCACGCCATCGAGTCCTACGTCTCCATCATGGCTTCCGACTACACCAAGGGCCTCTCCGAGCGCGCTGCCAAGCTCGTCTTTGAGAACCTGCCCTCCAGCTTCACGAACGGCGCCAAGGACCCGCACGCCCGCGAGGAGATGCACAACGCCTCCTGCATGGCCGGTATGGCCTTCGCCAACGCCTTCCTGGGCCTCAACCACTCCATGGCTCACAAGCTCGGCGCTTTCCATCACCTGCCCCACGGCATCGCTAACGCTGTCATCCTGACCCGCGTCATGCGCTACAACGCCGCCGAGGCTCCCGTCAAGATGGGTACCTTCTCCCAGTATCCTTACCCCAACGCGCTGCACAACTACGCCGAGATGGCCAAATACTGCGGCATCGAGGGCAAGGACGACAAGGAGGTCTTCGAGAACTTCATCACGAAGCTCGAGGAGCTCAAGGACTTCATCGGTGTCAAGAAGACCATCGCCGACTACGGTGTTGACGAGCAGTACTTCCTCGACACCCTCGACGAGATGACCGAGCAGGCATTCAACGACCAGTGCACCGGCGCTAACCCGCGCTACCCGCTCATGAGCGAGATCAAGGAGCTCTACCTGGACGCCTACTACGGCCGCGAGCCCCAGGACTACGCCGTCTGCTAGTTTTTAGCACGGTTTTTTGCGGCGGGGGTGCACGGGTGTTTCACACACCCCCGCCGTCGCTTCTATCGCATCGTTGAAAGGATGCAACCATGCTGCTACCCGATTCCAAGACCGAGCTCGTCCGCCGTGGCAACAAGGTCGTTTACGACCTGGGCGACAAGATTGTCAAGGTCTTTAACGAGACCAAGCCTGTCTCCGACGTGTTCAACGAGGCTTTGAATCTTGCCCGCATCAATGAGTGCGGCATCCGCAGCCCCAAGGCGCTCGAGGTTTCCCAGCTCGAGAACGCCAACGGCTGGGCGCTCGTGACCGAGAAGGTTCCGGGCACCACCCTTGCCGAGAAGATGACTGCCGAGCCCCAGCGCTTTGGTGAGTACCTCGAGATGTTCGTCGACCTCCAGATCGAGATCCACGGCTACACCTCCCCGCTGCTCAACCGTCAGCGCGACAAGTACGCCCGCATGATCGACAGCCTTGATCAGCTCAATGCCACCACGCGCTACAACCTTCAGGAGCGTCTGGACGGCATGACCAAGGAGTTCAAGGTCTGCCACGGCGACTTCAACCCCTCCAACGTCATCGTCGGCGACGACGGCCAGCTCTATGTGTGCGACTGGGCACACGCCACCCAGGGCTCCCCTGCTGCCGACGTTGCCACCACCTACCTGCTCTTTGCCCTCAACAGCAAGGATCAGGCTGAGGCCTACCTGGAGCTCTACTGCGACCGCGCCGACATGCCCATGCAGGTCGTGCGTCAGTGGACGAGCATCGTCGCCGCTTCCGAGCTCGCTCGTAAGCGCAACGTGAACGATGAGTTCCTGAAGAACTGGATCGACGTCGTCGATTATCAGTAATATCTGAGCGATTTATTTCGCATCGGAGGCACAAGGAAAACCCCGCAGCTCGCATGGGCTGTGGGGTTTTCCTTTTAGATATCGAGGATGCCACAAGATAAAAGGACGGCCCCGCATCTCCCCGATCTGGAGAAATGCGGGGCCGTCCCGTATATCGAACTACAAGCGAAATCGTCGATTAACGGCGTGCTGCCTTCACAAGCTCGGCGACCTTGGCGACGACCTCGTCGATCGCCACATCCTCGCGCTCACCCGTGGCACGGTCCTTGAGCTCAACGGTGCCATTCTTAAGGCCACGCTTACCCAGAACGACCTGATACGGGAAGCCCATAAGGTCGTTGTCGGCAAACTTAAAGCCAGGACGCTCGTCGCGGTCGTCGACGACAACCTCGATACCCTCGGCGCACAGGCCATCAACGATCTGCTCGCAGACGGTAGCGCACTCCTCCTTCTTGGGATCGAGCGGAATCACCGCGACCTCGTACGGGGCAACGGAGACCGGCCAGACGATACCGTGCTCGTCGTTGTGCTGCTCCACGATGGCAGCGAGCGAGCGGGACACACCAACGCCGTAGCAGCCCATGATGAGCGGCTTCTCCTTGCCGTCCTCGTCCATAAAGGTGGCACCCATGGCCTCGGAATACTTGGTGCCCAGCTGGAAGACCTGGGAGACCTCGATGCCGCGGGCTGCGGAGAGCGGCTTGCCGCAGTGCGGGCAGGGATCGCCGGCAACGACGGTGACCAGGTCGGCCCACTCGTCGACGGTAAAGTCGCGCTCGGGGCAGGCACCGGTAAAGTGATAGTCGACCTCGTTGGCGCCGCAGGCCCACTGCTTGGACTCACGCAGGCTCTCGTCGCACACCAGACGAATGCCCTCGGGCAGGTTAACCGGTCCGATAAAGCCCTTATGCAGACCATAAGTCTGGAGCTCCTCGTCGGTCATCATGCGATAGCCCTTGCCAAAGACATGCTCGGCTTTGCAATCGTTGAGCTCGTGGTCGCCCGGAACAATGGCCACGACCGGCTTGCCCTCGGCGTCGATGAGTGCCAGCGACTTGCGCGTGCCGTTCTCGGGGAACCCAAAGAACTTAGCAACTGCCTCAATGGTGCCCATGCCCGGAGTCTCGACCTTGGTAAGCGTACCGTCGCCAGGACCCTCGGTCACGACGACCTTGGTGCTTGCAGCCTCGTCATCGGCGGCAAAACCGCAGTCATCGCAATAGACGAGCGAAGCCTCGCCAGCATCGGCCAGCGCCATGTACTCGACGGAGGTATCGCCACCGATCTCACCGGAGTCGGCAACAACGGGCAGGGCCTTGATATAGCAGCGCTCGCAGATGTTAGCGTAGGCCTGCTTCATCTTGTCATACTCCTCCTGCAGGCTCTCCTGCGTGGCGGAGAAGCTGTAGGCGTCCTTCATGATGAACTCGCGACCGCGCATCAGGCCAAAGCGGGGGCGGAACTCGTCGCGGAACTTGTCCTGAATGTGGTACAGGTTGACGGGCAGCTGCTTGTAGGAGCGCAGCTCGTTGCGCACCAGGGCCGTGACGGTCTCCTCGTGCGTGGGGCCCAGGACGAACTCGCGACCATGACGGTCGTCAAAGCGCACAAGCTCCTTGCCATAGGCGTCGATGCGGCCGGACTCGCGCCACAACTCGGCGTCGACCATGATAGGCATCATAAGCTCCTGGGCGCCGGCAGCGTCCATCTCGTCGCGCACGATATTCTCGATCTTACGGATCGAGCGCCAAGCAAGCGGCAGGTAGGAATACAGGCCGGCGGCCTCCTTGCGGATCATGCCGGCACGGAGCAGCAGGCGGTGACTGGCGAGCTCAGCGTCCGCCGGATCCTCTTTAAGCGTCGGCGCATAGAGCTTAGACATATACATTGCTCGGGTCATTTATTTCTCCTCAATAAGCTTGTCGACCTCTGCCATAAGCGCGTCGACAATTTGGTCCTCAGCTACTTTACCAATGATCTGGCCATGCGAAAAGAGCAGAGCCTGACCACGTCCGCAGGCAACGCCCAGGTCGGCATCAGAAGCCTCACCGGGGCCATTAACGGCACATCCCATGACGGCAATCGAAAGCGGCGCGGCATAGTTCTTAAGCCGCTCGGTGACCTCCTCGGCGATGGGAATCAGGTTAACCTGGCAGCGGGCGCACGTGGGGCACGAGACAATCTCGGGACCACGGCGGCGCAGGCCCAGCGACTGCAAAATTCCCCAGGCGACCGGCGGCTCCTCAACCGGATCGGCTGTGAGCGACACACGCATGGTGTCGCCAATGCCTTCGGAAAGCAAGATACCCAAGCCTACAGAGCTCTTGATAGTGCCCTGGAGCTTGGTCCCCGCCTCCGTCACGCCCAGGTGAAGCGGAACGTGGGAAATCTCACGCGACAGGGCTCGATAGGTATCAAGCGTCGTTTGCACGCTATGGGCCTTGGCAGAAAGCACAATGTTCGTAAAGCCGCGGTCCTCAAAGTGCTTGACGAAGCGCTCGCTCGACATCACGAGCTTCTCGGGCTGCGTAAGCTCGTCGCGCTCGGCGATATCCTGCTCGAGTGAGCCGGCGTTCACGCCAATGCGAATCGCGCACCCAGCGGCGCCCGCGGCATCGATCACGGCATCGACCTTGGCCCAATCGCCGATATTACCGGGATTGATGCGGAGCTTGGCGGCACCGGCCTCCACAGCGCCAATGGCCAGCTTGTGGTTAAAGTGGATATCGGCAACGATTGGCACCGGAGACTCGGCACAGATGGTGCGGAAACCCTCAAGCGCGGCCTCGGTGGGCACGCTCACACGCACGATATCGCAGCCAGCCTGCGCCAACGCGCACACTTGCGCAAGCGTTGCCTGGGCATCAGCGGTATCGGTGCAGGTCATGGATTGGACCACCACCGGCGCGCCGCCACCGATCTGCACGCCGCCCACATGCACGGGGCACGTCAACTCGCGAGGCAAAGGATGGGATAAAGACAATCCAAACACTCCCCTACAGAATAAATCGAAGGATGTCGGAACGAAGCATATAGACAAACAGCAGCACAAAGAGCGCGATGCCCACATAGCTCACAATCGTCTGGACCTTGAGCGGAAGCTCGCGGCCAGCAATCTTTTGAATGATCTCGATGACCAGCTTGCCGCCATCGAGTGGTGGGATGGGCAGCAGGTTCATAAAGCCAAGCGAGAACGAAATGAGGGCGGCAAACGAAAGGAACGTGGCAGGGCCGGCAGCAGCAGCCTGTGAGGACATAACGCTAATGCCCACGATCGAAGAAGACTGATCGAGAATCTCCATCGTATGCTGCGGCTGGAGCAGGCGCATCACGCCCTCCGCTGTCTGCACGACATAGGAGAACGAAAGTCGAGCCGACGTGATGGGGTCTAAACGGACCACCTGCGTAGAGGCATACACACCTAGGCGCTCGTCCTCTTTGAGCGCAACCGCGGTCGAATGCTGCTTGCCGTCACGCTCGTACTCGATGGCGATATCGTCCTTACCGGCAGCCTTACCGATGGCATCGTAAACGTCCATCCAGGTAGAGCACGATACTCCGTCAACCGAAAGGATCGCGTCGCCGCCCTCGATACCCGCCTTGGCGGCAATAGACCCCTCGTCAACCTGACCGATCACGTTGGTATCCATCGGCACGGTGACACCCGCAATAGAGTAGATGCTCATAAGCAGCAAAAAGCCCGTCAGGATATTGACGAGAATGCCCGCGAGCAGCATAAAGGCGCGCTTGAGAAAGCCCTGGCCAAGATAGGTGTGCGAACGCTCTTGTGCAAGGAACTCGGCCTCGCCGCACGGCAGCTCCCACACATCGCCCTCGGTAGTCGCATGCTCTCGATCGAAACGGCGGCCGTCAAAGGTGGTGTAACCCGCCGCATCTCGTGGCAGCGTCTGATACTTGGTGGGATAGTAGCTCGGCGAGGGCTTCTCCCCTTCCTCATACCAAGGCGCGATAGAGCCCCAACCCAAGAGCAAGGCGCATGCCTCGAGCACATCCTCCTCGGAAAGCTCGAGCTCGACAGCAAGGTCGGCCACGGTCACGCGACCATGACGGTAGATAGCCGCGAGCACGCGATCGGCGCACGAGACATCGGTCGGATCCATACCGCAGATGGCAGCGTAGCCACCCAGCAGCAGCGGGGTCACGCCAAACTTGGTTCCAATGCGACGCGACGTGTAATGGATGTCAAAGCGGCACGGCAGGCCCAAAAAGAACTCGGTCACACGGACGCCGCAGGCACGCGCCGCCAAAAAGTGGCCGCCCTCGTGCAAAAACACGAGGACGGAAAGCATCAGCAGGCCCCAAAAGACCGATGAAAGAACGCTCAGAACAGTATCCATAAAACGAAAAAGCAATCCTTATGGGTTAGGAACGGGTTGCGGCGAGCGCCTGCGCAGCTTTTTCACGCGCCCACGCATCGATGTCGCGAAGCTGCTCAAACGAATCGACCGCCTGCATATCGTGGGCATCCATGCAGGATTCCACAATGCGATCGATATCGGTAAAGCTGCAGCCATCGTGCAGGAAGGCATCGACGGCGACCTCGTTGGCGGCATTGAGCACGCACGGCATGGTGCCACCCGTCTTGCCGGCACGCTCGGCCAGTGCCAGACAGCGGAAGGTATCCATGTCGGCAGCATCAAACGTGAGCTGTCCCAGCTCGCGGAAATCGATACGAGGCACCGGGGTATCCCAACGCTCGGGATACGAGAACGCGAACTGGATGGGAATACGCATGTCGGAAGCACCGAGATGCGCCATCACGGAGCCGTCGGCAAACTCGACCATAGAGTGAATCTTGGACTGACGTTGCACGACCACGTTAATGAAATCGAGGTCGCAGTTAAACAGATGCATGGCCTCAATGCGCTCCAGACCCTTGTTCATGAGGGTGGCGGAGTCGATGGTGATCTTGGCACCCATGGCCCACGTGGGATGTGCGAGGGCATCGGCACGCGTCACGCGATTGAGCTCGTCGCGCGTGCGGCCAAAGAACGGACCGCCCGAGCAGGTGAGCCAAATACAATGAGCCTCGCGTGGGTTCTCCCCCAGATAGCACTGGTAGATGGCGGAGTGCTCAGAGTCAACTGGAATAAGCTGGCCCGGTTGCGCCAACGGCATAAGCAAGTCGCCACCGACGACGAGGGACTCCTTGTTGGCAAGGGCAAGACGCTTATTCGAGGTCAAGGCCGCATGGCTCGCTTCGAGCCCGGCAGCGCCCACAATGGCAACAAGCACACAGTCGACATCATCGCGACGTGCGAGCTCACAAACCGCCTGCGCACCAACACCGAGCTCCGTGCCCTCAGGCAGCTCCTGCAGCACGGCGTCCGCACCGTGGGCGGAGTCGGCCACGGCAACGGCCGGAACCGAGAACTCGCGGGCGGCGGCAACGAGCTCCGAGGTGCTGGAATTGACGGACAGCGCCGTTACCTGCAGTCGATCGGCATGCTGACGGCACACGTCGAGTGCCTGCGTGCCGATAGAGCCCGTACAACCCAGGATGGCAACACGAAGGCGTCCATCGGAGCCATACGTCGTCTGGAATGACATTACAGCACGCCCCCGATCATCAAAAGCAGCTGCGCGGTAATGCAGCCAAAGATAAGCGAGTCGCTACGGTCGAGCATGCCGCCATGGCCCGGGATAAGGTTGCCGGAATCCTTGACGCCCACGCCACGCTTGATGCGCGACTCAATGAGGTCGCCGATAACGCCCAGGATGGACACGACCAAGCCGCACAGCAGCGCATAGGGCAGGCTGAGTTTGTAGAAGTGCGTCGCCCACAGGATGAGCCAAATCAAAACCGAGCCCAGAATGCCGCCGACAAATCCCTCCCAGCTCTTTTTAGGAGAGATCTTGGGAACCATCTTGTGCTTGCCGATACGGCTGCCCACGATGTAGGCAAACGAATCGGAGACCCAAAGGGACGCGCAAACGCCCACCGAAAGCAAGGCGCCGGCAAAACCGGGCACGGCATCGCGCAGCAGCACGATAGCCGACAGCATAAAGCCAGTGTAGATGGGACCCATGAGCGTCACGGCCACATCAGAGATGCGGGTACGCGGCGACCAGACATACCAAATGCCCACAGCGAGCATCAGGGCAAAAAGCAGGGCATTCAGCAACATCGAATCGCCCAACGCCGACAGCGGAAAGAGTACGGCGGCAGCGATACCCATGCGCTCGTTAGCCATCTTGCCATCGAGCCTCGTCATACGGAAAAACTCATAGCAGCACAGACCGCTCATGACAGAAACAAAGATGGCCGTGGGCACGATACCCAAAACCAGGCACAGGATAAAGACAACGGCGTAAACGATACCGGCGGCGGCACGGGTGATAAAGCCCGCAAGCCACGAACCGGTGCCATTCTTCGCTGCGGGCGCTCCCGCAGCGACAGCCTTGCGCTCAGATGTCTTGGGAGCAGTTGCCTTGGGACGATCGGACACGATTAAGCCTCCTCGGTCTTGCTCAGACCACCAAACCTACGGTCACGGCCCTGATAGGCCAAAATGGCGTCGACAAGGCCCCAACGATCAAAGTCGGGCCAATAGGTATCGGTGACGTAGAATTCGGAATAAGCCACCTGCCACAGCAGATAGTTCGAAAGGCGCAGCTCACCAGAAGTGCGAATCACAAGCTCAGGATCGGGAAGGCCGGCGGTATAGAGGTGGGAAGCCACCATGTCGTCATCAATTGCGGCAGGATCGATCTTACCGGCGGCAGCGTCGAGTGCGATCTGACGGACAGCGCGGGTAATCTCGGCACGCGCGCCGTAGTTGACGGCAAGCGCCAGCGTCATGCCGGTGTGATCGGCGCACTCAGCAAGACCGCGTTCAAAAACGTCGCGGGTCTTCTTGGGCAGCGCGGAAATGTCACCCAAAAAGACAACGCGCACGTTTTCGCGCTTCAGAAGCGGCAGCTCGTCGATGAACGTCTTGGCAAACAGGTGCATCAGAACGTTGACTTCGTGCTGAGGGCGATTCCAGTTTTCGGTCGAAAACGCATAGGCAGAAAGCACGTCGACGCCCAGACGCACGCAGGCGGTAATAATCTCACGAAGGGAGACGATACCCGCCTTGTGGCCCTCAGTGCGCGCAAGACCGCGCGACGTGGCCCAGCGACCGTTGCCGTCCATGATGCACGAGATATGGTGCGGAATGTTATTGAGGTCAAGGTCGGAAAAACCGACGCCCGCAGGGGCGTCGGCAAAGTACTCGACCAGTTTATGCTCGTCGTATTGCACCTTAGATCTCCATGACCTCGGCTTCTTTTTCCTTCAGAAGCTCCTCGACCTTGGCGACATACTCATCAGTGTGCTTCTGGACCTTGGCCTGCTCGCGACGGACATCGTCCTCGGTGAGCTCCTCATCGCGCTCGAGCTTGTTGTTGAAGTCGCGACGGATGTTACGGATAGACACCTTGGCCTGCTCGGCGTACTCGCGGCACTCCTTGACGAGCTCGCGACGGCGCTCCTCAGTGGGAGCCGGGAACGGAAGACGAACGACGGTGCCATCGGAGTTGGGGGTAATACCCAGATCGGAAGCGCCGATGGCCTTGACGATAGCATTGATGAGTGCCTTGTCCCACGGCTCGATGAGCAGCATGTGGGCCTCGGGGGTCTTGACGGCGGCAACCTGCGTGACCGGCGTGGGAACACCGTAATAATCGACGGTGATGTCGGACAGAATGTTGGCATTGGCGCGGCCGGTACGGACCTTGGAGAAGTTATGCTTGAGGGACTCGAGCGACTTGTCCATATGGGCGGTGATGTTATCTGCCATGCTTAATCCTCCTGATAGACGAGCGTGCCGACGGGCTCACCCGAAAGCGCGCGCTTGACGGTGTCCTCGCCATCGATGTTGAGGACCAAAATCGGCATACGGTTATCCTGGCACAGTGCCGTAGCCGTGGAATCCATAACCTGCAGACCGCGGACGAGAACCTCGTGATAGGTAATCTTGTCAAAACGGACGGCATCGGCGCACTTGACGGGATCCTTGTCGTAGATGCCGTCAACCTTGGTGGCTTTAATCAGAATCTCGGCGCCGATCTCGCACGCACGAAGAGCCGCGGCGGTGTCGGTCGTAAAGTACGGATTGCCCGAACCGGCGGCAAAAATAACGACGTTGCCCTTGGAAAGGTGGTTGATGGCGCGACGGCGAATATAGGGCTCGCAGATCTCGTTCATCTGGATAGCGCTCATCACGCGGCAGGGAACATCGTTATGCTCGAAGGCATCCTGCAGGGCGAGCGCGTTCATAACGGTTGCCAGCATGCCCATGTAGTCGGCCTGAGCACGCTCCATGCCACCGGCAGCGCCGGCCATGCCGCGGAAAATATTGCCGCCGCCGACAACGACGCCGACCTCATGGCCAACGGCGAGCAGCTCCTTGACCTGCTTGGCAAGATGGTCGGTAACCTTGGGGTCGATGCCATATTGGCCGTCGCCCATCAGCGCTTCGCCGGAAAGCTTAAGAAGCACGCGTTTATATCGGATGTCGGACAAAGCGATCCTCCTTTAGATTGAACTCTCAACATTCTATCAAAGGCTCTAAGAAGAGCCATGAAAAAGCAGGCTGTGAGTAAAACCCACAGCCTGCTCATTACCAGCTACAAGAGCTTATTTACTCGCCACGGACCAGACGGTCAAAGGCAACGACGGTAATGGTGTCGCCGAGCTCCTTGGAGACCTGCTCTGCGTACTTCTTGATGGTGAGGGAGCTGTCCTTGATGAACTCCTGCTCGGTGAGCACGGACTGCTTGTAGAACTTCTCCAGACGGCCGACAGCCATCTTCTCCTGAATGGCCTCGGGCTTGCCGGACTCGGCAGCCTGAGCCATGTAGATCTGCTTCTCGTGCTCGACGGTCTCGGCCGGAACCTGATCGCGGGTAGCGCAGATCGGGGCGACAGCGGCAACCTGAAGGGCAACGTCGTGAGCGAAGGTCTTGAAGGATTCAGCCTGAGCGGTCTCAGCCTTCTCGAAGGCGAACTCGACGAGGACGCCGATCTTACCACCCATGTGGATGTAAGAAGCGAGCGCGCCGTTCCCAGCCTTGCGGGCAGCGAAGCGGGAGATCTTCATGTTCTCGCCCATGATGTGAATCATCTCGGTGAGCTCGGAGGAAACGGTCTCCTCGCCCATCGGCTTCTCGAGCAGAGCGTCGACGTCAGCAGGCTCGGTGGTAGCGACAACCTCAGCGACCTTGGAAGCAAAGCCGGTGAACTTGGCGTTAGAGCCAACGAAGTCGGTCTCGCAGGAGAGCTCGAGCAGAGCGCCGGTCTTGCCATCCTCGGAGACGAACGCGGCGACAGCGCCCTCGTTGGTCTCACGGCCAGCCTTCTTGGCAGCCTTGGCAAGGCCGTTCTTACGCAGAACGTCGACAGCGGCGTCCATGTCGCCGTCAGCCTCGACGAGAGCCTTCTTGCACTCCATCATCGGGGAGTCGGTCATCTCGCGGAGCTGCTTGACCATAGCGGCGGTAATCTGGGCCATTGTGGTTCCTTTCAAAGAGATGAAAAAGAATTAACTAAGACTGATTTACTCGGCCTTGGGCTCAGCGGCCATCTCGGCCTCGGAGACCTGCTCCTTACCAGAGCCAGCGAGGCAGGCGTCAGCCATGAGCTCGCACATAAGGGTGACAGCGGAGATAGCGTCATCGTTGCAGGGGATGCCGTACTCGACCTCGTCGGGATCGGAGTTGGTGTCGATCAGGGCGACGACGGGGATGTTCAGGCGCTGAGCCTCCTTGATGGCGTTCTCCTCGCGCTTGGTGTCGATGACGAAGAGAGCCTGGGGCAGACCCTTCATGTCGCGGGCGCCACCGAGGTTGGTCTGGAGCTTGGTGAGCTCCTTGCCGAGAACAGCCTGCTCCTTCTTGGGGAGCACTGCCATGCGGCCGTCCTCGACCATGGCCTCGAGCTCCTCCATGCGGTTGATGCGGGAGCGGATGGTGACGAAGTTGGTCAGCATACCGCCGAGCCAACGCTGGTTGATGTAAGGCATGTTGGCGCGCTCAGCAGCGTTCTTGACGGCCTCCTGAGCCTGCTTCTTGGTGCCGACGAATAGCACGTTGCCACCCTTGGCGACGTTCTTGACGAAGGTGTAGGCCTGGTCGGCGTCGAGGATGGTCTGCTTGAGGTCGAGGATGTAGATGCCGTTGCGCTCACCGAAGATGAACGGCTTCATCTTGGGGTTCCAGCGACGGGTCTGGTGACCGAAGTGGCAGCCGGCCTCGAGCAGGGTGCGGATATTAATCTTGGTAGCCATGTTAAACCTCCTGTGGTTTGCCTCCGCGCGGGGTCATCCTCCAAAACCAACCCGGACATGTGCTACCAAAGCCCGGGCACCACGGTATGAAGTAGCCGCGCGTGCGTGATAAAAACATGTTGCCGTGAAGCAACCCGATGAATGATAGCAGGAATGCCTCTTCCTGCCAACCCGCAATCAAAACCACACACCTGAGTGCGGCGCGGGACGTCCCAGCCACTATTCGCCGCGGGGATGGGCTTGAGCCACGGCACGTTTAAGCCGATCGGGTGTGAGATGCGTGTAGATCTGCGTCGTGGACAGGCTCGCATGACCTAGCAGCTCTTGAACCGAGCGCAGGTCCGCACCGCCCTCGAGCAAGTCGGTCGCAAAGGTATGGCGCATCGCATGCGGGGCGATGTCAGCCGGAATGCCGGCGAGCGTCGCCAGCGTATGGAACCGCCGCCGAAGCATCGCGGCGCTCATGCGATTGCCGCGCGCCGATATAAGCAGCGGATGCGGCCCGGTAGCGAGGTCGCGGCGCTTTGCCCGAGCGAGCAACTCCGGCCTCCCCTCTTCAATATAGAGACGCGTCACATCGAGCGCACGACGATACAGAGGGACGATACGCTCCTTGCTCCCCTTGCCCCACAGGCGCAGCGTGCGCTCGGACCATGAGATGGATTCCACATTGAGCGCCGCAAGCTCTGAGATGCGGGCACCCGAGGCATAGAGCAACTCGAGCATCGCCGCATCGCGCAGTCCCGCGGGTGTTGAGGTATCAGGCGTCTTGAGCAGCGCCTCGACCTGCTGGGTCGTAAGGACGCCCGGCAGGTCACGCGGCAGCTTGGGCGACGCGATCGCCGAGACCGCATCGCCCTCGACAATCCCCTCGGCAGCCATCCAGCGATAGAGAGATCGGATAGCCGACAGGTGCGCCGCAAGCGTTCGGGGAGCCACCTGCTCACGCGAAAGCTCAGCAAGATAGCGACGAATGGTGCGCACGTCGGCAGCGAAAGCATCAATATCCTCGCGCTCGCACCAGGCAGCAAAGCGCTCCAGTCTCGAGCCATAGGCCGTCACCGTGTTGGGAGAAAGCCCCTCAACGCGTGCGATATAGGCGATAAAAGAGTCGACGGTGTCGTACAGGTCAAAGGCTATGACCGGTCGCCTCCAAACAAGTCGGAACGCGTGGCCAAGTAGGCATCGAGGGCCTCGAGCGCACGGTCCGCATAGGCCTGATAGCGGTCGCGCTTGCTGCGGCGCTTACCGTCCTCGAGCGGCGGCACCAGGCCAAAGTTGACATGCATGGGCTGATAGCCCACGGTG
The DNA here is from genome assembly GCA_959599095.1 of uncultured Collinsella sp. Taxonomy (GTDB): domain Bacteria; phylum Actinomycetota; class Coriobacteriia; order Coriobacteriales; family Coriobacteriaceae; genus Collinsella. Next base: position 52,794 of record CAUGGC010000002.1, on the reverse strand, counting down.
GCAGGATCGGTCGCATAGCCCACGAGCGCACCCAGGGCGCCCACGCGGGGCAACTCGACGGAATCGGCGCCGATAGCCTCTGCATAGGTGTTGAGCGCCGCGAGCAGACCGGTCGCCACGGCTTCCATGTACCCCTCGGTGCCGGTGATCTGACCGGCCAGGCGCACGCCGGTACCGGGCACGGCAAAGGTGCCATCGAGCACGTGCGGGGCGTCGACAAAGGTATTGCGGTGCATGACACCGTAGCGGAAGAACTCAGCGTTCTCCAGGCCCGGCACCATATGGAAGACGCGCTTCTGCTCGCCAAAGGTCAGGTTGGTCTGGAAGCCCACCAGGTTATAGGCGGTCTTCCCCTTGTTCTCGGCACGCAGCTGAATCGCCGCCCAAGGGCGACGTCCGGTACGCGGGTCGGTGAGGCCGACGGGCTTCATGGCGCCAAAGCGAATGGCGTCCTTGCCGGTGCGCGCAACCTCCTCGGCAGGCTGGCAGGCCTGGAACAGATCGCCGCCCTCAAAGTCCTTGAGCACCACGCGGTCGGCCGTGGTGAGCGCCTCGATAAAGGCCTCGTACTCCTCCTTGTTGAGCGGAGCGTTGAGATAGTCGCCGCTCCCCTGCTCCTCGTAGCGCGACTGCGAAAACAGCACGTCCATATCGAGCGTGGAGGCATCGACGATCGGCGCCGCGGCATCGAAGAACGCAAGGGCGTCGCCACCGACGAGCTTCATGACCTCTTCGCTCAGCGCCGGTGAACACAGCGGGCCCGCGGCAATGACCACGTGGCCCTCGGGGATCTGGGTGACCTCGCCGTGAACGACCTCGATATTGGGGCGGGCGGCAACCTCAGCCTCGACGAGCTCGGAGAATGTAACACGGTCGACCGCCAGGGCGCCACCAGCGGGAACAGCAGCGCGATGGGCGCAGTCGAGCAGGACTGAACCCATGCGCTCAAGCTCGGCCTTCAGCAAACCAGCCGCGGAATCCGGACGGGTCGACTTAAACGAATTGGAGCAGACGAGCTCTGCCAGGTGATCGGTATGGTGAGCCGGGGAGCTCACCTGGGGGCGCATCTCGCACAGCTTTACGGCAAACCCGCGGTCTGCCAGCTGGATCGCGCATTCCGAACCCGCCAGACCGCCACCGATAACCGTCACCTGATCGAACTGCATCTGCAAACACCTTTCTAATTGACACGTTTTCCATTGTGACCGAAGGGCGTCTGGGCGTGAAGGGCAAACTTGGAGGGCGCATACCTTCCATCCATCATGCGCTCGATAAGGCCCTCGAGTTCAAGCGAACCCAAGAGTTTGAGTACGCCGACAGCATCGAGTGAGACGAGCGCCGCGATGTCGTCGACCTTGAGCGGAGAGGCGATGAGCGCATGCATCACGGTCTGCTGTGTTGGATTCAGGTCGGCAATGCCGGGAGCATCGGGGCGCGAGTAGCGCAGGGTGCCGTATATGCGAGAGATAGCCATCTCGATGGACTCCTCGTCGACAATGCAGCAGGCACCGTTCGCAATGAGGTAATTCGTGCCACGCGACTCGGGCGATAGGATCGACCCCGGCACGGCAAGAAGTTCGCGCCCCAAATCCATAGCAGCCTCGGCTGTAGAAAACGTCCCGGAAGGCATACCCGCCTCGGATACAAAGAGGGCTTGCGACAGGGCCGCGATCACGCGATTGCGACGCGGAAAGGCAAACTTGCGCGGACCCATGCCCCACGGAGAGATCGACACGACCGCGCCGCCCGTATCGAGCGTGCGCGTAATAAGCCCCGCGCTCGAACGCGGGTAGACCACGTCGGCGCCCGTCCCCAGCACCACGACGTGTTTGCCGCCGGCGTTGACCGCAGCCCAACCCGAGGCCTGGTCACAACCGACTGCACCGCCCGAAACTACCGTCACTCCCGCCTCAACCGCCACCTTCGCCGCAAGCTCTGCCACGGCAAGACCATACGGCGAGGCCTTTCGCGCACCGATGATGGAGAGCGCGGGCGTCGAAAGCGCCTCGGGGTTGCCGCGCACATAGAGCGTCTGAGGTACATCAGAAAGCTCCAAAACGGTCTCGGGATACAACGCGTCACCTGGATGCAGCTCGAAGGTCCCCTCAGCCATCATTGGTCCCTCCTTCCCTGGTACATCGCCGCCTCGAGCACGTGGTCCTGCGTCACCTGCTCGCTCTCGGCGACATCTGCGATCGTGCGCGCAATGCGAACAAGGCGCACGATGCCACGCCCTGTGAGATGCGTGCGCTTCGACAGGCCGAGCACACACTTCTCCGCCGCATCATCGAGCTCAAAGGTCGAAACGACGCCGTCAATGGACCGAGTCTCGTCATCCTCGGCCTCGGCATCCGCATCGTCCATGCGGGATTCGCGCCAAGCGCGAAAGGCGCGACCGCGCACAACGTAGTCACGTAACTCGGCCGACGACATGCCCTCCGCACCCTCGATAATCACTTGAGGGTCGGGACGGGTCACATCGATCATCATGTCGATACGGTCGGCCAAAGGACCGCGCAGTTTAGACCGATAGCGCTCGACCATCGCCGCCGAGCAGCGACACGGCACCTCGCGATCGCCCAAAAAGCCGCAGGGGCAGGGATTGCTCGCAGCCAGCAGCTGAAAGCGCGACGGGAAGGTAAAAGCCCCGTCGACGCGTACGATCCTCACATAGCCGCGCTCGATGGGCTGACGCAGCGTCTGCAGCACGCCAGTGGGAAACTCGGCAAGCTCGTCCAAAAAGAGCACGCCGCCATGAGCAAGGCTGATCTCACCCGGGTGCACCGGGCGCCCGCCGCCGATAAGGCCTGCGGTCGAAATACTGTGGTGGGGACTGCGGAAGGGGCGGTGCCCCGCCAACAAGCCATCAATGTTCTCACCCAAAACCGAATGGATGCACAGTGCCTCCTGCTGATCCTCAACGGAAAGCTCGGGCAGGATGCCGGTCATACGGCGTGCGAGCATCGTCTTGCCCGATCCCGGAGACCCGATCATGAGCAAGCCGAGTTCTCCTGCCGCCGCAAGCGCCATGCCGCGTTTAGCGACTTCCTGCCCCAGCACGTCTGCATAGTCGAGCTCGGGCTCAAAGGTCGCCTCGACACCCTCGGAATCCAAGTAGTGCCGTTCGGCATCGCCCATGCCGTGAGCAAGCTGAGACAGATGCGCGATAAAGCCGCAATCCACGCCCGCGAGTGGCACATGCTGGTCGGACCTACCGGCGATAAAAGACAGCCCCATGTCGCGAGCCAATAGCTGAAACGCCACCTCGCCTTTGACAGGAAGCACCGTACCGTCCAAGCCGAGCTCGCCGGCGATAAGGCAGCGATCGAGGTTGTCGCGGGGAATCTGACCATCGGCCGCTAGGACCGCGATGGCGATGGGCAGATCAAAGCCGCTACCGGTCTTGCGAATATCGCCGGGCGCCAGATTGACCGTAATGCCCGAGCGCGGGATCTCGAACCCGGCGGAGCGCATCGCACAGCGAATACGACCACGTGACTCCATCACCTCCATACTCGGGATGCCGAGCATCTGAATGCCCGGAACGCCGCCGGCAAGCGAGACCTCGACCGTGACGTGAATCGCCTCGACGCCGCGGATGCAGGCCGCGTGAACGGCAAACGTCTCGAACGCCATCACGACACCTGCCAATCGAACGCGTTGTACTGATGCTCGATCTCGGCGATATGCCCGCCGCGAATGGTGACACCCACGGCATCGAAGCGGATCGCCTTGAGCGGATAATGCTCCATAAGATAGCAGCTTGCGATGCGGCGGTAGCGGCGTTGCTTTTGGGCGTCCACGGCCTCCTCGGGAAAGACCCGCGTGTTGCAATCCAGTACGACGCGTCTGGTCTTGACCTCGGCCATCACCACGACATCGTCGAGCTCATCGAGCAGCACCAGATCAGCCTCGCCCTCGGTGCAACGATAACCCTGCTCCAGCAAGGTGTAGCCGCGCTCGTTAAAGTAGTCGATGGTGATCAGCTCGCCCAGCATGCCCAGCTCGCGGGGACTGAGTCCCTTGATAAACTCGGGCGTCATCGCCCCGCAGTCGAGCTCGCCGTTTTCCCAACGCTCCTTGAGCTGCTGTGTCTTGCTCTTTTTGCTTGCGGCACTCATGGGGTCTCCTTTCCCGCACACTGCAGTGCCCCGATGATGAGGGCACCTTTCATGCGGGTAAGTACCGGAAGCTAACCAAAAGCTGACCAAATGCCGTCAAAAAACGGGCCGTACGCAACAATGGTGTTGCATACGGCCCGCTACCAGCAGGTTTATAAAACCCCAGAGGTCCCTGTCTCCACAATTGACCTAGAAAAGGCGCTCAGTCTGCAGAAAGTTTCCGCAAAAGCTCACACGATGCAGTGGACAAAGTCCATGTTTTCGAATGGCCTCGATGTGCTCGGGGCTCGCATAGCCCTTCGACTCGGCCAGATGGTACTCGGGATACTCAGCGTCGTACTCGACCATCATCTCGTCACGCGTGACCTTAGCCATGATGGACGCCGCGGCGATGCAGGCGATCTTGGCATCGCCCTTCACCACATCGCGCTCGTTAGGAACGGCGCCCAAGGGGTTGCCATCCATAAGCACGCAATCGGGCTCGAGCCCCGTATCGGCCACGGCGCCCGCAACGGCGGTACGGATAGCACGGGCCATGCCCATCTCATCGATATCCTTAGGCGCGATATGGCAAAAACCGATCGCCGTCGCCACCTCGGCAATCTTCACTGAGAGCAACTCGCGGCGCGCCGGCGTGAGCTTTTTGGAATCGTTGATGCCCCAGACGCGCGGCTCCATAGGAAGGCAGACAGCGCATACCGTCAAAGGACCGGCCACCGATCCGCGACCCACCTCGTCGACACCAACGACCACCCCATCGCCGCCAAGCTCATGCATAAGCTCGTACATGTCATTGACGCGCTCGCGCTCGGCAAGTTCCTTGGCATGGCGCTTAAGAGCACGCTCGCAAGCCTTGATCACCTGCTGGCGCGGGTCCTCGCGATAATGCTCCACGAGGGCGGGGATCTCCTCAAACGTTGCGCTCGCCAGCTCTCCGGCAACCTGCGATGCCGAAACCGAGCTCGTCATATTGGCCATACCAGGCCCTCCTTGCATGCAAATCAGATAAAAAGAAGGGCCACCCGAAGGTGACCCTTGTGTCCAAACGAGTGGACAGACGCTGCGATCTTCTTAGCGCTTCTCGGGGATGCGAGCAGCCTTGCCCACCTTGTCGCGGAGGTAGTACAGCTTGGCGCGACGGACGCGACCATGACGAACGACCTCGAGCTTGGCGATCTTGGGGCTGTGAAGCGGGAAGGTACGCTCAACACCGACACCGAAGGACATCTTGCGGACGGTGAAGGTCTCGCGGGCACCGGCGCCGGCCATGCGGATGACGTCGCCCTGGAAGACCTGGATGCGCTCGCGGTCGCCTTCCTTAATGCGGTAGTGAACCTTGACGTTGTCGGCGACGCGAACCTGAGGAATGTCCTCGCGGATCTGCTGACGCTCGATTGCGCGGATGTAATCCATGTGCAATTCCTTACTCTTCTAGAGGTGCCGTACCACCTTGGCCGGCACGTAGTTGAACAAACGTATTCGAGTATACACGCGCGGGTTTCTGCTGCAAGAACAATTTTTTACGCAGACAAAAAGACAAAACCCGCACATGATAACCGCCCGTCTCACGAATGAGACGGGCGGCATGAAGGGGACTACGCTAGGCGTCTAAACCCAAAACGTTAGGCGGAACGCTTGGCCTCGAGCTTGGCCTGAGCGGCAGCCAGGCGTGCGAGGGGCACGCGGTAGGGCGAGCAGGACACGTAGTCCACGTCGGCCACGTTAAACAGGCCCTTGATGGACTTGGGGTCGCCACCGTGCTCACCGCACACGCCAAAGTGCATGTCGGGGTTGGTGGCGCGGCCCTTCTCGACGGCCAAGCGCACCAGTTCGAGTACCGCCGTGTCGATGGTCTCGAAAGGATTGTCCTCCAAGATCTTCTTATGCATATACAGCGGGATGAACTTAGCCTCGGCGTCGTCACGCGAGAAACCGAAGGTCGTCTGGGTGAGGTCGTTGGTGCCAAAGCAGAAGAAGTCTGCGTAATGGGCGATCTCGTCGGCGACCATGCAGGCACGCGGCAGCTCGAGCATCGTGCCCACGGGAATATTGAGCTCGACGCCCTCTTCGTCGGAAACCTCTGCGATCACGCGCTCGATAACCTCGCGGGTCTGGACATGCTCCGCCGTGATGGAAACGAGCGGAACCATGATCTCGGGGCGCGGGTCGACGCCTTCCTTGATGAGGCGGGCAGCAGCCGTGGCGACGGCGCGAACCTGCATGAGCGGCAGATCGCTAAAGACGACAGACAGGCGCACACCGCGCAGGCCGAGCATCGGGTTGGACTCGACCATGCCGTCGATACGACGCAGGCGGGCGCGCAGGACGGCAAGCTCTTCCTCGCTGGCGCCAGCGGCTTCCTTCTTGGTGATGGCGACCTCAAGCTCGCGAGGATTATCCAGGAACTCATGAAGCGGCGGATCGAGCAGGCGAACGACCACATCGCGACCGGACATGGTCTTAAACATCGCCAGGAAGTCCTCGGTCTGAACCTTGAGCAGGTCGGCCAGGGCCTGCTGCTTCACGGCCTCATCGTCAGAAAGGATAAAGCTCTGGATGATGTTCTTGCGATCGCCCAGGAACATGTGCTCGGTGCGGCACAGGCCAATAGCCTCGGCGCCAAACTCGAGTGCGAGTGCAGCATCCTCGGGATTGTCGGCGTTGACGCGCACATGGTTGGCATGGCCACAGGTCTCGTCCAGGCGAATCTCGTCGGCCCAGGACAGGATGGTATCCAGATCGCCGGTGAGCTCGGCGGAGACCAGGTCAACGGCGCCGTCGACGACGATGCCCTGGGTGCCGTCGATGGAGATGACATCGCCCTCGCGCAGCACGCGGTCACTGCCCTCGATACGCACGACCTTCTCGGCGGCGTCGATATGGAAGCGCTCAACGCCGCAGACGCAGGGCGTACCCATACCGCGGGCGATAACGGCGGCATGGCTCGTCTTGCCACCGTGGCTGGTCAGGATGCCCTCGGCGGCGACCATGCCCTTCAGGTCGTCGGGGTTGGTCTCCCAACGAACCAGAATGACCTTGCGACCCTCGGCGGAACGCGCGACGGCGTCGTCGCTCGAGAACACGACCTCGCCCACGGCGGCACCGGGGCTGGCATTAAGACCGCTGGCGAGAGCCTCGTACTTCTTGGAGGCGTCAAACTGCGGGTGCAGGAGCTGGTCGAGTTGCGCGGGATCGATACGGCTCACGGCCTCTTCGCGTGTGATCAGGCCTTCCTCGACCATTTCGATGGCGATGCGCAGGGCGGCGGTGGCGGTGCGCTTGCCCACGCGGGTCTGGAGCATCCAGAGCTTGCCCTGCTCGATGGTGAACTCGATATCGCACATATCGCGGTAATGATCCTCGAGCGTCAGGAACACGCGCTCGAGCTCCTCACCTGCGGACTCGAGGCCCGGGGTGGTCTTGAGGTCGGCGATGGGCTCGGTGTTGCGGATACCGGCGACGACGTCCTCGCCCTGGGCATTAACCAAAAAGTCACCGTAGAACTCCTTGGTGCCGTCGGCCGGATTACGCGTAAAGGCGACGCCCGTCGCAGAGGTCTCGCCCTTGTTGCCAAAGGCCATGGCCTGCACGTTGACGGCAGTACCGAGGTCGTCGGAAATGCCATGCTGCTTGCGGTAGATGCAGGCACGCTCATTCATCCAGCTGCCAAAGACGGCCTGGATTGCAAGGCGTAGCTGAAGCTCCGGGTCGTGCGGGAAGACGGGCTTGCCGTCAGCGACCTCGAGCTCGGGATACAGGGAGGCATCGACGTTCTCGGAGAAGATGCCCTTAAAGGTCTCGACGAGTTCCTGCAGGTCCTCGGCCGAAAGCTCGGAATCGACGCGAACGCCGGCGACCAGGCGGGCCTGGGTCAGGGCGTTCTCGAACAGGTCGGCGTCAACGCCCATGACGACGTTGGAAAACATCTGGATAAAGCGGCGGTAGCTATCCCAGGCAAAACGCGGATTTTGCGTCTGGGCGATGAGACCCTGAACGGAGTCGTCGTTGAGGCCCAAGTTGAGAACCGTGTCCATCATACCGGGCATGGAGAACGGAGCGCCCGAGCGAACCGACACGAGCAGCGGATCATTATCGTCACCGAGCTTCTTGCCGCAGCGGGCCTCGAGGTCTGCCTCGGCGGCAACGATCTCATCGAGTGCGCCCTCGGGCCACACGTTACCGGCGCCGGAGTACTCGACACAAGTCTGGCAGGTAATGGTAAAGCCACCGGGAACCGGCAGGCCGATACGGCTCATCTCGGCAAGGTTAGCGCCCTTGCCGCCAAGCACGAAGTTCATGGACTTGTCGCCCTCGGTGACACAGGTGCCCTGGGCGTCGGTTCCAAAACGGTAAACCCTCTTGCAATCGCTCACGATACTTCCCCTTCCATGCGCTCTCGCGCACGACCGTGGTAACGAATCGACCCGCCGGATGCGGGCCGTGAGGGTACTATACGGCGGGCATTGAGCGGGCTTGCGTAGAGGGCGCGGGGTTTGGTAAACGTGGTAAATGTGACGGTAAACGGTAGGTAAAGGTGGTTACCTTATGAAGATACCAATGCAAGAGAATTGCAGGTCAAATGCAAGTTCTTTGCTAAATCGCTTTACCAATATCGTGCATTATTTTTAGGTAGTCTTTTTGAGACGGTGCATTTTTAGCTACCGAAATGAGTTAACTTTGCTGGGCTCGGCGGGCGGCGCGGCGGGCGCGGGCTTCTTGGATTTCCTCCAAGTGGCTGATGATCTCGGAGGCGCTCTCCTCGATGGCCTTGCCGTCGGTACGCACCACAAAGCAGCCTAGGCGCTTCATGAGCGCACGGGCTTCCTCGAGCTCGCTGTGCACGCTCTCGGGCTCGGCATAGGAGCCGGCAACGGCACGAGCGTAGTCATCGCCCAAGCGGCTATCGCGAATTTCGGAAATCACATCGACGGTCGAAATCAGGCCGAACAGGCGCATCGGGTCGACCTCGTAAATCGACTTCGGCGGCTCCATGCCATGGGCCAACGGAACATTGGCAACCTTGTAGCCCTGATAAGCCAGATACATCGACAGCGGCGTCTTGGACGTGCGCGATACGCCCAGCAGCACGATATCGGCACCCGACAAATCGTCGCAACCGCGCCCGTCATCGTGCTCAACGAAATACTCCATGGCCTCGATACGATGGAAATAGCGGTCATCGGTCTTGTGAATCACGCCCGCAACGCCCTTGGGCGGCACACCGATGAGCGACGACAGCACGGCGAGCGTCGGGCCGATCAGGTCGACCGAACGGATATGCAGCATGCCCAGGTAATCGAGCACGCGGGCGCGAAGCGCCGGATCGACAATGGTGTGGAACACGGCAATATCGCGATGATCGGCATCGACGCGCGGACCCACAAACGACTTGACCTGCTCCACGGAGGTCACCTTGGGCAGGCGTAAAACGCGAAAAGCCCCTTCATCAAATTGCCCGGACGCCGCAAGCACCACCTCACAAGCGGTATCACCGAGCGAGTCGGAGATAACGATAACGGTGGGACGAGCGGTGACCGGGCAATCCATGCGGGGCTCCTTTTGCGCTTATGCGCAGGCTGGCTTACTTTTTGCGAGCAAGCTCACCGATGTTTGCGATGCCGGAGAAAACGGCCTCGAAGCGGTTGAGCAGCTTAAGGCGATTATCGCGAAGCTGCTCGTCCTTGTCCATGACCATGACCTCGTCGAAGAAGCGGTCGATGGGGGCGCGCAGGGCGGCGAGGGCGGCAAATGCGACCGGGTAATCCTCGGCAGCGAGGGCGGCGTCGACAGCGGTCTGAGCAGCCTCGGAGGCATCGGCAAGCGCGAGCTCGACCTCGCCCATCAGGGCGCGGTCGTACTCCGCGCCCAGCTCGGGCTTGGAGATGTGCGCGGCGCGGGCATAGGCGGTCGCCAGGTTATCGAACGTCTCGGCGTCGTTCTTGCGGGCCTCGTCGAGGGCGGCGCAGCGGGCGAAGAAGACGGACGGGGCGATGATGTGCACCGCGGAGACGGCGGCAACGGTATCGGCCGGGATCTTTTCGTCGCGGGCCATGCTCACCAGACGGCCGTGGAAGAAGTCGCGAACCTGCTGGGCGACCTCGGCGGCGTCGAACTCAATGCCCTGCTCACTGTAGAGCTCGAGGGCGAAGTCGATGAGCGACGTGGGGTCGATCGGCAGACGGTCGCGCAGAATGTTGATGATGCCGATAGCGGCACGACGCAGCGCGTAGGGGTCGGAGGAGCCGGTCGGGGGCTCGCCGATGGCAAAGATACCGGCGATGGTATCGAGCTTGTCGGCGCAAGCCACGATGCAGCCAGCGGTGCCCTCAGGCAGCTCGTCACCGGCAAAGCGGGGACGATAGTGATCGCGGATAGCATGAGCGACCTCGTCGTTCTCCCCCATCGCGGTCGCGTAATAACCGCCCATCACGCCCTGCTGGCTCGTGAACTCGACAACGGCGTTAGACACCAGGTCGGCCTTGCACAGGTGCGCGGCGCGAGCGGCATCGGCGGCAAGGTGGGCGCCCAGATGAGCCTCGCGGGCGATAGCGAGCGCGAGCTGCTCGATGCGCTCGGACTTGGCGAGCACGCTACCGAGCTTCTCCTGGAAGGCAACCTTGGCCAGACGCTCGCGGAACTCGTCGAGGGAGATCTTCAGGTCCTCCTCGTAGAAGAACTTGGCATCGTCCAGACGGGCACGCACAACGCGCTCGTTGCCGTCGATCACGCGCTCGGCGTTCTCGGGCTTGCTGTTGGAGACGACCACGAACTCACGCGTGAGCTTGCCCTCGCCGTCATAGATCGGGAAGTAGCGCTGGTTGGTGAGCATGGACTCGCAGATAATCTCGTGCGGGACCTTGAGGAACTCCTCATCGAAGGTACCGACGAGCACCGTCGGCCACTCGCAGAGGTTAATGACCTCCTCGAAGACCTTCTTGGGCGTATCGACATGGCAGCCGGGACGGGCAGCCTCGACCTCGGCGATACCGGCGAGGATGGCCTCACGACGACGCTCGGCAGAAAGCACGCCGGCGTCCTCGAGCACTTGCTCGTAGACGGCGGGGCTGGCGACCACATGGTCACCGGGGCCAAGTACGCGATGACCACGCGTGGTGTTGCCACTCGTCACGTCGGCAAACGACACGGGCACAACATCCTCGCCCAGAAGGCAGCAAATCCAACGGACCGGACGAACAAAGGTAGCATGCTCGTGACCCCAGCGCTGGGAGCGGTAGTTGGGCCACTGCAGGCCGGCGATGGTCTTCTCGCACAGAGCGGTCAGAATCGGCGTAGCCGGTGCGGAGGGAATATTCTTCTCGGCGAACACATACTCGCGACCGTCAGTGTCCTCGCGACGGACCAGGTCCTCGGCAGCCACACCGCACTTGCGGGCGAAGCCCTGGGCGGCCTTGGTGGCGTTACCGTCAGCGTCGAAGGCAATGTTGGCCGCGGGGCCACGCTTGACCTCGTGAATCTCGTCGGTCGCGGTGGCGACATCGGCAACGAGTGCAGCCAGGCGGCGCGGGCTCGAGATCACGCGGACCTCGCCGTGGGCCAGACCGGCCTCGTCGAGACCCTTGGCGATCATGGTGCCAAGCTGCTTGACGGCATTGTTCAGCGGTGCAGAGGGCATTTCCTCCGTACCGATCTCAAACAGGAAATCCTTAGCGTCTGCCATGGCTTACGCCACCTCGCCTTCCTGGTCGGCATTCTCGTTGACTCCGGCGACCTCGGCCATGTAGGCCTCGCAGCACGCCTTGGCGACGGCGCGGACGCGCAGGATGTAGTTGGCACGCTCGACTGCGGACAGAGCGCCGCGGGCATCGAGCAGGTTGAAAGCGTGGCTGCACTTCATGACGCAGTCATATGCCGGCAGCGGCAGCTTGCGCTCTAGACAGGAATGGCACTCGGCCTCGTAGTCGTCAAACTTCTGACGCATCATCTCGACGTTGGCGACCTCAAAGTTGTAGGCACTGAACTCGCGCTCGTTCTCGAGGAACACGTCGCCATAGGTCATGGGCGTGCCGTCGGGCAGGTAGCTCCACACCAGGTCGTAGACCGAGTTGACGCCCTGGGCGTACATGGCGATGCGTTCCAGGCCATAGGTGATCTCGACAGGAACGGGGTCGACCTCGATACCGCCCACCTGCTGGAAGTACGTAAACTGCGTGACTTCCATGCCGTTGAGCCAGACCTCCCAGCCAAGGCCCCAGGCGCCGAGCGTCGGGCTCTCCCAGTCGTCCTCGACAAAGCGGACGTCATGGTCGTTGGGGTCCAGACCGATAGCGGCAAGAGACCCCAGGTAAAGCTCCTGGGCGTTGACCGGAGAGGGCTTGATGAGCACCTGGAACTGATAGTAGTGCTGCATGCGGTTGGGGTTCTCGCCGTAGCGGCCGTCGGCGGGACGGCGGCAAGGCTGCGCATAGCAGGTGCGCCACTCGGCGGGACCGAGCGAGCGCAGCGTGGTCGCGGTATGGAAGGTACCGGCACCGACCTCGGAGTCATAGGGCTGCATAATGACGCAGCCCTGCTCGCCCCAGTACTGCTGGAGGCGCAGGATGATGTCTTGGAAGGAAAGCGATGAAGCGTTCATGCCTCTAATATCCCCTCGTCGAAACGATTACACGGTTAGGTACTGTACTATAGCGGTTTTTAGTCGATAGCGCCGATGCGGTTGAGCGGCCAGTAGCGCACGAGTGCCACGGCGATCAAATCAGAGCGATCGACGGGACCAAAGTAGCGTGAGTCGGCAGAGTTTTCGCGGTTGTCGCCCATCACCCACACGCACCCGTCGGGAACGGTGTAGGGATAGCTTACCTGAGCACCGGGCGCTTGGACCGAAAGTGGCCAGCTCATGCCCGTCGTATAGTCCTCGTCGAGCGCTTGGCCGTCAACGACCACCTTGCCATCCTGCAGGTCGACCGTCTGGCCGGCCGTGGCAATAACACGCTTGACAAGAACATCATGCTCGGAGGTGCCATCGGGGTTGTGAAACACCACGATATCGCCCTGCTTGACGGGCTGACCGAGCTCGAGGCTCACCTTTTGCGCCAGGATCTGGTCGCCAATCTCGATCGTGTCCTCCATAGAACCGGTGGGCACCACAAAGGGCTCGACCACAAAGGTACGGATCAGGAACGTGGCCACGAGCGCGATCGCGATGACCGCGATCCACTCAAAAGCGCCCCTCAACGCGGAATGTTGCGTAGGAACCATACTCACTCCTCGCTCTGCGAATACGAAGCGTCAAGAATCTCCTGCGCGTAAGCGCGCTCCTCGGGCGTGAGCCGCGCTGTCTCGATCAGATCGGGACGCCAGCAGCAGGTGCGCTCGATGGCGTTCTTGCGACGCCAGGCATCGACCTTGGCGTGATCGCCGCTCACAAGCACCGGCGGCACGCCCTCGCCGTTGAACTCGGCGGGGCGGGTGTACTGCGCGTACTCGAGCAGTCCTCCGTCCTCGGCGGTCGAGAATGACTCGTCGACGTTGCTCATTTCGTCACCAAGGGCGCCGGGAATCAGGCGTACGACGGCATCGGCAACGACCATAGCGGGAAGCTCGCCGCCCGTGAGCACGTAGTCGCCGATCGACAGACGCTCATCGGCATACGCATACGCGCGCTCGTCGACGCCCTCGTAGCGACTGCACACAAACAGCAGGCGCTCACTTTTGAGCAGGCGCTCGGCCACATGCTGCGTAAAAGGCTCGCCACAGGGGGTAAAGAACACCACAGTGGGCTTGGGACCCTCTGCGCTAATGGCCTCGATGGCCTCTGCGATAGGCTCGACCTTCATGAGCATGCCCTGCCCGCCGCCGTACGGCTCGTCATCGACGGTACGATGGCGGTCGTGCGTCCAGTCGCGCAGGTTATACGCCTTAAAATCAAAAAGGCCGGCCTTGCGGGCGCGGCCCAAAATCGACGTGGACATGACGGGCTCAAACATCTCGGGAAAGACCGAAAGGGTCTCGATCAGCATGTTGTCCTCCCTAATTGTCCATATCGATCAGGCCGTCCATAGCGTGGACGGAAATTGTTCCTGTGTCGGGAAGATCGAGCACGACCCGCTCGATCACGGGAATCAGTACCTCGCCGTACCGATCACCCTCGACAACCCAAACATCGTTAGCGGGCGTCGACATGATCTCGACGATCGTACCGAGCGAACCGAAGCGCTCGTCGACCACCTCGCGACCCATCAGGTCGGTATAGGCAGCGTCGAGCGAATCGAGCTCAAAGTCGTCACGATTTGCTAGCACGTAGCATCCCGTGATGCCCTCGGCGGCCGTCAAGTCGTCAATGCCCTCAAACGAGACCAGATCGCCATCGCCCGTATCGGTGACGGACACGACCGTGCAAAAGCGGTCGCGCTTGAGCGCCGGCGGCGTCAGGGCGACGCGCATACCAGGCTCTAATACAGAAGGAAGCCCCCGCAGCGGCTGCGCGAGGACCTCCCCCTTCCTTCCGTGCGGCTTGACCACACGGGCGATGTTTTTGTACTGGGACCTCAAGGTCCTAGCCCAGAACCTCTACCTCGACAGCAGTGTCGAGGCGAGCGGCCAGTGCACGGGCGAGCGTGCGAATGGCCTTGATGGTACGGCCACGACGGCCGATGACCTTAGCGACGTCATCCTCGGCGACCGAAACCTCAATCGTAGAGGCGTCGTCACCATCGATGACCTCAAGGCTCACGGAATCCGGGTCGTCGACGATCTGAACAACGAGATATTCGACGAGATCGGCGATGCGATCTGAGAGCATTGCCTCACCCTCGAGCTGTGCAGCGTCAACCTCAGGCACGATTTACTCCTCGGCGCCCTCAGCGGCCTCAGCGGCAGCCTTAGCGGCCTCGGCCTCTTTGGCGAGCTGCTTCTTGGACTTCTTGACGACGGTCTCGGTCTTCTCGCCCTCGTTGGCGGCCTTGACCAGAGCGGCGACGGCGTCGGTGAGCTGAGCGCCCTTGGACTGCCAGTCGGCGATCTTCTCGAGGTCGAGGTTGATGGTCTTGGGGGCGGTCATCGGGTTGTAGCGGCCAACCTCCTCGATGATACGACCGTCACGCGGGGCGCGGGAATCGGCGACGACGACACGGTAGTACGGACGCTTCTTAGCGCCGTGACGAGCAAGGCGAATCTTGACTGCCAAAGGAAACTCCTCCAACCAAGCAGCTTTAGGCTGCAACTACAAACAAACAGTTGAACATAATACGCCATCGACGCGGGCAGGTGAAGTCCGTGAGACCAACTTCTTCGGTGTAGTCGAGGGCAAATCCATATCTTAGACAAGAATTCGGGATTTGCAAGCACATACACGCACCCCACATGAGCTGCGCGGTATACTCATGACATGGAAAGACGCGAACATACATACGGTTATGAGGATGCCATGGGCGTCACGCCGCCTCCCTGGACGGGTCCGGCGGTGGGCCTGATGGACCTCGATGCGTTTTTTGCGAGCGTGGAGATGCTCGATCATCCCGAATGGCGCGGAAAGCCGCTCATCGTGGGCGGGGACGCCGATTCTCGTGGCGTTGTGTCCACCTGTTCTTACGAGGCACGTCGCTTTGGCGTACACTCCGCCATGCCCTCAGCCGAGGCACGGCGCCTGTGTCCGCAGGCCATTTGGACGCACGGGCATTTCGATCGCTACCGCGAGGTCAGTGCGCAGGTCATGGCGATTCTTGCCGAGGAGACGCCGCGCGTGGAGCGCGTATCCATCGACGAGGCATTTATCGATATCACACCGGGTCGCTTTGCGCCCGAGGACCCGCTGCTGGTTGCGCGGCGTATAAGCGACCGTGTGGCAGCGCTGGGAGTAACGTGCTCCATTGGCGTGGGCTGCAACAAGACGGTCGCAAAGATCGCAAGCGAGCGGGATAAGCCGTTTGGGCTGACCATCGTGCGACCCGGAACCGAGCAGCGCTTTTTGGCCGCGCTGCCGGTATCTGCCATGAGCGGCATCGGGCGCTCGGCCGAGGAGCGACTGCGCCGTATGCGCATCTACACCCTCGGCGAGCTATCACGTGCACCGGAATCCACCTTGGCCTCTATTTTTGGCGTCAACGGCGAACGCATGCGCCAGCGTGCGCTGGGACTCGAAATCTCCGAAGTCACGAGTCTCGATGAAGAGCGCAAGATCAAGTCGGTCAGCAATGAACGCACCTTTGCGAAAGATTTGACTGAGCGCGGGGACATCGAAGCGGCGATTGCGCTGCTGGGCGAGTCAGTGGGACGCCGCCTGCGCCGTCAGGGACTAACGGGCGCCACGGTGACGCTCAAGCTCAAGTATTCGTATGGAAGCGGTCGCTCGGCACAGCGCCGGCTGCCTCATCCGACCGACGATGAGAACATCTTCGTGGCAGTTGCGCTCGAACTGCTCGACAACATCTGGCAGGAAGGCATGCATGTTCGCTTAGCAGGCATCGGCATGAGCGACTTTGACCATCAGGGCGGCATCCAGACCGACCTGTTCTGCGAAGTCGACGACCGCGGAGCCCAATCCAGCGACCGACGCGACCTCTCCGTCGCCATCGACGCCGTCCGAGACAAATTCGGCGACACCGCCCTATCTTACGGCCGCCAATCCCGCTTCGACGATTAGTCCCTAAGGCAAAAAGAAAGCCGGGCAGCTGCGAATGATTATTCTAGGACGGGGATTTTTTAATCATTTGGAGCGTCATTTCGCCCTTTGAATGATATTGGTCCCAATTCCCGTCAGACGCGAAATCTGGTCAATCGTAAACCCCCGATGCCTCAACACTGCCAGAAGACGATTTCGCTCTGATTTCGGCAAAGTTTTAAGCTGATAAGGCTCATGCGGAGCCAAAAGAGCCCCGGCAACTTCCAGCGCATCCATATCGGAGATATGCTTACCTTCGGGCATAAAATAGGGATTAGGCTTGCCGTCGGTACTCGAAAGATAAAACGCTTCCGTACCCCCAAACAGATTGAGAATACCTTCACAATCACAAATTTCGGGATGAGAGAAATACTCATGGAAGCTGCTCCAGCGATACAGAGGAGCAGAAGAAATACCTGCTTTTGCAGGATTATCGTGTATGTATCGGACGCAACGGAGCAGCTGTTTGTCGTCAGAAATGATCACACTCTTGAATCGTTCCTGGAACACCGGTCCGCGGCGGCCGGTTTTTTGATTGAAGTGTTTCGCATATGCCGTATCAATCGCATGCATAGCAACGCTCATCTGATTATCGAGATCATCAAATAGCAGGTGAACATGATTGTCCATGAGGCACCAGGCAAGAAGACGAATATGAGCGGACGTAAATCGTCTGTTCAATGGATTGAGAAAATAAAGGCGATCGTCATCGTCTTCGAAGATCAGCTGGCCAGCACAGCCCTTGAGCATGACGTGATAATGGCCGAGTTCGGACAACGCACGGGCAACACGAGTCATCGAAACCCTCCCTTCCAAGGATGCAGTAGTCACAGCATACAAAAGGAAAGGAAGAAAAGGGCCGAACCGCCCAACAAAGGTGAGCGGTTCGGCAAACGGTAGCAATGATTATTTTATCCCCGTCCCAGAAAAATCCCCGTCCCAGAAAAATCATTTAGAGGAGATTGAGGGGGAGCTGGGGGGCGTCTCCCCAGAGTTTCTCGAGGCGGTAGAAGTCGCGAGCTTCGGGAGTGAAGACGTGGACGACAACCGAACCGTAGTCCATGAGCATCCAGGTCTTCTGCTCGCGGCCCTCGATGGAGAACGGATGCTCGCCGCAAGCCTCGGCGACCTTCTCCTCGATCTCGTCGACGATCGAATCGACCTGGCGGTTGTTGGTACCGGTGGCAAGCACAAAGTAGTCGCACACGTCGGAAAGCTCGGTCAGGTCGAGCACCTGAACGTCCTCGCCCTTCTTGTCGTAGGCGGCCTGCGCGGCGGCGCGGGCGACATCCTCGGCGGCGACACCGCTCGCGGACAGCGAGGCGGCAGTGCGGTCGGACGTGGCGACGAAGCTCTTGTGCTCCACACCTTCAAGAATCTGCTCGTCGGTCATGGTCTCGTCGGCCATGGAATACCTCTTTCTAGACAGCCCGAGCTAGCGTAACTGGGCGTAATGGTTGTAAATCGAAATAGCCGTGGGATAAAGATAGCGCCCGGACTGGATCACATAGACCAGACCCTGCGCAAAACAGGAGAAGAACAACTCATCGAGCGTCGACTCCCCCACCATCTTGCGCAGCGCATGCGCATAGTCGCCGTGGCGGTTGGGCTCGATGGCATCGGCCACAAAGACCACCATATCGAGCGGCGTCATGTCGCAGGCACCAACGGTGTGACGGTCGACAGCCTGGAAAACGGCCGGCGACAACTCGGGGAAAAGCTGCGGAAGCTCATAGGCGGCAACAGGGCCATGCAAAAGCGGCGTCGCGGCGGAAGGAGAGCCGGCAATCTTAATGCCGTAATGCAGAGCGCGCGTGACCAGCTCGTCGTCGGAGAGCACTTTGTCCCAGTCATGGATCAGGCCGGCGGCAGCGGCATCAAAGCGGTCAACGCCGTAGACCTCGGCCAGATGAAGTGCGGTCTCGGCAACACCCAGCGAATGCACATAGCGCTTGCGCTTATCCTTCATGCGAACATCGAGCAGCTCTTGAATGCGCTTGAGCAGCGCGCGCTCATCGCCCTCAAACCGATCCTCTACCGACAACGTAGACCCCCATCACTCAAAATCTTCTTGGCCCAAATCGGCATATAGCCTGCGTTTGCGAATGTAGCCGAGCACGGACTCGCTCGTAAGATAGCGCACGCTCATGCCGCGGGCAACTCGCTTACGAATGTTCGTCGAGCTGATCGCCAGCGCCGGAATCTGAATATAGCGCACGTCGAACGGCAGCCCCGACTCTTTGATTCGGGCACGC
The DNA here is from genome assembly GCA_959599095.1 of uncultured Collinsella sp. Classification (GTDB taxonomy): domain Bacteria; phylum Actinomycetota; class Coriobacteriia; order Coriobacteriales; family Coriobacteriaceae; genus Collinsella. The sequence continues at coordinate 33,802 of CAUGGC010000002.1, read as the reverse complement.
GCCGTATCGATATCAAAGCCCGGTCGTGTCGCCGCAATAAAGGTAGCAAGCTCAGCAATTTGTTCGGCATCATGCCAGGTCACGATATCGATAATCGCGTCGGCGCCCGTAATAAAGTAGAGCTTTACCTGCGGCGGGTAAAAGTCGCGAAGGGCATGAAGCGTATCGGCCGTATAGGTTACGCCCGGGCGGTCGATCTCGAACCGGCTCGCCAAAAAGGCCGGGTTCGCGGCGGTGGCGAGGACCGTCATGGCATAACGGTCCTCGGCAGGCGTCACCGGCTTGTCAAGCTTAAAGGCAGGAGAGCCCGCCGGCATAAAGAGCACAGCGTCCAAGTCGAGCGACTCGCGCGCCTGCTCGGCAGTCACCAGGTGCCCGTAATGAATCGGGTCGAATGTGCCGCCCATAATGCCAAGCCGAAACTCTTTGCCCTCTTTTATAGGCAGCTCGGGCAAACCGATTCCACCGCGCAGCGACATGGCTTACTCGCCCTCCGAGGTCTCGGCATCGTCCGCGGCATCCGCCGCATCGACAACCTCGACGCCCTCATCCGCAGCATCGGCCACGTCAATGGCCTCAACGGCAACGTCCTCGCCAGCATCCTCGAGCTCCTCGTACTCCGAGAAGTCCTCAGCTCCCTCAAAGTCAAAGGCGCGCTGGCAAATGCGGACCTCGTCGCCCGCACGGCAACCGGCCTTCTCGAGCGCGTCGTCAACACCCATACGCGCAAACTTATGCTGCAGGTAAATGACGGCTTCCTCGTTTTCCCAGTCGGTCTGGATGACCATGCGCTCGATGGCACGACCGACCACGCGGAAGGCACCGGGCTCTTCCTGAACAATGCGGAAACGCTTCTCGCGCTGCAGACGGCGGCGTTCCCACTCCTCGTCGCGCAGATCGACCGGCTCATCGGAGACCGCCAGCTCGGCGCGAAGCTTAGCCACCTGCTCGCCCACGGCAAGCATCAGCGTGTTGAGGCCGGCGCCCGTCACGGCGGACACGGCAAAGAACATATGGCCGTCGTCGAGTGCCGCACGCTTAAGGTCGGCAATCTTGTCGGCCGTGCCCGGCGCATCGCACTTGTTGGCGACGACGATCTGCGGACGCTCCGAGAGCTCGGCGCCATACTGCTCGAGCTCACGGTTGATGATGCGGTAATCCTCAACCGGGTCGCGATCCTCAAAACCGCCCGTCATGTCGACGACATGCATGATCAGGGCCGTACGCTCGATGTGGCGCAGGAACTGGTGGCCCAGGCCCTTGCCCTCGCTCGCGCCCTCGATCAAACCAGGAACGTCGGCAACGACGTAAGAATACTCACCGGCACGCACCATGCCGAGGTTCGGCACGAGCGTGGTAAACGGATAGTCGGCGATCTTGGGGCGGGCGGCACTCATGCGCGCGATGAGCGAAGACTTACCCACCGAGGGAAAGCCCACGAGCGCGGCATCGGCCATAAGCTTCATCTCAAGCTCAATCCAGTGCTCCTCGGCCGGTTCGCCCAGCTGAGCGAACGCGGGCGCGCGGCGCACCGACGTCACAAAGTGCGTGTTGCCCAGGCCACCGGCACCGCCGGGCGCCACGACAACGCGCTCGCCATCGTGCACCAGATCGGCAATCTCGAACATCGGGGTCTGCGTCTCGGGGTCGAGCTCGCGCACCACGGTGCCCATGGGAACCTTCAGGATCAGGTCCTCGCCGCTCTTACCGTTACGACGGGCACCCTGCCCGTGCGTGCCGCGTTCGGCGCGGAAGTGATGCTTAAAGCGGTAATCGATCAACGAAGACAGCTGAGCATCGGCCTGGATGACGACATTGCCGCCACGACCGCCGTCGCCGCCATCGGGGCCGCCCTTGGGGACAAATGCCTCGCGCCTAAACGACATGCATCCGGCTCCGCCGTCGCCGCCGCACACGTTAATGCGGCTGATATCGGTGAACTGTGACAACAGAATCGCCTCCTACAAAAAGAGGGAGACCCTTGAATCCTAAAACTCAAGTGCCTCCCACATATGTGCTCTATGAAGGGTGAATTACGCGTTCGCGAGCGGGCGTACGCTGACCCTGTGCTTGATACCCTTGTGGAACTCAACGGTACCGTCGACCAGCGCGAACAGCGTGTCGTCCTTGCCACGGCCAACGTTCTCACCCGGGTGGATGTGAGTGCCGTGCTGACGGACGAGAATCGTGCCCGTGGTTACCGTCTGGCCGGCATAGCGCTTCGTGCCAAGGCGCTGACCGCGGGAGTCACGGCCATTACGGGAGGAACCGAGTCCTTTTTTGTGTGCCATTGTGTATACCTACTCTTTCGTTACGAGTGTAATCTACTCGGCGACGGGAGCCTCGGCAACAGCCTCGGCCTCTGCCTTGACAGCCTTCTTGGCGCGGGACGTAGCCTGGACCTTCACGATCTTCAGCTTGGTGAGCTGCTGACGGTGACCCTTCAGACGACGATAGCGCTTACGCTTGTGGAACTTGAAGACCAGCTGCTTCTCGCCCTTGAACTGCTCAACGATCTGAGCGGTAACCTTGGCCTTGGCCAGCTTGTCGGGATCGGTGACGATCTTCTTACCATCGTTGAGGAAGATGACCGGCAGGGTGACCTTGTCGCCCTCATTGCCCTCGATCTTCTCGACGGTGATGACATCGTCGGTGGCGACCTTGTACTGCTTGCCGCCCGTGTTAACGATTGCGTACATGTTTACTTGCCCTTCATGCATCAGTTAGTGCAACAGCCGAATATAGTAGCAGGCGAAAATACCCCCGTCAACGAGTATGTGGAGCAAATCCACAAGTTCGCACAGGTATGGGGCTGACGAGTCGGCCCTCGTCGTCCTCGCATGCTTGATTCTGACGCTCGACATCGTAGGAGCAGATGGTCACGAGGTCTTGCATACCGGTGGAAACAATAGGTGCATCCACGCCCGGGGTCAAGCCCTGCAACAAAACATCAGCTGCAGAAAGCAAAATTTCCGGACGCATGGAGCCCTCGTTATCGGCATGGGTGTCGAGCATGAGCACTAAATGGTCCGGGCGCTCCCCCGCCGTGAGCTCATAGCCCACGAGCGTGTGATCCAAATCCAAGCGCTTGCTCTTTTTGCCGCGCGCGTAGTCGATGCCATGGTCCGCGCGCAACGTGTCGATCGCACGACGCACCTCGTCGGCGCTTACGGGCGCCTCGGGATCCAAGTGCAAATCGATGCGATACGACAGGCGCGTGAGCTGCGCCGTCAACGCCGGCGTGCGCACGTCGATGTACGCCGCCTCGATGGGTGCCAGATCGGCCGGAGACGCCGCAGCCAGGCGCCCAAACGCCTCGTCGAGCGCCACGAACTCGGTCATAAACAGGTCATACCACTCGCAGGTCGACGACGTACCCACCGGTAGCGCCGAAGAGAAGCCCACGCGCATGTGCGGAGAAAAGCCCTGCGTGACGGCATAGGGAAGTCCCGCACGGCGCACAATGCGTTCAATGGTATGGATCACTTCGAGATGGCCCAGGTACTTAAGGCGATCGCGCTTGCCATAGCGAACACGAAGTCTAAAGAGCGTGGGGTTGTCGGTCAGGCGCTCACTCATGCGCGATCACCCATCAATACATTCTTGGCGTGGAGCGTGGGGCAGATTCCGCAGCCGGTGCACGACGTGCGGGTGCAGTCGGGAGTCGTGACGCCCTCGAGCGAGCGACGGTACTCGCGCTCGAGGAAGCCGCGCGTGCAGCCGGGGCTCACGTGCTCCCACGGCAGGCGCCAGTCCAACTCGTAGGGCAGGTGCACGAGCTCATTGAGGTCGATGCCGTTTTTGGCAGCAGCCTCCTTCCAGTTATCGAGCGAGAAATGCTCTACCCAGGCGTCAAAGCGAGAGCCCGCGCGCCAAGCATCGATGATGACGGGCGTCATGTCACGACCGGCGCGGGAAAGCGCGGCCTCGATGAGCGAGGTCTCGGCATCGTGGTAATGCACGCGGACGGCACGGTTGCGCACACTCGTGACAAGCAGCTTCTGGCGACGCTTGACGTCGTCGTAGTCGAGCTGCGGGCACCACTGGAACGGCGTGGCAGCCTTGGGGATAAAGACCGAAACCGAGATAGACACCGAGATCGAGCCGCGACGAGCCTTGGGCACCACGGAACGACCGAGCTCCAGCACATGATCGGCCAGATTGGCGATGGCCACGATGTCCTCGTCGCGCTCGCCGGGAAGGCCCATCATAAAGTAGAGCTTCATGCGGTTCCAGCCGGCCTCGAAGGCCGCCTTGGCCGCACGGTCCAGGTCCTCCTCGGTCACGTTCTTGTTAATGATGTCGCGCATGCGCTGGCTGCCGGCCTCGGGCGCGAACGTCAGGCCGCCTTTCTTTTCGCCGGCGACCGACTCGGCCATATCCACGCCAAACGAATCCAGGCGCTGCGACGGAATAGACACGCGAATACCCGTATCCTCCAGGCGACGGTTGAGCCTGCCGAGCACGTCGCGAATGCAGGAGTGGTCGGTCGTAGAGAGCGAGGTCAGCGACACCTCGTCATAACCGGTCTTTTCCAGACCCTGAATCACCGACGAGACGATCTGGTCGGCCGAGCGCTCGCGCACCGGGCGATACGTCATGCCGGCCTGGCAAAAACGACAGCCGCGGGCGCAGCCGCGCAGAATCTCGATAGACAGGCGGTCGTGGACCAGCTGCGCATAGGGTACGCACGACTGCGACAGCGGATTCGTGGCGCCGAAATCCTCGACGACGCGCTTGTAGACCACGGTCGGAGCATCCTTGCCCTCACGCGGCACGGTGTAGCCATGCGGCGAGCAGGGCTCGTCGTGACGAACCTCATAGAGCGACGGCACGTAGTTGCCGGCAATGGATGCAAGCTGCTCAACGATCTGCGCGCGCGGGACTCCTTCGTCACGCAGGCGGCGATGCAGCTGGCAGGTCTCGAGCAGCGATTCCTCACCCTCGCCGATGAGGATGGCATCGAAGAAGGCCGCATACGGCTCGGGGTTGTACACCGAAGGACCACCGGCAATGATGATGGGGTCGTCTTCGCCTCGGTCGGCCGCTAACAGCGGAATGCCAGCGAGGTCGAGAGCCTCGAGGAAGTTCGTCACCGCCATCTCGTGCGGCACATGCAGACCGACGATATCAAACGATGCGACGGGGGCAGCACCTTCGAGCGACAGAAGCGGAATACCCGCCTCGCGCATGGCGTCACCCATATCAGGCCACGGCACATAGCCACGCTCACAGGAGATGCCCTCGGCCTGGTTAAGGATGTTGTAGAGGATGGCGATACCCTGGTTGGGCAGACCAACCTCGTACACATCCGGGTAGATCAGGCAGCAACGGTAGTCGGCATCGGCCTTGGAAAGCGTGCCCCACTCGTGATCGATATAGCGGCTCGGCTTCTCGACCTTGGCGAGCAGCGGCTCAATTAAATGAAAACAGTCTTGGTATGCAACGCGCAACGGAAAACCCCTAAGCAGCGAGATCGGATGCGTCTTGGTAGGACGCCATAGGACGGGTAGCGCCCGCGACCGTGGTCACCAGATCGCGAACGCGGGAGAACGTGGCAGTGACCGCCTCGTTGGCACGGCTGTAGTCGACATCGCGCTCGTAGAGCGAAACAAGCGCACGGCCCATGCCGTAGGTGCCCGCGGCAGCAGTGAGCGCCTTGACGGCAAACCCAATATGCGGCGTCTGCTTGACGAGCGCGCGGGTGACAGCGCGGATCACAAGACCGCCGGCAAGCACGCCCGCGACCTCGTAGCCGCGCTCAGGCTTAATGCCGCGTCCAAAGACGGCAGCGAGCTCAAAGAGCATGCCCACCTGCGCCAGCGCCATAACGGGATAATCGGCGCCCGGCAAAAACACCAGCGCACCGGTCGCCATATTGGTGAGCGCGCACGAGGTGATGATACGATTGGCGGCCGCGATGCGCATGAAGGCAAAGTTCGCCGCAAAAGCCGTTTCCTTGTCGGTGCGATCGAGAATCCAGCGGGCAAGCGTCTCGAGCAGATACGTCTTATCGGTTGCCGCTACCACGCCAAGCATGGGCGTGGACTCCTCGATAAACGGCACCTCCACAGCAGACTCGGCAAGCACGCACACGGGCGCGCCGGCGATCACGAGCTCCTGCACGGCACTCTCCAAGCGGTCGGAACCACACGAGAGCACCAGTACCACATCGGTATCGGTCTTTGGAGCAATTCGCTCCTCCCCCAGACGCTCGACGCGCACAATGCCCGAGGTCGTCTGCGGCACAAAGGCGTCGCGCACCGTCTCGGCCAGAAAACGCGAGGCGGATGAATCCAGATAGACCGAGACGCGCACCGGCGTATCGGAATCCTTCTTAACGGACGCGCCCATCTTAAAAGCGCGGGTCAGCTTATCTACGGGAATTTTCATAGCAAACCCCTCCAGCGGTTACGCGGCGCCCGAACGATGCCGCCATATGGATTGTACGATACCCACCGTCAGCAGCTGAATCATCATCGAAGACGAACCGAAGCTAATAAACGGTAGCGGAATACCGGTAATCGGCATCATGCCAATGCACATGCCGATGTTTTCGAAGGTCTGGAACGCCCACATGCCGACGATACCTACGCATGATAAGCGTAGGAACAGAGACTCGCACTTAAAGGCAACGCGGATCGTCGAGAAGATGAGCAGCACGTACAAGCACAGCAGCAAAAAGGAGCCGCAGAAGCCAAAGGTCTCGGACAAAAAGGCGAAGACGAAATCGGTATGGAACTCGGGCAGAAAGCCGCCGGCAGACTGCGTCGCATGGCCCAAACCCTTACCAAAGAAGCCGCCCGAGCCAACGGCGATAAGCGACTGCTGCAGGTTGTAGGCATCGTCCGAATCGGCATTATCGGGGTCGATAAAGACCGTCAGACGGTTCATCTGATACTGCTTGATGAGCACATCGTGGCCGAGCAACGAATCAAAGACCGAATCGAGCGCCAGGACGAGGGCCACCAGGCCCACGAGCAGGGCCAGGGTCGACAGCACCCATTCGCGGCGTGCACCGCTCATACAAATGACGATGGCGCCCGAAACCAGCACGACCAGGCCCGAGCCCAGATCGCCCATGGCGACGACGGCCAAAAACGGAATGGACAGCATGCCGCAGAGCTTGACGTAGTCGCGAACGGTATCGATGCGGCCGTTATACTGCGATCCAAGCGTAGCAATAAAGAAGATGGTGATGAGCTTGGCAAGCTCAACCGGCTGGAATGTCAAGCCAATACCGGGAATCTTGATCCAGCCCGTCATGCCCAGACCGCCCGTATAGGACAGACCCGGAATCTTGGGCGAGAGGATCACGATCAGGTCGATGACGAGCAACGCCGTCGAGAAATTGGAAATACCGCGCAGATCGGTACGCCAGACCAGCACCGCCAGCACCGCTCCGATGCCAATTCCCAGCAGATGGCGTGAGAACGAGGCATCGGCCTTAAACTGCGAAGCCGACCAGATGATGATGGCACCGTAGGCAACGAGCGCCACAGTAGCCACGAGCACACCGATATGCACCTTTTGGCGAAACGTGCCGCGCGAGGCCGAAAGTTGCTTGTTGACGCGGTCCAGGCTGCTGCGAGAGCCGGTTTTGGTTGAACGGAACAGATCCGCCGGAGAAAAATCCATCGCAACCTCCTATCGAACCGAAGAATCGCCCGAGGCCGAAGAGGTATCGGGCTCGTCATAAATCACGCCGAGCACGTCGCGCACGACATGCATCGCGGTATCTGAGCCGCCGCCGCCCTGCTCCAGAACAGTAGCGATGACATACTTGGGATCATCGGCCGGTGCATAGGCGCAGAACCACGCGTATTCGTCCTCGCCACTTTTCTCACCCGTGCCCGACTTGCCGTATACCTGCGGCGTCAGGGTGCCAAAGTGAGCCGCCAGGGACGTCGATGCCGTGTAAATCACGTCGTGCATGCCGTTGCGAACAAGAGCCAAATCCGAATCACTGTTGATCTTGGCCTCCAGGCGCTTCTTCTTGCCCTTGCCGTTGTACTTATAGGCATCACCGTCGCCATCGCGCGACACGGCAGATAAAAACACGTGAGGCACGTACTGTTTGCCGCCGTTGGCAAGACCCATATAGGCGCACGCCATCTGCAGGGGCGTCACCAGAATGTCGCCCTGGCCGATGGCAATGTTGGTCATATCGCCGGCATTCCACTTGCGGTCCTCGGCAGAGGCGTCGGTAAAGTACGACTCTTTCCACTCGGCATCGGGGATACGGCCCGCGCCCTCACTCGGCAGATCAATGCCGCAGGTCTTGCCTAGGCCCCAGCGACGAAAGACCTCCTGCAGGCCCTCGGGATGTTGCTCGTCATAGAAGAACGCCTTGCCCATGTCGTAGAAGACGGGGTCGCACGAGTTGGCGATACCCGACTGCAGCGTCATGGTGCCGTGGCCAGAAGTCAGCCAGCAGCGCTTGCCCCAAGCCTTGCCCAGGCCCGTCCAATAGCCCGTGCAGTTGGTTGTCTGCGTTGAAGTGTAGGTTCCAAACTCAAGACCGGCCAGTGCCGAGAGCGGCTTGATGGTCGAGGCCGACATGTACTGTCCGCTAATGGCGCGGTTGATCAGCGGGTGCGAACCTTTGTCATCATTGAGCTCGGTCCACACGTCATTTGAGACGCCGCCGATGAAGACGGACGGATCGAACTTGGGCTCGCTCGCCATGCCCAGGATCTCGCCATTGTTGGGATCGAGACACACCACAGCGCCGTTACCGGCATTGCTGTAGCCAGTGGTCTTGGCAAGCTCGATAGCGCTCGCCAGTGCCGTCTCACAGGCCTGTTGGATCTTAAGGTCGAGCGTGAGCTTAATGTCGGAGCCGGCCTTCGCGGGCACGGCGCCGGCCTGACCGGTCACATTGCCCGAGGCATCGACCTTGACGGTCTGCTCGCCACGAATACCCTGCAGCAGGTTTTCGTAGTAGCTCTCAACGCCCGCCTGGCCCACGATATCGCCCGACTGGTACGTAATCTTGCCAGCAGAAGCATCATCATCGCCAGAGGTTTTCTTATTCTGGGCCTCGAGCTGCTCGGAGGTAATGGTGCCGGTATAGCCCAAGATATGGCATGCCGTCTCGCCATATGGATACTGGCGCTCGGTACGCTCGGCAATCTTGACGCCCGGGAACTCGCCGGCATGCTCCTGAATATAGGCAACCGTGGAGCGACGGACGTCCGTCGCGATTGTATGCAGGCTCTGAGCGCCCTCTGTATTGTCCTGAATATTGCGAAGGACCGCCACGTAAGGCATTCCAAGCACGTTGGCAAGATGGCGAACCAGAACCTCATCCTCCGCAAGGTCGCGGTAGGCCACGACAGCAAGTGAGGGACGGTTCTGGACAAGCGCCACGCCATTGCGGTCAAGGATGCGACCGCGCACAGCGGGTGTGGTAACGGTGCGAGTCTGATTACTATTAGCCTGCTTCTCGTAATAGTCCGACGAGACCATCTGCATGCCCCACAGCTTGACGGCAAGTGCCGCAAACATCGCGCCCACACCCGTGGTGAGGATGGAAAAGCGGCCCTTAAAGGCGGTCGCCGCGGTATTGCCCTCGCCCTCGGTGGCGCGCGGGGCCGTTCCATGCTGCGTATCGTAGGTAAAACGGGAATCGCCACGACGCATGATGACCAGCGCGACCACGATGGCCACAACCAGCACGATACCGGCGATAATAACCGTCAACTGGGAAGACATCTATGGGCCTCCCCTATTTGAGCTTGCGGGTCTTGGGCTTAAAGCGCATACCCGTCTGGCGTCCGCCACGCGCGGAGAATCCATAGCCGGACTGCGGCACGACGCCGGACATCAAAAACGGAATGGCAACCAGACCCGTCAGGATCGAGGACGGCAGTGCATGGCCGAAGATCGCCACGACAAAGCTCGTCTCCAAACCCATAAACAGCAAGATGATGCTGTAGATCACATTAATGACGAGCGCGAAGGCGCCCACGGTGACGCCGCGCGCACTCGGGCTACCGCCCGTCTGACCGACGGCACTGTGCACCAGGGCAAAAGAACCCACGGTCAGCAGGAGCGACATAACGCCCACCGGCACGGCAGCGGACAGGTCATAAAACAAGCCGCTGCAAAAACCGCACACGACGGCACGGGTCGGGTCGCCCGAGAACACGCTTAGGCACACCAAGATAATCATGAAGTTGACGCGACCGCCCGCAATGGAGATCTGCGGTGCCAGGCCTGCCTGCAGCAGCACGCATACAATTGCGGCAATCACAAACGTGCGGGAGCTCATCCCCTGCTCGTGTAGATCCATGGACATGCCCCCTATTCGCTCGAGCCGGAATCGGTCGTCTCGGACGTGTCGGAACTGTCATCCGAACTCTCGTCCTTCGTCTTGGTCGCAGCATCGCGCGACGTTCCCTGCGGCGTGCTGTTGGCCGTGCTCACGTCCTCATCCGAGGCCGACTGTTCGTCGGTCAGCGAGGTGATGACCAGCACTTCCTCGTTGTTCTCGGCCGTGGTCTGAGCGCGCACCACAATGGTGTAGTACACGTCGTTTGCCGATTTCTCAACCGACGAGACGGTGCCGAGCGGTAGACCCTTGGGGAACACACCGCCAATGCCCGAGGTCACGATGATGTCGCCAACCTTAACGTCGGAGTCGACGCTCACGTACTCAAGACGCAGCGTGCCATCAGCCTGACCCTGAAGCATGCCCTGGGCGCGCGTGTCCTGCACCATGGCGGACACGCCCGAGTTCTCGTCGCCAATCAGGCGCACGGTCGATGTCTTAGCCGATACCTCGATAATCTGGCCGATAACACCGGCAGAACTCGTGACGGGCATGTTGATGGTAAGGCCGTCGGCAGAGCCCTTGTCGATGGTAACGGTCGAGGTCCAGGCATCGCCCGAGGCACCAACGATACGAGCAGCGGTCGATTTGAGGTTATAGGTCGACTGCAGGCCGACCAGCCCCTCCAGACGCTCAGCGGTCTTTTGAGCCTCGGAGAGCTCAGCAACCTTAGAGGTCAGTTCCTCGTTTTGCTTCTTGAGCTCGTCGAGCGTGTCCTGCGACGCCGTAAGGTTAGAGAACACGTTGCCGATGGCATTGAAAGGAGCCGCCACAGCCGAACCCACAAAGCGCACCGGCGAGGTAATCGTCGTTACGCCCGAACGCACGGCATGAATCGGCCCTGCCTCGCCCTCGCGGATGTAAAACGTGAGCAGCAACACCGAAATCAGGCTGAAAACAATCAACGGGCGCATACCCGTTGATTGTCGCTTGGTATTCAGATTTGTGGAGAAACCCGAAGATCGTGCCAAATGGAATCCACCTTTTGGAAATTAAGCATTGGTCTGGACGAAGCCGCCATCAAACGCATTGGCCTCGAGCACGCGGGCACAGCCGTTAACGACGTTATCGAGCGCCGTGGGGCTGACGTTGACCGAAACGCCGGTCTCATCGCGCAGACGCACGTCGAGACCGCGTAGCAGAGCGCCACCACCGGTCAGCAAAATGCCGTAGTACATAAGGTCAGAGGCAAGATCGGGCGGCGTGGCATCGAGGGCGTCCTTGACGGCCTTGGCCATCTCGTCGAGCGGCTTGTTGAGCGCGCGACGAATCTCCTCGCTCTCGATGCGCACGGTCTTGGGCAGACCGGTGATTACGTCGCGGCCGTTGACCTCGACATCGAGCTCGTCCTTGAGCGGCACGGCGGAGCCGACCTTGATCTTGATGTCCTCTGCCGTACGCTCGCCGATCGCCAGGTTGTAGGCATCGCGAACGTGCGTGAGGATGGCCTGGTCGAACTCGTCACCGGCAATACGGATGGACTGCGAGACGACGATGCCGCCCATGGCGATAACGGCAACCTCGGTGGTACCGCCGCCGATGTCGATGACCATGGAGCCGGTGGGCTCCTCGACGGGCAGGTCGGCGCCGATAGCGGCGGCCATAGGCTCCTCGATCAGATAGGCCTGGCGAGCACCGGCCTGGATCGTGGCCTCAAAGACAGCACGCTTCTCGACCGACGTGACACCGGAGGGAACGCAGACGACAACACGCGGACGCGGAGTCCACGGATAGCGCTTCTCAGACGCCTTGTCGATAAAGTAGCGAAGCATGGCCTCGGTAACATCGAAGTCGGCGATGACGCCGTCCTTCAGGGGACGAACGGCCACAATGTTGCCGGGCGTACGGCCGAGCATGCGCTTTGCCTCGATACCGACCGCCAGGATGCGCTCGTCGTTCTTGTCGATGGCGACAACAGAGGGCTCGCGAATGACGATGCCCTTGCCGCGCACGGAGACAAGCGTATTTGCGGTGCCGAGGTCGATGGCAAGATCGCCCGCATAGCTACCGAAGAACATATCCATCAAAGAAAACAACGCAACTCCTGATGTGTTGGATGATTGCTGGAAAACTACTAGCTCATCATACTAGCGCAAGCCCGGCACCTCACTTGCGGTGAAGCGCCGGGCAAAGCTAAATCCCATAAGGTCACTACTGGTTGTCAGCAGCCGAGAAATCCATATCGAGCGAAGAAACGGCCCAGCCGATATGGTTGTCGGAGCGCACGAATTTGACGGTGTACTCCTGCTCGCCGCCCTTGGACAGCGATGCCTTCACCTTAGCGGTCGTCTCGGTCATGGACTGATCCATGCCCTCGACGGACACGGTGGCACCCTGCGGAATCGAGGAGATGATCATCGACTTAGCGTCCTCGGACAGGCTCGAGGCCAGACAAGACTCGGCCTTTGCGGTGTCACCGTCGCCGGCAGCCTGGAACAGATCGGTAACGACAGACTCCTGAGACGGGAAGCCAAAGCCGCGCGTGTAGGCAAAGCCCAGACCGCCCGCGGCGATCAAAATGAGCAGAAGTAGCACGATGAAGACTTTGAGACCCGTGTGGCGATGGCGACGACGGACCTTGGCCTGCTTACGATCCTGACGGTCCTGCTGGACCATCTCGGACTCGGACAGCGTAAAGAAGCCGGTGTCCGAGGGATCGGGCATAAACTGACCGGTCGCGCCCGTAGGATCGAGAGGATCGACGGCAGGAGCGTCCATCGCGGGCGCCGGAGCCGTGGCCATAGCCGTCTGGGCAGACAGCGCGGCAAGCGAATCGTGCACGCGGGCAAGCTCATCGGCCTGCTCGGAGGTGAGCTGGTAGATGCCATCGGCAGTAGCGGCGTTAAAGGCGTCGAGTGCGTCGGAGGGACGGCCGGCGGCAGAAAGCGCCTGACCCATGCCGGCGTTAAGCGCACGCGTGTCGTCGCGAGGGCCGGCAAAGTCGATAGCCGTGCGGTAGGTCTCCACGGCATCCGCCGGACGGCCGAGCTTAATGAAGCAACGACCGAGCTCGCCAAGCGCGGCGGCAGGAGCCGGATTGGCGCCGTCGATGGCAGCCTGACGGAAGGCGGTTCCCGCGTTGGCATAGTCGCCCGATTGGAACAGCGCATTGCCCAGGCCCAGATAGGCCTTGAACGGCGTGGCATAGGAAGCATCCTGCGTAGCAGCAGAGAACGCCTGGGCGGCCGTCGTGTAGTCGCCCACGGCGGCGAGCGCCTTGCCGCGGTTGGTGAGCAGCGCGCCGCGCTTGCCGTAGGTGCCGTCGTTGAGGGCGGCGGCATAGGCCTCGGCGGCCTCGGCATACATGCCCAGGTGCATCAAGGCGTTGCCACGAAGGTGATCGGCCTCGCCCATAATCTCATCGGGAGTCTTTGCCGCCCCAAGCATCTGGGCTGCAGCAGAAAAATCACCCGCGCGGTAAGCGGCGCGGCCCTGTTGGATCAGCTGGCTATTCAAGGAAGTCCCCTTTACTCGTGAACGATCTCGACATGGACGATCTCGTCGCCGGCACGCAGCTGCGAAATCACATCGAGACCCTCGACCGTGGTACCAAAGACGGTGTAACCAGAATCGAGGTTATGCTGGGCACCCAGGCAGAAGTAGAACTGCGAACCCGCGGAATCGGGGTCCATGGAGCGTGCCATGGCAAGGGCGCCATCGACATGGCTGTTGCGCGGATTGGTGGCAAACTCGCCCTTGATGCAGTAGCCGGGGCCACCGGTACCGGGCATGCCGTCGGGGCCCTCAAGACCGGCAGCGACGTCGGCGCCGGACATGTCGCGAGTATTGGGGTCGCCGCCCTGGATGACAAAACCGGGCACATAGCGATGGAACTTAAGGCCATCATAGAAGCCCATCGTGGAAAGCTCGCAGAAGTTCGCGACATGAATGGGAGCGCCCTCGCCGTCAAACTTGACCTTGATGGTACCCTTCGACGTCTCGATTACGGCGCACTCGTCGCCGACAAGTTGATACTCGGGCGTGTAGAGCTCTTTCTTAAAACCAAACATGTGGTTCCTTCCTCGTGCGTTTAAAGCATATTTGTACGAATTGTAGCAATAAGCACGGGCTTACATCAATTGCGCACGTAGGTTATGCCGACTATGGCGAACTAATTTTAGGAACGCTGCTGCGGCTTCCAGGAACCCACATTGGCATCGTACTGGTTCAGCGCGCTGTTGCCGCCCTGCGCGATGGGCGCCAGGATCTCGCTTTGGTGGGAACTCATCGACTCGCCATCGGGAATGGCCAGCGAGATATCCCAGCTCTGGCAGATCACGTCGACGCGCTCATACATCCACTCGGCAAGCTGCTTTAAGTGGGCAATGTCATCCGCATAGACCGTATCGTCCTGTACTTTCAGGTTGTTGAGCTCATCTTGCGTCTTTTTGATCTGGTCGCGCAGGGCGTAGGCACTCTGCGAGAGCTCCTGACGGGTGGACAGCGGCGTTCGAAGATAACCGTTGTTAAAGGAATCGATGACCTCGCCGATCTGGTCCTCGTCAGCGTAGGACACGATGGTCTGATACAGACCGTCGAGCCTGGTATAGAGCTGATCATCGGTGAGCACGGTTTCTTCCTGGACCACCTCGGCAGAATCGCCCTGCTTGGTATCGTCCTCAGTCGCCTCGCCCTTTTGACGCGTGGGGAAGGTGGTTTGTGCAGCTTGGCCAAACTGATCATAGAAGCCAGGCATAACACCCATGGGATCGGTCGTCACGAACCAATAGGCACCACCGCACACGACGGCAAGGACCGCGATGACGATGAGCGGCTTGGGGATATGACGCTTGTGCTTGTGATAGGCGTCCTCGTCGGGGTGCACCTTGCGCTTGGGTTTTTGAGCATCGTCGTGCAGGGAAACCGGCGTGGGAATATCGACCTTGGGGATACCGAAATCCTTATCGAAAGCTGGCAGCACGCAGGTCTCATTGGGGTCGGCGGCGTCCGAAAGCACCGCAGCGGCAGAGGCCGGCGCATGCGGCACCTCGGTATCGATCTGCTCTTGCGTTAGGCGCGGAAAGCCCGCCGTGCGGCCCGCTGCCAGGTCGGATGCTGCCGCGTCCTTGGAGAGGATGCCCGGAGCGGGGCGTCCGCATTTGGGGCACGTACGATCATGCGGAGAAAGACGGGCACCGCAGCCCTCACAGAACACGAACTCGGTGTGCTCGGGACCATCGCCCGGACCCACATAGGCGTTGCAGTAGGGGCAGAACGAGGCGCCGTCCTCGATAGTCTTAAGGCAATGCGGGCAGATCACGGCATCCTCTTTTCGAAGCAATTCAAACAATCGAGGTTAGAGCATAACATCGCCACGGCCCCACAGGAGCAAGGCACCAATTCAACATCGCCAGGGCGCGTAGTTACTTCTTCTTTTTGCTTGGCATAGAGACTTTGATGCCTTGGGCGGACTTGGTTACGCGAGAGCGCTTGGCTCCGGTACTCTTCTTTTTCTTGGGCTGGGCCTGGGCCACGCCCTCGAGGGCGCGAACCTCGGCCTCGCGAGCGGTGCGCTCCTCACGGCGCTGCGCCATATCGGCGGCGACGCGCTTGGCAAACCGCTGGGCCGTTGAACCCGTCGAACTCACCTTGCCGCCACCGCGGCCCAGACGGACGCGAACGCCACGGCCAAAGCCGGTGGCAGCATGGCGACGACGCGGCTTAAGCGAATCCATCATCGTGGCGAGCTTAAAGAACACCGTGCAGGTAAAGACGACGATCCCCAGCAAGATAACGGCCTCGCCCATCGAAAGATTAGCGATGGACAACAGCTCCGGGAATCCGATAACACCCGCCAAAATGCCGACGACGACAAATACAAAGAGCACCACGCGCAAGGGAGTGAGCGGCTGCGAGATGCGCCAGATCAGGCTCACGCTCGCCGCGCACGACGTAAGCAGGCACATCGTAGACAGCGTGAGCTGGTTAAAGCCGAACACGCGCGCCACAAAGATATCGAGCGCCGCAGCCATAATGACCGCCAGCGACGCCGGCAGTGCACGCTTTAGCACGTTGGTCAAGAATGACCCCTTCACGCGGGCGTTGTTGGGCTCCAAACCCAGCACAAAGCCCGGCGCGCCGATGCAGAAGAAGTTGATGAGTGTCATCTGAATCGGCTCGAAGGGATACGGCGGAAACGCGATGCACAGCGCCGCCAAGCCCATCGAGAACAGCGTCTTGGTCAGGAACAGCGCCGCAGAGCGCTGCAGGTTGTTGATGGAGCGACGGCCCTCGGCCACCACGGCGGGCATCGAGGCAAAATCGTTGTCGACCAGCACGATTTCGGCCACGTTGCGCGCGGCGTCGGAACCGGCGGCCATGGCCACGGAGCAGTCGGCCTCCTTGAGCGCCAGGACGTCGTTGACGCCGTCGCCCGTCATGGCAACGGTATGGTCGCGACGCTTGAGCGCCTGCACGAGTTCGCGCTTCTGTTGCGGGGTCACGCGACCAAAGACGTGATAGCGGTCCACAGCCGCATCAATCTTGGACGGCGTATCGAGCGTCGTGGCGTCGACGTAGGCATCGGCCCCCGGAACGCCCACCACGCGCGCGATCGACGACACCGTACGCGGGTCGTCGCCGCTGATCACGTTGAGGGTCACACCCTGCTCGTTAAAGTAACCGATGGTCTCGGCGGCCGAGGTGCGGATCTCGTCGCGAATGGTCACAAAGCCCACGGGCTCGGCCTCGCCCACCATATCGCCGTCGGGCGTAAAGCCGTCCACACGGGCCACCACAAGCACGCGGCAGGTATCGGCAAGCTCGGCCACCCGGTTCTCGACCTGCGCAAAGACGCGCTCCGAAAGCACAAATTGCGCCGCGCCCATCACATAGGAGCCCTGAGCAAACGAGGCACCGCTCCACTTTTTGGACGACGAGAACGGAATGACCGCCAGCGGCTCGGACACCTCGACCGGCCGGTCTGCGTAATAGTTGAGCAGAGCCTGACAGGTCTCGTTGGCATCTGCCGAGGTGGCACGCGCCACGTTGGCGAGCGCAAAATCGAGGACCGTGGTCTCAACGGGGACAGATACCTCGCTCTCCCCCGCGCCCATGCCAGCGCCCTCGATCGGCAACGGATAGGTACCCTCGACCTCCATGCGACCCGACGTGATGGTGCCCGTCTTGTCCAAGCACAGCACGTCGACGCGCGCGAGCGTCTCGATGCAGTAGAGCTGCTGCGCGAGTACCTTGCGGCGCGCCAGACGCACCGTGGCGATAGCAAGCACCGACGAGGTCAGCAGCACCAGGCCCTGCGGAATCATGCCCAAAAGAGCGCCCACCGTAGACAGCAGCGCCGACGAAGGCACGCGACCGGCAAGCAGCTCGGAAAAACACCACGAAAGCGCGCTATCGCCCGGCGTACCGGCGGCATCCCAAAGCTCGCTCACGCTCGAGGTAAAGAGCGCCAGGCCGAGCGGAATCATAATGAGGCTCGCGAAGCGCACGATGGCGTTCAGCGCGTTCATGATCTCGGAATTGACCTTTTTGACGTACTTGGCCTCGTTGTTGATCTTTGCCACGTAGTTGTCGGCGCCAACATGGATCACACGGGCGCGCAGCAGGCCCGAGTCGATAAAGCTGCCGCTCATGAGCTCGGAGCCGGGCTGCTTTTTGATGAGATCGCTCTCGCCCGTCAGCAGGCTCTCGTTAACGAGCGCCTCGCCCGACACCACCACGGCGTCGGCAGGAATCTGGTCACCGCGCCCCAGGCGAATGATGTCGTCGAGCACGATCTGGTCCAAGTCGAGCTCCACCTCGGCACCGTCGCGCACCGCGATGGCCTTCTTGGAGGTCAGCAACGTGAGCTTATCGACCATCTTCTTGGAGCGCATGGACTGGATGACGCCGATGGCGGTATTGAGAAACACCACGAACAGGAACGTCAGGTTCTTAAACGAACCGGTCAGCAACACCAAAATCGCCAAGACAGCGTTGATCAGGTTAAACAGCGTGCAAAGGTTCTCGATGATGAGCTCTTTGACCGATTTGGTCTTGAGCTCCATATTGCGGTTGATCTTACCGGCGGCGATGCGCTCCTCGACCTCGGCGGTCGAAAGCCCGCGCTCAATATCCGTTGCTGCCATACCACGTCCCATCACGTCGCGTCGGTATAAGAAAACCGCCCGGACCATGCGAGGTTCGGACGGTCTTACGTTCGATGGTGCCCCATGTTGGATTCGAACCAACGGCCTTCTGCTCCGGAGGCAGACGCTCTAATCCCCTGAGCTAATAGGGCGAACGGTTGGCATTATACCCAAGTGCGCCACGGGCTAACAAAATAATAGAAAAAGCTTTGCAATTACGTGGGAGACACGCCACAGAGGCTCACTTTAGAACGCAAAAGTGAAACAAATAGTATAAACTCACATGCACCATATACACGGCTCGCGATGCGGGCCGTTTTTGCAAAAGTTATCCAACGAGGTGAGAGGCACACCATGATTGCAATTTTAAAGCAGAGCGCCAGTGACGAGGCCGTCAGCCATATCGTCAGCTGGATTGAGAAGAAGGGTCTCAAGACCGACGTCTCGCGCGGCGAGAACGAGACTATTATCGGTCTCGTGGGAGACACCACCAAGATCGACCCGTTCCTCCTCGAGTCCATGGACGTCGTCGAGCGCGTGCAGCGCGTCTCCGAGCCGTTCAAGCGCGCCAACCGCAAGTTCCACCCCGAGGACTCCGTCATCGACTGCGGCCACGGCGTCAAGATCGGCGGCGACCAGTTCCAGGTCATCGCCGGTCCCTGCTCTGTCGAGGGCGAAAACCTCATTCGCATCGCACGCCGTGTGAAAGCCGCCGGCGCCACGATGCTGCGCGGTGGCGCTTACAAGCCCCGCACCTCCCCGTACGCCTACCAGGGCATGGGCCCCGCCGGTCTGGACCTGCTATGCGAGGCATCCGCCGAGCTCGACATGCCGATCGTCACCGAGATCATGGACCCACGCGACGTGCAGGTTTTCTTGGATAAAAAAATCGACGTCATGCAGATCGGCGCCCGCAACGCGCAGAACTTCCCCCTGCTCAAGGAGGTCGGCAAGACCAAGACCCCGATCCTGCTCAAGCGCGGCATGTCCGGCACCGTCGACGAGCTGCTCATGGCTGCCGAGTACATCATGAGCGAGGGCAACGACAACGTCATCCTGTGCGAGCGCGGTATCCGCACCTTCGAGACCCGCACCCGCAACACCTTCGACCTCAACGCCGTGCCGGTGCTGCACCATCTGTCACACCTGCCCGTCGTCGCCGACCCCAGCCACGCCACCGGTTACACCCGCTATGTTGAGCCCATGGCGCTCGCCGCGACCGCCTGCGGCGCCAATGGCCTGGAGATCGAGGTCCACGACGACCCGAGCCACGCCTGGTCCGATGGCGCTCAGGCCCTCACCCCCGACCAGTTTGACGACACCATGCGCCGCATCCGCGCCATCCGCGAGGTCGTCTGCCAAGAGACCGTTCAGGAGTAGACCATGGGTACGGTGAGAAACGCACGCGTTAACCAGGGTGGCCCCAAGTGCGCCGGCATTGTGGGCCTGGGCCTCATCGGCGGCAGCTTTGCTCGCGGCTATGCGCAGGCGGGCGTCCGCGTGCTGGCCTGGGACCCCGATGACGACGTCATGACGGCCGCCAGCATGGGTACCGTCGCCGGCGAGCTCAACGACGAGACGCTCGGCGAGTGCGACATCATAGTCCTTGCCTGCTATCCCGAGGCGTGCATCGAGTGGCTCGAGGCCCACACCCAGGCGCTCTCCGACGCCACCGACACCGAGGCCATCATGGGTCCCGTGGTGATCGACACCGTGGGCGTCAAGGGCATTGTGTGTGAGCGGGCCTTTGAGCTCGCACGAGAGCACGGCTTTTACTTTGTGGGCGCACACCCCATGGCGGGCACCCAGTTCTCGGGCTACGCGCACTCCCGCGCCGACCTGTTCCAGGGCGCCCCGCTCGTGCTTGTACCACCCGCAGTGGACGACGCACTTAAGCTGGAGCTTTTGGGCCAGGTGCGCGAGATGGTGCGCCCCTTGGGGTTTGGCAAGTTCAGCGTGACTACCGCCGCCGAGCACGACCGCGTGATCGCCTTTACGAGCCAGCTCGCGCACGTGGTGTCCAACGCCTACGTAAAGAGCCCCACCGCCCAGGTCCACCACGGCTTTTCGGCCGGTAGCTACCGCGACCTCACACGCGTGGCCCACCTCAACCCGCAGATGTGGTCCGAGCTCATGATCGACGACGCCGACGCGCTCGCCTTCGAGATCGACCATCTGATCGACTCGCTCGGTGCCTACAGCCGCGCGCTCAAGGACCGCGACCAGCGCTATCTGGAGAATCTCCTTGCCGAGGGCGATCGCATTAAGCGCGCGCTCGACGACGAGGCCTCCCACTAGACCACCCATCACGCCAGGTCGAAAGGACCATAGCTTATGGCGATTTCCATCGATATCGACACCGCACGCCCCTACCAGGTACACGTGGGCACCTTTTTGCTGGAGCAGGCTGGGCCGCTCGTTCGCGCCACCGCCGGAGGCACTCGCGCCGTCATCGTGACGGACACCAACGTGGGTCCGCTCTACCAGATGCCCGTCAAGCAGAGCCTGGAGGCGTCAGGCTATGAGGTAAGCATCTGCACCTTCGAGGCCGGCGAGGCACACAAGCGCGCCGAGACCTACGTTGCCATACTTGAGTTTGTGGCCGAGCACGAGCTTTCGCGTTCCGACGTGATCGTGGCACTCGGCGGCGGCGTCGTGGGCGACGTGGCGGGCTTTGTGGCCGCCACCTACATGCGTGGCTGCAAGTTTGTGCAGATCCCGACGAGCCTGCTCGCCATGGTGGACTCGTCGGTGGGCGGCAAGACGGCCATCGACCTGGCCGCCGGCAAGAACCTGGCCGGAGCCTTTTGGCAGCCGAGTGTTGTTATCGCCGATGTGGGATGCCTGGCCACCCTCACGCCCGAGCAGTTCGCTGACGGCTGCGGCGAGGTCGTCAAGCACGCCGTGATTGCCGATCCAGAGCTTTTCGCGGAACTGGAGAAAACCCCGCTCACGCTGAAGCTGCTTAACCAGGACGTGGCTCGCGTGGCACTCATCATCGCCCGCAACATCGACATCAAGCGCGCCGTGGTCGTTGCCGACGAGCGCGAGACTAACCAGCGAAAGCTGCTTAACTTTGGGCACAGCGCCGGACATGCCGTCGAGGCCTGCGAGCACTTTGAGCTGGGACACGGCAACTGCGTGTCGATCGGCATGGGTATCATCACGCGTGCCGCGGCCCTGCACGGCATTTGCGATGCCGAACTTCCCGGCCGCATAGAAGAGCTCTGCGCCCGCCATGGCCTTAAGACTCGCTGTGAGCTTTCGGCCGACGCCATCTTTGCCGAGGCGCTGCACGACAAAAAACGCGCCGGTGACA
This sequence comes from uncultured Collinsella sp., assembly GCA_959599095.1. Lineage (GTDB taxonomy): Bacteria > Actinomycetota > Coriobacteriia > Coriobacteriales > Coriobacteriaceae > Collinsella. The sequence continues at coordinate 12,060 of CAUGGC010000002.1, read as the reverse complement.
CCATCGATCTGGTGATTCCGCACGGCATTGGCCGCTGCAGCATCGACCGCACGCCGCTTTCCACTTTCCATGATTTACTTGCCGAGGGCCTCGACCAGAAGGGAGACGTATCCGCATGCTAGCCCGCATCACCCCCTCCCCGCTCAAGGGCACCGTTCCCGCCATTGCATCCAAGTCAATGGCGCATCGTCTCATCATCTGCGCTGCACTCGCCAACGGAGAAACGCATGTGACCTGCAACACCACCTGCGCCGATATCGAGGCCACGGTGCGCTGCCTCACGGCGCTGGGCGCCCGCATCGAGACCGTCGAGGACGGCTTCCAGGTCCACCCCACCATGAAGAGCATTGAATTTGGCCTGCTCAAGGCACTTGCCGGCGGCACGCTCGACTGCGGCGAGAGCGGCTCCACGCTCCGCTTTATGCTGCCCGTCGCCTGCGCACTGGGGGCAGAGGCAACCTTTGTGGGACAGGGCCGCCTGGGCGCGCGCCCACTCTCCCCGCTCTCCGACGAGATCATTGCCGCCGGCTGCGACCTGCAGGGTCTGGGCGGCTTTCCGCTCAAGACAAGTGGCCGCATGCGCCCGGGCACCTTTATTCTGCCGGGCAATGTGAGCTCGCAATACATCTCCGGCTTGCTGCTGGCGGCCCCGCTGCTGGCCCAGCCCTCCTGCGTGCAGGTGACCGGCCTTATCGAGAGCCGCCCCTACATCAACCTGACCATCCAGGCCATGAAGGCCTTCGGCGTCGAGGTCAACGTCGAGCGTATCCCCGCCAAGGACGGCCAGCCCGAGATCACGAACTTCCGTGTGAGCAGCTGCTCGTACCGCACGCCCGGCAGCGTGGCCGTCGAAGGCGATTGGTCCAATGCGGCCTTTTGGCTGTGTGCCGGCGCCATCGGCTCCGACCCCATCACTGTGGAAGGCGTGTCGCTGAGCTCCGCACAGGGCGACCGCAACGTGCTCGCCGCGCTCTCGCGCTTTGGCGCCCGCATCGTGCGCTCCACCAACGCCGCCACCGTGCAGTCCGACAAGCTCGCCGGCTTTGAGATGAGCGCGCACGACATCCCCGACCTGGTGCCCGTTATCTCTGCTGTAGCGTCGTTGGCGCAAGGCCGCACGTTCATCCGCGATTGCGCCCGACTGCGCATCAAGGAATCGGACCGCCTGGCCACTACCACCCGCGAGCTCACCGCACTGGGTGCGCAGGTGCGTATTGCCGGCGACGACCTCATCATCAAGGGCGTCGACGCCTTTACCGGCGGCGAGGTCGATTCGCACAACGACCACCGCATCGCCATGATGGCTGCCATCGCTGCGAGCCGTGCCACCGGCGAGGTCGTGATCCACGGCGCCGAGGCCGTCAACAAGTCCTATCCCGATTTCTTCGACCACTACCGCCTGCTGGGCGGCAAGGTCACGCTCGAGGAGGAGTAGTATGTCCTCGACCTTTGGCAACGTTTTGCATCTTAGCATTTTCGGCCAGTCGCACTCCCCTGCTATTGGCTGCTCGCTCGACGGCATTCCCGCCGGTATCGCCGTTGACCAGGAGCAGCTGCAGGCCTTTTTGGACCGTCGCGCCCCCGGTCGCGACGAGACCGCAACCAAGCGCCGCGAGGCTGACGCCGTGCGCATCATCGCCGGCGTTGTAGATGGACACACCACTGGCGCACCTATAGCCGCGATTATCGAGAACACCAACACGCGCTCCAAAGACTATTCCGAGCTGCGCCGCAAACCCCGCCCCGGACACGCAGACTTTCCCGCGCGCGTGAAATACCACAACATGCACGACGTCGCCGGCGGCGGACACTTCTCCGGCCGCCTGACGGCCCCCCTATGCATCGCCGGCGGTATCGCGCTGCAGGCACTCGAGGCCCGTGGCATCAAGGTCATGGCGCACGTCGCGCAGATCGGCGGCATCTCCGACCTGCCTATGGACGACATGGCCTATCGCGAGGCCGACCGCAAGGCGATCCTTACGAACGCCCTGCCCTGCATTGACGCCGCCGCTGCCGGTCGCATGCGCGAGGAAATTCTGGCCGCGCGCGACGAGCTCGACAGCATCGGCGGCATCGTGGAATGTGGCATCTACGGCCTGCCCGCGGGCATCGGTGACCCCATGTTCGACGGCATCGAGAACCGCATCGCGCAGATCGCGTTTGGCATTCCCGCCGTAAAGGGCGTGGAATTTGGCATGGGCTTTGCCGTGGCCGCCATGCGCGGCAGCGAGAACAATGATCCGTATCGCATCGATGCCGAGACCGGCGAGATCGAGGTCGAGTCCAATAACGCCGGCGGCATCCTGGGCGGCATTTCGACCGGCGCGCCCGTCATGTGGCGCATGGCCGTAAAGCCGACGCCCTCTATTGGCCGCGAGCAGCAGACCGTGGACATGGACGCCATGGAAAACGCCGAGCTTTCGGTCCATGGCCGCCACGATCCCTGCATCGTCCCGCGCGCTGTCCCCGTAGCCGAGGCAGCCGCGGCGCTCACCATCTGGGACGCCCTCCTCGAGGACGTAGGCCAGCTCTAAAAATCTCTGGGGGCCAACTCCGGCCCCCACGCCCACCCAGTGATTTTTCTGGGACGGGGATTAAAAAATCATTGTGTACCCAGTGATTTTTTAATCCCCGTCCCAGAAAAATCACCGACACGTGAAAGGGGTCCCTATGGACCTTGCTGACATCCGCCAGGCCATCGATGGCATCGATACCACGCTCCTCAACAGTTTTGTCGAACGCATGGACATTGCCACCGAGGTCGCCAAATCAAAAATCGAGATGGGCAAGGCCGTCTTCGACCCTGCCCGCGAGCGCTCCAAACTTAACAACCTCGCCAGCCGCGCGCCCGAGCGCTACGAGGCGCAGACCATCACCCTGTTCCGTCTCCTCATGAGCATGAGCAAGGCCGAGCAGCAGCGCTACATCAACGAGCTCAAGGGCATCACCGTCTCGCAAAAGGCCCACGCCACGGCTGCAGCCTCCGACACGCCCTTCCCTCAAACGGCCACCGTCGCCTGCCAGGGCGTCGAGGGCGCTTACAGCCAAATCGCCGCGTGCAAGCTCTTCGACGTGCCCGACATCGCGTTTTTCGAGACCTTCGAGGGCGTCATGTGCGCCGTGCGCGACGGCTTCTGCGAGTTTGGCGTGCTGCCCATCGAGAACTCCACCGCCGGCTCGGTCAACGCCGTCTACGACCTGCTCGCCCAGTTCGACTTCCACATCGTGCGCTCGCTTCGCCTCAAAATCGACCACAACTTGCTCGTCAAGCCCGGCACCAAGCTTGCGGACGTGCACGAGGTCTACAGCCACGGCCAGGCCATTGCCCAATGCGCCGGCTTTATCGAGGCGCACGACCTACACGCCACCAAGTACCCCAACACGGCCATGTCGGCCGAGATGGTCGCCAGCTCCGAACGCACCGATGTTGCCGCCATCGCATCGCGCAGCTGCGCGGCACTCTACGGCCTGGAGGTACTGGAGCCCAACATCCAGGACTCGGACAACAACTACACGCGCTTTGTCGTCATCAGCCGCGAGCCACGCGTCTACCCCGGCGCCAACCGCACCTCGCTCATGATTACCACGGCCAACGAGCCGGGCGCACTCTATCGCGTACTCGAGCGCTTCTACGCGCTCAATATCAACCTCATCAAGCTCGAGAGCCGCCCCATCCCCGGGCACGACTTTGAGTTTATGTTCTACTTTGACCTGGACTGCCCCTTTGGCAGCAAGGCCCTCGATGACCTGCTCGATTCCATCGACGACGTGTGCGAGAGCTTCACCTACTTTGGCAGTTACACGGAGGTGCTCTAGATGACCGATGTCGCCGCAACCCGCCCCTACGGCGTGCTGGGCCGCGTGCTGGGCCACAGCTACACCCCGACCATCTACAAGGAGCTCGCGGGGCTAGAGTATGTGCGTTTTGAGCGCGAGCCCGAGGACCTCCAGGCTTTTATGACGGGTGACGAATGGGAGGGCACCAACGTGACCATCCCCTACAAGCGCGCCGTCATGGAATACCTGGACGAGCTGAGTCCACTCGCCGAGCGTATGGGAAACGTCAACACCATCACGCGCCTGCCCGACGGCCGCCTGCGCGGCGACAACACCGACTACTTCGGCTTTCAGTGCCTGGTCGAGGAGCTGGGCGTTGAGGTCGCCGGCAAGAAGGCCCTCGTGCTCGGTGCCACCGGTGGCGCCGGCACCACTGCCAGCATGGTGCTCGGCGACCTGGGCGCCATTGTCGTGCCGGTCGGCCGCACGAGCGAGGTCAACTACGACAATATCTCGCAGCAGTCCGACGCTGCCCTGCTCGTCAACTGCACGCCCGCCGGCATGTTCCCCCACTGTCCCGATGCCCCCTGCACGCTCGAGGGGCTCGATGCGCTCGAAGGCGTTATCGACATTGTCTACAACCCTGCACGCACGGGCCTGATGCTCGAGGCCGAGCGCCGCGGCATCCCCTGCATCGGCGGCCTGCTAATGCTCGTGGCCCAGGCGGCGCAAGCCGTTGAGCGCTACACCGGCCAGGTCACTCCGCGTGAGCGCATTCTGGACGTAACGGAGCGCCTGTCACGCCGCGAACAGAACATCGCGCTGATCGGTATGCCGGGCTCGGGCAAGACCCGCGTGGGCGAGCAGATTGCCCTGCTCACGGGGCGAGAGCACATCGACCTGGACCGCGCCCTCGAGGAGCGCCTGGGCATGCCCTGCGCCGACCTTATCGTCGAGCGCGGCGAGGCGGCCTTCCGCGAGCAGGAGACGGCGGCGCTGGCCGGCATCTCCAAGCGCAGCGGCCTGGTGCTTTCCACCGGCGGCGGCGTGGTCACGCGCGACGAGAACTACCCGCTACTGCACCAGAACAGCCAGATCGTGATGCTCAACCGTAAGCTCGACGAACTCGCCCACAAGGGTCGCCCCATCACCGCCCGCGACGGTATCGACAAGCTGGCCGAACAGCGCATGCCGCGCTACCGCGCCTGGGCCGACTACATCATCGACTCACGCGACTGCGCCGCCAACACCGCCCAAGCCCTCCTCGACACCCTCCCACCCGCTCTCTAATCAAAACCACCACAAAGGGGACAGGTAACTTTGTGGTGGTTTTCCAATCGCAAAGGAAGCAACCATGAAAGCACTCGTCATCAACGGCCCCAACCTCAACATGCTCGGCATTCGCGAGCCGGGCATCTATGGCAGCGACAACTACGACCGTTTAGTGCAGATCTGCCAGGAAGCGGGCACTGCACAGGGCTTCGACGAGGTCGAGGTTTTCCAGTCCAACCACGAGGGCAACATCATCGACAAGATCCAGGAGGCCTACGGCAAGGTCGACGGCATCGTCATCAACCCGGCTGCCTACACGCATACGAGCGTGGCGATCCTCGACGCCCTCAAGGCCGTCGCCATCCCTGCCGTCGAGGTCCACATCAGCGCCGTCGAGACGCGCGAGGACTTCCGCCAGGTGAGCTATGCACGCCTGGCCTGCTTCGCCACCATCACCGGCGAGGGCCTGAAAGGCTATGCGCATGCACTGGAGCTGCTGAAGGAGCATCTCGAAAAGTAGCCTCGCGGATCAATTCATTAACACCGATTCACGCGAACAAAACTCCAGCGCCGGAAGCAGCGACCTCGCTGCTTCCGGCATTTTATTACTGGCATATAATCGTTGCAGTCACACTACGTCTGGAGACCCACATGCTGAGCATTCACCTGGGGGATTACCCCGGTTCCATCTACGATACCGAAACCTATTTTAGGAACTCATACTTGGACTCATGGTTCGAAGACCCTATGGCCGCACAGATTATTAAAAGCGTGGACGGATCAGAGCTCATCGGTCCCCACAACATCGTAAGCAAGCAGCTGGGCTCAATCACTCCACTCGAACTGTCCGGCGGCGTTAAGACGCTGCTGCTGGTGCGCAATCTCCCAAATATGGTGTTCAACGCATCCACCTGCGGAGACAACTGTGCCCGCTGGCTACTCAAGATCGGCAAAGAGCAGGATGTGCTGGTGACCTTATACCACATCATGAAATTCCCCTGGAAGAGCTTTGAGATTCGCATCAATAACGATGGCCGCATCGTTAGAAACATGCAGGAGTTTGTCGGCGCCACGAATGACTTTTTGGATGTTGATGAGTAATGAAGGGAACGCACACCGTTGTCGTAGAGCGTGCAAAGGTCAAATACACACTCACGTTTAAGCGCAATATTTCCTTCATCCGCGGCAACAGCGGCACGGGCAAAACGACACTCATCTCGATGATTCGCGACTACAACGATCGTGGACCGGAGAGCGGCGTCACGCTCAGTTGTGACGTTCCCTGTGAAACGCTATCTGGCAGGCGTTGGGAACGCGAGCTTTCGATTATCGAGGACTCAATAATCTTTTTAGATGAGGGTAACGAATTTATCTACTCAAAAGACTTCGCAAAAGCCGTTAACGGGTCGTCCAACTATTTTGTCCTGATATCTCGCCGAGACGCCAGCGAACTCCCCTACAGTGTCGACGAAATCCTAAAGCTGGTAAACACCACGAGTAAAACAATCAATGGCCGAAAGAGCGATAAACGCTTCTACTCTATAACAAAACCGATATACAGCCACACGGCAAACATGCTTTACCAGGATCTAAATGTTGGATTCGAGGTACCCGACGCCGTAGTTGTCGAGGATAGCAAATCTGGCTATCAATTCTACAACGCTCTTTGCAACCGACTCGGGATCCCCTGCTATACCGCCACCGGCGTTGCGAATCTAAAACGTACGATTCACGAATGCCCCGAGCAAAACGTTCTTGCCATAGGAGACGGCGCAGCGTTTGGTCCCTACATCGAAAAGGTGCTCGGACAGCGCGTTTACAAGAACGTTCGCTTGTTCCTCCCGGAATCGTTCGAGTGGACACTTCTGCAATCTGGTCTCATTCCCAGTAACGATATCTCAAAGATCCTCGAGGACCCCTCGAGCTTCATCGAAAGCCGCGACTACCTAAGTTGGGAGCGATTCTTCACCGACATATTGATCAAGTACTCGGCAGGCACTCGCTACGCCTACAGAAAGGCAAAGCTCAATGAGCAGTACCTGAGGCCGCAGGCGATGAATGCAGTTGCAAACGTCTTGCCCGAGTGCCTGAAGGCAGACTAGATACAGCGGGGAGGGCCAAGTTGGTCCTCCCCGCTTTTGTTACGCCTTCTTGATCACGTACGCCAATCCAATATCGCAGGCACAGCGTACGATTGACGCGAAGAACCACGATGCTGGCAGCGTCATAAGCAGAGGCTTGCTCACGCTCGGCTCCAGCCCCCTTTGGCGCGCCGTATAACCAATCCACATCAGCAGCACAACAGCAGTTCACGCCACGACTTCGGCCTAAACGTATACCCGGCAAGAATAAAGAACACCGGCATGTGAAAAAGCCCAGACCACCAAGCGGTCTGGGCTTAATAAACAATGGTGCTCCATGGCGGATTCGAACCGTCGACCTTGGGATTAGAAGTCCCCTGCTCTATCCAACTGAGCTAATGGAGCAAATAACCACACGCCCAAGCAAGCGCAAGCCTGTCGGGCGCAAGTAATTATAACCTAGTTGAACTGCTCGCGATACGCCTTGCAGACCTCATCGACCGGGCCGTCCATGCGAAGGTCGCCCTTCTCGATCCAAACCGCACGCTGGCAGATGCGCTCAACCTGTTCCATGGAATGCGACACGAACAAAACCGTCACGTCACCGCTCTCGATAAAGTGCTGAATACGGGCCTCGCACTTTTCCTGGAAGAACACGTCGCCGACGGACAGGGTCTCGTCAACGATCAGAATATCGGGCTCGGTAATCGTCGCGATTGCAAAGGCGATACGCGCCACCATGCCCGAGGAGAAGTTCTTAAGCGGCATATCGACAAAGTTCTGAAGCTCAGCGAACTCAATAATGCCGTCAAAGTTGGCGTCGATGAACTCCTTGGTATAGCCGAGCAGGGCGCCGTTCAGATAGATGTTCTCGCGGGCGGTCAGCTCGGGGTCAAAGCCGGCACCAAGCTCAATCAGCGGCGCGATGTTACCGTGCACCTTAACACTGCCCTCGCTAGGCTCAAGCACGCCAGCGATAATCTTGAGCATCGTAGACTTGCCGGAACCATTGGTGCCGACCAGACCCACAACCTCGCCACGATGAATATCAAACGAGATATGCTTGAGCGCCCTAAACTCCTCAAAGAACAACTCGTGCTTGGCAAGTTTGATGAAGTACTCCTTGAGGTTGGTCAGCGACTCGGACGCCATGTTAAAGATCATGGTGACGTCGTCGACCTCGACAGCCAGAGGCTGCTCGCTGTAATCAACAACAGATTCAGTCATCACAGCACTCCTTAGATGTAGAGGATGAACTTGCGCTCGGACTTATGGAACACGGTGTAGCCAATAACAAGCGCAAGAACCGCCCAGGCAACGCACATACCAAACGTCATAAGCGAGGGCGTAGTCTGGAACAGAAAGATATCGCGCATAAACTGCAGATAGTTGAACATGGGGTTCGCATACATCAAGATACGCACGAGATGCGGCATTTGCGCAATATAGTCAGTCGTCCAGAAGATGGGCGTAATGTAAGTCCACGCCGTAATGACGACGCTCCACAGATGCATAACGTCGCGGAAGAAGACCGTAAGGGCAGAGAGCATCATGCCCAGGCCCATGCAGAAGCACATAAGCAGCAGCAGGCAAACCGGCAACAGAATCAGGTGCCAAGAAGGCATAACGCGGAACCACAGCATGACGATGGCGACGGCGACCAGCGAGAAGGCAAAGTTGACCAGCGAGAAGAGCACCTTCTGCACCGGGAAAACCCAGCGGTGCACCTTAACCTTCTTGAGCAGAGGGGCAGCGCCCACGATCGACGTCAGGGCCTGGTTAGTAGACTCAGACATGACGGCAAAGGTAATGTTACCCACGATCAAGTACAGCGGGTACATCTCGGGCGTCATTGAGCCATTGCGGCCCTGGCCAAAAATCGTCGAGAACACGATGGCCATGACGATCATCATCAGCAGCGGGTTGAGCACCGACCATGCGACGCCCAGAACGCTACGGCGATACTTGATCTTAAAATCCTTGGTAACCAGCTGACGAAGGATAAACGCGTCCTTCTCAAATTCATTCTTAGCAAACGTCGCAGGCAGACTGCGAGTTTCTTGTTGCTTTGTCTGATCCGACACGGATGCAACTCCTTTACTCGTAATCGTTGACAAACGAACAGTATAGACCCGACGGCCATGCAAACGATTCGCGTAACAAAACTGGAGAACTAACCCACATCTTAGGATGCCAGGCCCAAACGGCTATACTTTCTAGGATTGAATGTATAAGGAGCATTAAGTGAATTCTGAATCCATCGCCGTCATCATCCCTTGCTACAACGAAGCGCTCACGATCGGCAAAGTCATCGACGACTTTCACCGCGAGCTTCCGCAGGCGACAGTCTATGTCTATGACAACAACTCGTCAGACGATACCTCACGCATTGCCACCGAGCACGGCGCCACAGTCCGCTTTGAGCCCCGTCAGGGAAAGGGCAACGTGTGCCGCCAGATGTTTCGCGATATCGACGCCGATTGCTACCTGATGGTCGACGGAGACGACACCTACCCCGCCGAGGCGGCCAAGGCCCTCTGCGAGCCCATCCTTAACGGCACGGCCGACATGACCGTAGGCGATCGCCTTTCCAACGGCACCTACGCCGAGGAGAACAAGCGTGCCTTCCACGGCTTTGGCAATAATCTGGTCCGCGCCATGATCAAGTGGATCTATGGCTACAGCTTCGATGACGTCATGACAGGCTACCGCGCCATGAGCCGCCCGTTCGTCAAAACCTTCCCTGTGCTTTCCGAGGGCTTCCAGATCGAAACCGAGCTCTCGATCCACGCCGTCGACCACCGCTGGCGCATCAAAGACGTGCCCATCGAGTACCGCGACCGTCCGGAAGGCTCCGAGTCCAAGCTCAATACCGTGAGCGACGGCATTAAAGTCGTTGCGATGATCGGCACGCTGTTCAAGGACTACCGCCCGCTGAAGTTCTTCAGCCTCGTCGCGCTTCTATTCGCGATTATCGGCCTGGTTTTGGGCATTCCTATCTTTGTTGAGTACTTTCAGACCGGCCTGGTCCCGCGTTTCCCCACTGCCATGCTTGCTGCATCGTTTATGTTCCTCTGTGGTCTGAGCCTTGCAACCGGATTCATCCTGGATTCTGTGGCAAAGGTCGAAAAAAAGCAGTGGGAGGTCAACGTGTACAGCAAATACGCCTACGATGACCAGCCCGGCAAGTCCGCCACCGAGACAAGCGAGAGGTAGATCTTCCGCAGAATACTATTGGCACCACTGCGCAGATAGCCACCAACAAGAAAAGCCACCGTTAATAAGCGGCGGCTTTTGCTCTCGAAAAGTTAATAGCGGCTAGAGCGTCTTGAGGTACTCCCCCAGCTCTTCCTCCCAGTCGGGCATGTGGAAGCCGACCGACTCGAGCCTGGACAGGTCGAGCGCGGAGTGGACCGGGCGCGGGGCGACGGGGCCCGCGGCGGTGGAGTAGTAGTCGGCGGTCGATACCGGCACGACCTTGTCCCCGTTGCCGTTGACGGCATCGAAGACGGCGCGGGCGATGTCGGCCCAGCTCTTGACGGCGCCGGAGCCGGTGCAGTCGTAGGTGCCGTAGGGGGCCTTCACATCAAGCACGTGGAAGATGGCCTCGGCCATGTCGCGCGTGAAGGTCAGGCGGCCCAGCTGGTCGTCGACCACGGTGACCTGCGCGAGCCCGTCCTCCGGGTCGGCGACGCGGTCGGAGAGCCCCTTCATGGTCTTGACGAAGTTGTGGCCCTCGCCGATGACCCAGCTGGAGCGCATGATGTAGTGGCGCGGGCACCCGGCCACGGCGATGTCGCCGGCGGCCTTGGTCTGGCCGTAGACGGACAGCGGGCTGAGGGGCTCGTCCTCGGTATGGACCTCGGCCGTGCCGTCGAAGACGTAGTCGCTGGACACGTGGACGAGCGTGATGCCGTGCCCGGCGCATGTGCGGGCGAGCAGGGCCGGCCCGGTCGCGTTGGCCTTCCAGGCGGTGGCACGGCCCTCGGGGGTCTCCGCCCTGTCCACGGCGGTGTAGGCGCCGCAGTTGATGACCGTGCCGTAGAGCGACCAGTCGTACTGCGCGTAGGCGTCCGGGTCGGACATGTCGAAGGTGTCGATGTCGCAGAAGTCGAAGTCCTTGGCGACGCCGCGTTCCTCCGCCAGCGCGCGCACCGCGCGGCCCAGCTGGCCGTTGCAGCCGGTGACGAGCGTCCTCTTGGGCGCCATGGGGACGACGTCCTTGAGCATCGGGTGGTTGAGGTCGGCCTCGGAGACGGTGGCCCGGTCCAGCGGGATGGGCCACTCGATGGCGAGCTCGGGGTCGGCGAGGTTCACGAAGGTGTAGGTCCTCTTGAGCTCGAGCGACCAGTGGGCGTCCACCAGGTAGGTGTAGGCGGTGCCGTCCTCCAGGGCCTGGAAGGAGTTGCCCACGCCGCGCGGGACGTAGATGGCCCTGGACGGGTCGAGCGTGCAGGTGAACACCTTCCCGTAGGTGGCGCTGCCCTCGCGCAGGTCCACCCAGGCGCCGAATACGCTGCCGCGGGCCACGGAGATGAACTTGTCCCAGGGCTCGGCGTGGATGCCGCGGGTGACGCCGCGGCTGTCGTTGTAGGAGATGTTGTTCTGGACGACCCTGAGATCCGGGATGCCCAGGGCGCACATCTTGGCGCGCTGCCAGTTCTCCTTGAACCAGCCGCGCGAGTCGCCGTGGACGGCGAGGTCGACGACCTTCAGGCCCCCGATGCCGGTCTCGGCGACGGAGAGGTCCTTCTCGAATGCGATGTCTGCCATGTGGGAAAAGCTCCTATCGAAGACGTTGGGAAACAGGGGGCGCCCGCGCGGGGACGCAGGATCATCCCCATGCCCTGCGGCCCCGCGCGGGCGCCCCGCGGCGCGGTTCGCCGGGATGCGGTCTTACTGGCCCTGTGCGCGGTAGCGCGCCTCGGTG
>CAUGGC010000001.1 GCA_959599095.1 uncultured Collinsella sp. | reverse complement strand
CCGAATGCTCGCCATCGAAATTTATCGGTGGCCCACTTCAGACTGTAATGGGTGGTCGCGTACATAGCTGTAACGATAGGTAGGCTTGTTCGAAGTGTATTCAAAAGCAGATTCAATCGAGCTGTACTTAAAGCCAGGTTCGTGGGCAGGTTCGATGCCGTAGTGCTTAAGATAGCGCTTGCCAAAGTCCTCGGCGCGGCCGTAGTACGTATTGCCGTCGGCCGTATAGTTTTTGCCCATGTACATCTGCGTGCAGGCGAGCGCAGATGTCGGCATGGACATGATGGTTGCAGCTCCAAAGGCGAGGCCTATGCCTAGCTTCTTGAGCGCGTTGACGGGGTGAGTTTTCCTCATTTTCCCTCCCAGCGTGCGAAAGCCCTCTGTCGCCAGAGGGCTTCAGCCAATAAAGACGCCCCATTAGCGTAACGAACTGGAAACAATATTCATCTATGAAAGACACTTACTCGATAAGCGTGATGAAATATGCGACGAGCGGTTAATTGTACTCAGTTTGTAGCTTTACTTTAATAAAGACGCCCTGTAATTACTGTAGCCGAATAAAGTAGCTGGGAATGCCTGAAATGAAAATCCCCTGCTGTTTGGCAAATGCATAAACAGCAGGGGAGACGATAATTGGATGAATATCATACCAATGTGGAATTACTTCTTCCGGCGGTGAATCACGTTGATCGCATAGCCGACGAGCATGGCCAAAACGATGATGATAAAGCCGAGCAGGGGATTGTCGTTCATAGGGTCCTCCTATTTTCCGAGCGGGGAGAATTCGTCGACGATGAGGTCGAGGCATTGTGGAAGCGCGCGGGCTCCAAAGACGCCCGAATTGCTGGAGATAATCTCGCCATCGAACTGCATGCCCAGCGACGGGGTGCAGGTGATCTTGGCTTCCTTGGTCTGGATGATCTTGAACTGCGGGCGCCCGAGTACCTTGCCGGCGGGGTCGAGTGCGGCGGTGATCACGGTAGGTAGCAGCTGCACGGTGCGCACGGGTTCGATGACCGCAATGTCGACCATGCCATCGTTCATACGGCAGTCGGGGAACAGGTTGATGTCGTTTTGGATGACCGAGGTGTTGCCGGCCATGCAGCAGATGCCGTCGAGCTCCTCGACAATGCCGTCATGCTCAATCGTAAAGTGCGCCACCGTGGGATTGGGCGTGGCGAGCGCGGAGAGGAAGTAGGCGATCTCGCCGATGTCGTTTTTGGTGGGGGCGGCCTTCATCATGATCTCGGCGTCGAAGCCCGAGCCGGCGATGATGATAAAGCCGTGGCGCTTCTCGTTGCCGTTCTCGTCGAGCCAAAAGAGCTCACCCATGTCGACTTTGACCGTGCGACCGGCACGGCAGGCCTTGGCGAGCGCCGCTGCCTCGGGGGCATTGCCGATGTTGTTGAAGAACAGGCAGGCTGTGCCGGAGGGGAAGACGAGCGTGGGGACACCGCACCCGCGCATCTGGTCGAGCACGTTGGAGACGGTGCCGTCGCCGCCCGAAACGACCACGCGGTCAAACTCGCGCACGTCTGCCACGGCATCCTCGGGCTCCATGCCATCGCCGATAAAACGCATCACGACCTCGTCGCCGCCCTGCGCGAGGGCGTGCGTGAATGCGTAGATTTCATCTGAGCTGGGGCCCGATGCCGGGTTGTGGATGATAAGGCAGCGCATACTTACGTTCCCGTTCTGTGACTAACCGAGTATAGTTGTAAGGCAATGCCGATATCCTACCCGTGTTTTTCGGGCCTAACCTTATTCGATGGGTTGATATGTACATTTCCACACATCAGGCTCTACTCGACTTTTGCCAGCGCGCCCGTGAGTTCGACGCGATTGCCGTCGATACCGAGTTTTTGCGCGAGCGCACGTTCCATCCGCGTCTATGTTTGGTTCAGATTGCCACCCCTGCTGAGAGCGTCGCGGTCGATCCCCTGGTAATCGACGACCTATCGCCGCTGGCCGAGCTTATGGCCGACGAGAGCGTGACCAAGGTCTTCCACGCGTGCTCGCAGGATATGGAGGTCATGCTCCATACCGTGGGCGTGCTGCCACGACCGATTTTCGATACGCAGGTCGCCGCCGCCTTTTTGGGCGAGCGCCAGCAGATTTCGTATGGCGCGCTTGTTCAGACGTTCTGCGGCGTATCGCTGCCCAAGACCGAGTCACTGACCGACTGGTCGCGCCGCCCGCTGACCGATAAGCAGATTGAGTATGCGATCGATGACGTCAAGTACCTGATCGTCGCCTATACCGAGATGATGAGCCGCCTGCGCGAGCTGGGCCGTGTGGACTGGGTGCTCGACGAGCTGCGCCCGCTGGCTGACGAGTCGCACTATCGCGCCGATCGCCACGAGGCGTTCCGCAAGGTCAAGCGCATCAATTCGTGCAGCCGTCATCAGCTGGGTATCGCGCGCGAGCTCGCCGCCTGGCGCGAGGACCGCGCCGAGCGCCGTAACATCCCGCGCAAGTGGGTCATGTCCGACGACACGCTGCTAGCGCTCGTTAAGCGCAATCCCGTGCGCGTTGAGGAGTTCCGTAGCATTCGCGGTACCGATCAATTGGGGGAGCGCGACGTGGACGGTGCGCTCATGGCCATCAAGCGCGGTGCGAGCTGTCCGCACGATCGCCTGCCGCTCTTGGTGCGCGGACATCGTCAGATTTCGCCGGAGCTGGAGAGCGTGACTGACCTTATGTATGCGCTTATCCGCCTGGTTGCCGAGCGCTCAGGCGTTGCGACCTCGGTCATTGCCTCGCGCGATGACCTGGCCGACTACATTGAGCATCCCGAGCAGAGCCGCCTGCGCGAAGGTTGGCGCTTTGAGCTTGTGGGCTCGCGCCTAGACGATCTGCTTTCCGGCAATATGGGGTTGACGGTGAAGGACGGCAAAATCGAGCTCCTGTAGGGAAGCCTAGCCGGTTGAGTGGGTAAAATGCCTCCAACGTGTAACTCGACTCGGAGGAATTCGCATGCCTTATTACTATGGATACGGCTTTGGCATCGACCCGCTGTACCTGCTGGTTGTTCTTGTCTGCACGGTGCTTGGCCTTGCCGCACAGAACTATATCAACTCGACGTACAAAACCTGGTCCAAGGTTCGCTCGGACGGCGATACGGGTGCCACAGTCGCTCGCCGCATGCTCGATGCCAACGGTTGTAGCGCCGTGGGTATCAAGGGTGTCGCTGGCGAGCTCACCGACCATTACAACCCGCAGGACAACAACCTGTATCTGTCGGATGCCAACCGTTCGGGCGGTTCGGTCGCAAGCGTTGCCGTCGCCTGCCACGAGGCGGGCCATGCCGCCCAGCGTCAAAGCGGCTATGCCATGATGAAAGTGCGTACCGCCCTCGTGCCGGTCGTCAACTTTACCCAGAACACCTGGACCATCGTGTTACTCTTGGGCCTGTTTATGAACATTGCCGGGCTCACGACCCTCGCGTTGATCTTCTTCTCGTTTAGTGTGCTGTTCCAACTCGTTACGTTGCCTGTCGAGATTGACGCCAGCCGACGTGCTGTGGCGTACATCGAGCAGTCGGGCATGAGCTCCAAGCAGGTCAACGGCGCCAAGAAGGTACTGACGGCAGCCGCGCTTACCTATGTGGCTGCAGCGCTCACTTCGATCATTCAGTTGCTCTACCTTATGGCTCGCTACAACAGAAACTCCAACCGATAACAAATGGGACAGGCAGGCGCCGCGGGGATTCGTGTCCTCGCGGCGCTGTACTATGTGTTGGACTTAATTTCGCACGGGGCCGGAGCCTCTGTGCTCGATAACGAAAGGAGGCTGCGTGGCAGGCTGGAACCTAACCGGTAATGCCGTTTCCGCCGAGTTCGACGGTTCGGACGAGCAAGAGCGCAAGGAGCTCAGCGTGAGCCAGGCGGTGGAGATTGCCGCCGGTGCGCTCGATGCCATTCCGCAGCTGAGCGTCTTGGGCGAGGTCACGGGTTTTCGTGGTCCTAACGCCCGAAGCGGCCACTGCTATTTCCAGATCAAGGACGATTCGGCCGCCGTTGACTGCATCATTTGGAAGGGTGCCTATCTCAAGCGCACGTTCGATCTGCGCGACGGTATGCAGGTGAGCTTTAAGGGCAGCTTCAATCTCTATAAGGCTACGGGCCGCATGAGCTTTGTCGCTCGCTCGTTTTCGCTGGCGGGGGAGGGTCTGCTGCGTCAACAAGTGGCGCAACTGGCCGAAAAGCTACGCCGTGAGGGTCTGATGGACGAAGCGCGCAAGCGCCGCATCCCGGTGTTCTGCTCCCGCGTGGCGGTCGTCACCTCGCTTTCGGGTGCCGTAATCGACGACGTCAAGCGCACATTGCGTCGTCGCAACCCGCTCGTCGAGCTCGTCTGCGTGGGTGCCAAGGTACAAGGCGAGGGTGCGCCGACAGAGCTCATTGAGGGCCTGCGCCGCGCCGCTTCCATTACGCCGGCGCCCGACTGTATTTTGTTGGTGCGCGGCGGCGGCTCCTTTGAGGACCTCATGACCTTTAATGACGAGGAGCTTGCCCGCGCGGTGGCGGCTTGTCCCGTGCCCGTGGTGACCGGCATTGGCCATGAGCCCGATACCTCGATTTGCGACATGGTGAGCGACCGTCGCGCCTCCACGCCTACGGCGGCGGCCGAATCGGTGGCGCCGGCTATGACGGAGTTGGCCGATGTGCTCGAGGCGCGCTATCAACGTCTGGGTGCTGCGATGGCATCGATGATTGGGTCGGCCCAGGTCGACCTGGAGATGCTCGATCAGCGCGGTCGCCGTGCCTGGGATACCTATACGGCTCGCTTGGGCGATGCGCTCGATGCGGCTGCGTGCCGCCCGTTCCTCAACGACCCAACGTTTATGGTTGAGCGTCGCGAGTCTGAGCTTGCCCTGACGGCCGATCGTTTGTCCGGCGCCATAACGCGTTCGGTTGGGGCATTCCGCTCCAACTTTGAGCGTCTGCCCGAGCGCTTGATCGCAAGCACCTCAGGACTCGATGGCAAGCGCCATGCGCTCACGCTCGCAAGCTCCCGCCTGGAGTACCAGGGGCGCACGATGCTCAACAAGCCAGCATCCGACCTGGGCCGTGCGGCAGCCTCGCTCGATGCCCTGTCGCCGCTCAAGGTGCTTGCCCGTGGTTATTCCATCGCGTACAGCGATGATGGGGTGGCCACGAGCGCCAAGACCTTTAAGCCCGGTGACGCCATTCGCGTGCGCATGGCAGACGGCAACGTGGCGGCAACGGTCGATACGGTCGAGTAGGCCGCGTTTCATAGCGATAAACCTTTAGGAAAGGAAACAGATATGGCAGAGAAGACCCCGGTCGAGCAGCTTACGTACAAGCAGGCTTCACAGGAGTTGGAGCTCATCATCCGCAGCTTGGAGTCGGGTGATATGGAGCTCGAGGAGTCGCTTGAGAGCTATACCCGCGGCGTCGAGCTCCTCAAGAGCCTGCGTACCCGCTTGTCCGATGCCGAGCAGAAGGTCTCGGTGCTCCTGAAGGACGTCGACGGCAACGACGTGCTCGCCGACGGCGAAGCCGCCAACACCGACGACAACCTTTCGTTCTAACCATCCCGACCAAATATAATTACCTTGGTCTGTGAGAAAGGAACCAACCATGTGTGATTGCATCTTCTGCAAAATTGCCAACCACGAGATCCCCTCGACCGTCGTCTACGAGGATGACCAGGTCATCGCGTTCGACGACCTCAATCCCCAGGCGCCGGTCCACACGCTCGTGATCCCCAAGAAGCACTACAGTGACATCGCCGATAACGTGCCCGCCGAGACCATGGGCGCCATGGCCCACGCCATCCAGGAGGTCGCCAAGGCCAAGGGTCTGGAGGACGGTTTCCGCGTCATCTCCAACAAGGGCGTCAACGCCGGTCAGACCGTCATGCACTTCCACATGCACGTCCTCGGCGGCAAGAACCTGGGCGAGAACCTCATCTGAGGACGCACGGCCCGTCGCCTTGGCTGCCTTTGGAGTAACCTATGCAGTTTTCTCAACTCGAATACCTTCAAGCGGTAGCGAACTACGGCGGCGTGCGCAAAGCGGCTCGCGCCGTTCACGTGAGCCCACAGGCTGTCTCGTCGGCAATTAAGAAACTGGAGTCTGAGTATCAGATCGTTTTGCTCAATCGATCGGCGGGGGAGGCTGTTTTGTCTCCGGCGGGCAGAGAATTTGCGCGTCGTGCACGCGTGATCCTGGCACAAGTCGACGATCTCAAAAAGTACACCCAATCGGGGAACGGTGGCGTTTCGCCCGACGGCCACTTTCGTCTTTACGTCCCCTGTCTTCACGGGCGGGGGCGTCTTTTTTCCGAAAACTGGTACGACTCGTTTGAAAGCTCGCACCCTCAGATTCACCTTGATGTGTGGCATCAGCCAACGGCTACATGCTTTGAATCACTTGTGCTTGGCATTTCGGATGCGGCCATCTCATTTGAGGAACCAAGGGACAGTGTCCTTTCTTCGAAATACTTGGGTGAAAAGGAGCTCAAGGTTCTTTCGTGCCCAGCGGGTCATCAATCTGTGGGTGCTATGACCGTTCGTGAGTTACTGGGCGGCAGGTTAGCTGTTCCCATTAATTTGTCGCCCTGTCTCAATGCGATCAATCAATGCCCCGAAGCTCAGCTGGTTAATTTCCGCTTCCGCGACGTCGAATACGGAAACAGAGCGCAGGCTGAGTTTCTTCAAGCCGGGGGATTGATATTGGGTTTTTCTGGCTCTTCTCTCGCATCAGATGGGTCGGAAGTGAGCGAGTACTCTATTGAAGGTTCGCATGACGTAGCCTTGCCCATCTACTTTTGCTATCGACAAAATGCCTGGACCGATCGACACCAGACGGTATTTCTTCACCTATTGCGTCATCTTGCTTCGTGAGGCCATTTGGCCTCGTGTCGTCAAGTGAATGTTGACGCCTTGTAACACATGACTGACGGCTTTGCCCTCATGCTTTTCCAAGATTCCGATTTAGATTGTTGACTCTTGGAGGGCGGAGCATGAAAAACCGTACAGTTTTGCTTTATATGACGTTTGTTTTTCTGTCGAACTTCAGCACCATTTTGTATTTTCTGACGGTTTACCTTGAATTCGTCGGATTCTCGATGGTGGCGATTTCTAGCATGATGATTGCATATCAAGTGAGCAAGTTCATCCTTGAAGTTCCCACTGGCTATATTGCCGATAGGTTTGGACGAAAGACAAGTGGTCTCGTTGGCGTCGTGGGGATGCTTGGATACTACGCCGCCCTGCTTCTCGTCCGTTCTCCTCTGCTTTTAATCGGCGCGTTTGCTCTCAAAGGTTTTGCCGCTGCATGTATGAGCGGGTCCATGGAAGCGATTTACATTGACAGCGTCTCTCTGGACCAGCTCGTAAGGCTTAATGTCGTTGAGCGATTTGTTTTCTATGCCTCTTATGCCCTCTCCGCTTGTGTGGGCGGTTTCATTTCGTCCGCTGGCGCGTATCTCATTGGTCTTTTGGCGGATATCATCGCAATGGTGTTGACGTTGGTTGTCGTTGTCTGCATTCCTGAGATGCGAAGAGGGGACACTACAGCGACACCTAAGCGTGGAATTAGCCCGAAGATGATCGGTGCCGCTATTGCGCGTAACGGCATTCTTCGTTCAGCGTTCATCATGGACTGCTCTCAGGCATTTGCTTTTGTCGCCCTGGAAGACTTTTTCTCACTGTTGCTTGCGGGTCGCGGAATGAATGCCGTCGCTTCGGGTGTGATCATTGCGGTCCAGCTTCTTGCCTCGGCCTCCATGGGGCTTATTGTGCCCAGTGTGATTGCTCATGTCGACAAGGGCCGTTTTGCGCGTATTTGCGGCATCATTCGCTTAGTATTGACAGCTTTGTTTTTGATCCCCCTTACTCCGGCTAATTTGCTGCCCGTGTTCTATGTGCTGCAGACGGTTGCGTACTCGTTGTTTGCTCCAATTAAATACTCAATTTTTCAAAATGCTGCTGATTCTTCGATGCGCTGTTCATTGATTTCGGTTCAAAGCCAGATGGTGGCGGTGGGTGCTGTTCTTTTCTATCTGCTCAACGCTGTGTTGAGCAGCGCTGCGGGCATTCGAGTCGTATTGCTTGTCGCGCTCGGGATTTCTTCTTTGGTGTATATCCCCGCGCTATTTCGTCTTACAAGCCAAAGGACATGAGTATTTAGACACCGATAACTTATATATCAACGCCAATAAACCCGAGCGCGAGGGCGTTTGGGTTTATTATTGAAGCGTATGTAACCTGGCGGCGCCACACCGCCTGTTAGTAGGGAGACACATGAACGTTCTGGTCGTCAACGCGGGATCTTCGACCCTTAAGTATCAGGTCATCGACACCAAGTCCCACAAGGTGTCCGCAAAGGGCTCCTGCGAGCGCGTCTGCTTTACCGGCGGTACCTTCACCCACGCTGCTAACGGTTCCAAGAAGGTGACCGAGAACATCGAGTTCCCCGACCACAAGGTCGCCATCGAGGTCGTCCTGAAGGACCTCGAGGCCAACGGCGTCAAGATCGAGGGCATCGGCCATCGCATCGTTCAGGGCGGTTGGTACTTTGGCGATTCCTCCCTCGTCGACGAGGACGTTCTCGCTAAGATCCGCGAGGTCGCCCCGCTGGCGCCGCTCCACAACAACCCCGAGGCCAACGTTATCGAGTTCTGCCTGGAGCAGTATCCCGACCTGCCCAACGTCACGGTCTATGACACCGCTTTCCACTTCAACATGCCCGAGGTCGCCAAGACTTACGCTCTACCCAAGGACGTTTGCGACAAGCTGCACATCCGTAAGTACGGCGCCCACGGCACCAGCTACCGTTACATCTCCAAGAAGGTCGCCGAGATGACCAACGGCGAGGCCCGCAAGGTCGTCGTGTGCCATATCGGCTCCGGCGCTTCCCTGTGCGCTATCGAGGACGGCAAGTGCATGGACACCACCATGGGCCTCACCCCGCTCGATGGCGTCATGATGGGCACCCGCTGCGGCTCCATCGACCCGGCTACCGTGTGCTACCTGCAGCGCGAGGGTGGCTACACCTTCGACGAGGTCGACGAGATGATGAACAAGAAGTCCGGCCTTTTGGCTGTGACCGGCGGCAAGACCAACGACTGCCGCAACGTCGAGGAGCTCGCCGCCGCTGGTGACCCCGATGCTCAGCTCGCCTTCGACATGTTTGTCTACAAGATTGCCGCCAAGGCTGCCGAGATGGCTACTTCCATGTGCGGCATGGACACCCTGGTCTTTACCGCCGGCATCGGCGAGCACGCTCCGGCTGTCCGCGCTGGCGTGGCCGACCGTCTGGCCTTTATGGGCGTCAAGATGGACCATGCCCGCAACGCCCTGCGCGGCGACGGCGCTTGGTGCCTGTCCGCCAAGGATTCCAAGGTCAAGATTTTCGTCATCCCCACGGACGAGGAGTTCATGATCGCTTCCGACGTCGAGCGCATCGTCAACGGCAAGTAATTGCAAGAGGGGAGGGGCTGGACGACCGAGCGCCGTTCGGCCCCTCTTTTGTGCTCGTTGGGCGATATGCTTAATAGCTATTTATCAAGTTGTGATAACTTCTTATTAAAATGCGGCCGCCTTAAGGGGTCTGCGTCGACCGTATTGCACTGCAAAGGAGTCTCATGAACGTACTTGTTGTCAACGCCGGCAGCTCAAGCCTTAAATATCAGCTTTTGGATACCGATACCCGCGAGGTTTTCGCCAAGGGCAACTGCGAACGTATCGGTTCGGACATGGGCATCTTTGGCCACTCCGAGAACGGTGGCGCCAAGCAGACCGAGGAGGTCCCTTTCCCCGATCATCGCTCTGCTATCGCTCGTGTGCTCGAGGAGCTCGAGAAGACCGACTTTACGATTGATGGCATTGGTCATCGTATCGTTCAGGGCGGCTGGCACTTCGATGATTCCGCAGTTGTCGACGACGAGGTTATGGCCAAGATTCTCGAGGTGGCCCCGCTCGCCCCGCTGCACAACTACGGCGAGGCCGCGGCGATTGAGTATTGCCGTGAGAAGTATCCGGAGCTGCCCAACGTGGCGGTCTTCGATACCTCGTTCCATATGACCATGCCCGAGGTCGCCTATACCTACGCGCTGCCCAAGGACGTGTGCGACAAGTACCACGTGCGCAAGTACGGCGCCCACGGCACGAGCCACCGCTATGAGTGGATGATGGCCAAGGAGATCCTGGGTTCGCGCTGCCACCGTCTGCTTTCGTGCCACTTGGGTAACGGTGCTTCGCTCGCTGCTATCGAGGACGGCGTGTGCCGCGACACCACGATGGGCCTCACGCCGCTCGACGGCCTGATGATGGGCACTCGCTGCGGTTCCATTGATCCGGCCACCGTGTGCTACCTCCAGCGCGAGGGCGGCTACAGCTATCAGGAAGTCGATGACATGATGAACAAGCAGTCTGGTCTGCTTGCCATCTCGGGCATCTCCAACGACGCCCGCGACATCCGTACACGCGCCTCCGAGGGAGATGAGCGCTGCCTGCTCGCCTTCGATATGTTTGCCTACAAGGCTATGCAGCAGGCCGGCTCCATGATCGCCTCCATGGCGGGCGTGGATACCATCACCTTTACCGCCGGCATCGGCGAGAACGACTGGTCGATTCGCAAGGCCTTCTGCGACTGCTTTGAGTGGCTGGGCGTGCGCATCGACAATAACAAGAACCGCGAGGCCGTGGGCAACGGCCCGCAGGTCATCAGCGCCGCCGGTTCCGCCGTCACGGTCATGGTCATCCCCACCGACGAGGAATACATGATCGCCCACGACGTCGAGCGTCTGACCAAGAACAACTAACGCTCGCATTTGCAAGTAAACGAAAGGCCTCCAGAGCAACAGCTCCGGAGGCCTTTTGCTAGCGGGCGGAAATTCCTGTCCCGAGGGGATATGTACGCTACTCAGCCATCTGAGCCTGGACGGCGGTGATGGCCACGACACCCACGATGTCGTCGGCAGAGCAGCCGCGCGACAGGTCGTTAACCGGCTTGGCGATGCCCTGCAGGATGGGGCCGTAGGCGTCAGCACCGGCGAAGCGCTGGACCAGCTTGTAGCCGATGTTGCCGGCCTCGAGGTCGGGGAACACGAGCACGTTGGCCTTACCGGCGACGGAGGAGCCGGGGGCCTTGAGCTGGGCGACGGTGGGGACGATGGCGGCGTCGAGCTGCAGGTCGCCGTCGATGGCGAGCTCGGGAGCCTTCTCCTTGCAGAACTTCACGGCCTCCTGGACCTTCTTTGCGACCTCGCCACCGGCGGAGCCCATGGTGGAGTAGGAGAGCATGGCCACGTGCGGCTCAACGTTGCCCATGAAGGTGGACCAGGAGTGGGCCGAGGCGATGGCGATCTCGGAGAGCTCGTCGGAGGACGGGTTGATGTTGAGGCCGCAGTCGGCGAAGATCAGCGTGCCGTCGGTGCCGAACTGCGGGGTGTCGGTGCACATCACGAAGAAGGCCGAGACCAGCTTGGTGCCCGGGGCGGTTTTGAGGATCTGCAGCGCGGGGCGCAGGGTGTCGGCGGTGGAGTGGCAGGCGCCGGAGACCAGGCCGTCGGCATCGCCCATCTTGACCATCATGGTGCCAAAGTAGGTGGCGTCCATCACCTGCGCGCGAGCCTGCTCGATGGTAACGCCCTTCTTGGCGCGGAGCTCGGCAAACTTTTGCGCATACTCCTCGTGCTTCTCGGCATTGCGCGGGTCGATGACGGTAGCGCCGGGGACGTTGATCTCGTCGGGGTTGCCCAGGATGACGATTTTTGCCAGGCCCTCCTCGATGATTTTGGTGGCCGCGACGATAGTGCGCGGATCCTCGCCCTCGGGCAGGACGATCGTCTTAAGGTCGGCCTTGGCGGCAGACTTCATACGGTTTAGGAAATCGCTCATGTTACTCCTTACAAGCGTTTCGCTAAGCTCCAGGCGCCCGGCTGTTCACGAATAAACCCGCTGCTAGCGGGTTTACCTTTCAATTATGTACGCCGCGGTGCTTGAGCTTTCCTTGTGTGGCAAGCTCATTATAGGACGCATTAGCGCTATAATCGCTCTGATAAATATGTCTCGACGTATGTTCGAGAAAAAGCCCAGTTAAAAAGCGTGTGGCTTTTGACAAGGAGTATCGATGCAGATTACCTCAGGCCTGCCTGAAGGCTTTAATGCCGGTGCGTACGACATGATCGTTGTCGGCGCCGGTTATGCCGGTGCCGTTTGCGCCCGCCGTCTTGCCGAAACCATCGGCTATCGTGTTGCCGTTTTGGAGCGCCGTAGCCACATTGCGGGCAATGCCTTCGACTGCACTGACGAGGCGGGAATCCTGGTCCACGAGTATGGTCCGCACATCTACCATACCTTTAACGAGCGCGTCCACAATTTCCTGTCGCGCTTTACCAAGTGGACGGACTACCAGCACAAGGTGCTCGCCAACATCAACGGTACCCTTATGCCCGTGCCCTTTAACCATGCGAGCCTCAAGCTCGCCTTTGGCGATGAGCGCGGCGAGGAACTGTACCAAAAGCTCGTGGAGACCTTTGGCAAGGACGTCAAGGTGCCCATTATGGAGCTGCGCAAGAAGAACGACCCCGACTTGGCCGAGGTCGCCGATTACGTCTACGAGAACGTCTTTTTGCATTACACCATGAAGCAGTGGGGCCAGACGCCCGACCAGATCGACCCCTCGATCACCGGCCGCGTCCCCGTCTTTGTGGGCGATGACGATTGCTACTTCCCGCAGGCTCCTTTCCAGGGCATGCCGCAGGACGGCTATACCGCGCTGTTCGAGCATATGCTCGATCACGATCTGATCGACGTATTCTGTGACGTAGACGCCCGTGACCTCTTCGAGATCGACGAGACTACCGTCAAGATCGACGGCAAGGTCTATGGCGGCGAGATCGTCTACACCGGTCCGCTCGACGAGCTGTTCAACCTCGACCTGGGCGCGCTGCCGTACCGCACGCTCGACATGAAGTTCGAGACGCTCGATATGGACCGGTTCCAGCCCGTGGGCACCGTCAACTACACCACGAGCGAGGACTACACGCGTATCACCGAGTTCAAGAACATGACCGGTCAGGTCCTGCCTGGCAAGACCACCATCATGAAGGAGTACTCCAAGGCCTATACGCCCGGCTCGGGCGAGACGCCGTACTACGCCATTCTTGAGCCCGAGAACCGTGAGCTCTATGAGCGCTATCTTGAGCGCGTCCAGAACCTGACGAACTTCCACCCGGTGGGTCGTCTGGCCGAGTATCGTTACTACGATATGGACGCCGTGACCAATTCCGCCCTCGATCTTTCGGATGAGATTATCGCCTGCCAT
Source organism: uncultured Collinsella sp. (assembly GCA_959599095.1). Classification (GTDB taxonomy): domain Bacteria; phylum Actinomycetota; class Coriobacteriia; order Coriobacteriales; family Coriobacteriaceae; genus Collinsella. The sequence goes on along the minus strand of CAUGGC010000001.1, from coordinate 147,452 downwards.
GCATAAAGTCATAACATTCGGTATTCCCTCGTATAACGCCGCCAAGGACATGGACCATTGCATCACCTCTATCTTGGAGGGGAGCAATTACGCCACCGATATCGAGATTATCGTGGTGGACGACGGCTCCAAGGACGAGACGGCCGATAAGGCCGACGAGTGGGAGGCACGTTATCCCGGTATCATTCGCGCGGTGCACCAGGAGAACGGCGGCCACGGTATTGCCGTTCTTTCGGGTCTGCGCGAGGCACAGGGCACCTACTACAAGGTCGTCGACTCGGACGACTGGCTCGACGCTGCGGCTCTTTCGACTATGCTGTCGATTCTGCGTGGCTTTGAAGAGCGTGACCAGCGCGTTGACCTGTTTATCTCGAACTACGTGTACGAGAAGGTTTACGAGGGCACGCATACCGCTATTGGCTACAAATTTGCCCTGCCGCGCAAAAAGATTTTTTCCTGGGATCAGATCGGTCATTTCCGCCTGGACCAGAACCTACTTATGCACAGCCTGTGCTATCGCACGGATGTGCTGCGCGAGTCTAACCTTCCCATGCCGCCGCACACGTTCTATGTGGACAACATCTACGCCTACGTGCCGCTGCCGCGTTGCAAGACCATGTACTACGCCGACATCGACCTCTACCGCTACTTTATCGGTCGCGAAGGCCAGAGCGTCAACGAGGCAACGATGGTCAAGCGTCTGGACCAGCAGTTCCGTGTTACGCGTATCATGATGGAGTCGTACCACTTGTACAGCGATGTTGAGTCGTCGCGCCTGCGTTCGTACATGATGGGCTACTTCACCATGATGATGGCGATCTGCTCGGTGCTTACCAAGCTTTCCGATGAAGATTGCGCCGACGAGCGCCTAAAGACGCTGTGGAATGATTTGAAGGCCTACGACGAGCGCATGTATCGTCGTGCCCGCTACGGCGTGGTCGGGTTCTTCACCAATCTGCGCGGACGGGCCGGAGACAAAACCACGCTCGGCCTATACCGTCTTGCCTCAAAGATCTTCAAATTCAACTAGCTGCTGAGTAATCGCTGCTGATAGGTTGACTGGGCCCCTTGGCCTTTAGTTTGCTACTGCGAACAGTCCTGCTCGCACGGAAAGCACATTTAGTGCTTTCCGGCTCGTGCGGAACTTGTATCAAACTAAAGTCCAAGGGGCCTCTGCTATAAGAATCGATTGTCAGGCTGCCTGAATTTGAAGATCTTCGACGCGCGGTACACAGGGGCCTGGGCTGAAAAGAATCTGGTTGGTAGGTTGCCCGGTGGGGCTTGGTTATGTTTGTCGCGAGTTCCGCACGAGCCGAAGAGCACTTAATGTGCTCTTCGTGCGAGCCAGGACTGTAGAGCAGCAAACATAACCAAGCCCCACCGGGCAACCGGTCAGGTTAGGCTACTTCGCGGCGCCGGGGATGCCGTGGGAGGTTTTGGCGGTTTTGGCTCCGTTTACGATGGCGGTTTCCAGGGCCCTTACGGCGAGCATGCCCAGCAGGTCTAGGGGAACGGCGGCGCTTGCCTGGGCGCCCAGTTTGCCGCTGGCGAGGGTGTAGATGGTGTCGCCGTCGTTGGTGGTGTGTGTGGGGCGGATGGCGTGTGCGTAGGCGTCTGCGGCCATCTGGGAGACCTTGGTGGCTTGTGCCTTAGTGAGTTCCACGTTGGTGACGATGCAGCTGATGGTGGTGTTGGTGCGGTCGAGCGGCATCTGCATGGATCCGGCGGCGGCAAAGGCTGCGAGTTCCATGTCGACGATCTGGTCGCTATCGGCTGCGGCGCGCATGCCGGCGACCCACTCGCCGGTGAAGGGGTCGACAACGTTGCCGCAGGCGTTGACCGAGACCACGGCGCCCACCTTGATGGGGCCGAGTGCCACGGCGGCAGCTCCAAGGCCGGCCTTCATGCAGGTGGCAGGCCCCATGAGCTTACCCACGGTAGCGCCCGTGCCGGCGCCTACGTTGCCCTGTTCGAGCTTGGTGGGGGTGTGGTCGAGTGCTTCGCGCACGGCGGCGATGCCGGCCTCAATGTCGGGGCGCACGGTGGGGTTACCAAAGGCGAGGTCGAAGATACAGCTGGAGCACACGATAGGCACCTGCGTGGGGCCGACGGGAAGGCCGATGCCGCGGCTCTCAAGCTCGCGAGCGACGCCGCTTGCAGCCTCGAGGCCAAAGGCCGATCCACCCGAAAGGCAGACGGCGTGGACCTTGTCGACGGTGTTCTCGGGTCGCAGCAGGTCGGTTTCGCGCGATGCTGGAGCACCGCCGCGAACGTCAACGCCGCCGGTGGCGCCCTCGGGTGCCACGATTACGGTGCAACCGGTGCCGGCCTCCTCGTCCGTATAGTTGCCATAGCAAAAGCCATCGACATCGCAGACGTCAATGGCCTCGAGCAGTGTATCCATGTTTAACTCCTATCGGTTTTCCGCCGCGCCTTGTGCCCGGTCGGGATCCGTACGGTACGCCAAAATTGTAGGCGCCGGGGGATACCCAGCGCCAGATGCAATTACGAGAGTTTTTGAATCGCGCGCGCGACGCGGGCGATGGGTAGGCCCACCACGTTATAGAAGTCGCCCGAAATATCGTGCACGAGCATGCGTCCTCCTGTGCCCTGAATGCCGTAGGCGCCGGCCTTGTCCATGGGCTCACCCGAGGCGACGTAGTGCTCGATCTGCTCGTCGGTGAGCTCGTAGAACGTCACGTCGGTCACATCGACAAAGGACAGGCTTTCGGCGGCATGCGGGGCGGCCGTATCGCCTGCCTTAACGATGCAGACGCCGGTTGCGACCTGGTGCGTGCGGCCCGAAAGCTCACGGAGCATAGTGCGCGCCTCGTCCTCGGTTGCCGGCTTGCCCAGAATCTTGCCGTCAAAGGTGACGATGGTGTCGGCCGCGACCGTCAGCTCATTGGGCTCGGCATACTCGGCAGCAACGGCAGCCGCCTTGGCGCGTGCCAAGCGCTCGACAAGCGTGAGCGGGGCCTCGCCATCAAAGGGCGTTTCGTCGATATCCGCGGGAATCACGCGAATGTTGTAGCCTGCCTCGCGCATCAGCTCTATGCGGCGCGGCGATTGCGAAGCCAAAATCATAGTTGGATGCCCTCGGCGACCTTCTCGACGGCCTTGTCGCCGGCGAGCGTGCGCAGCAGCTCCAATGCAAAGGGGAGGGACTGTGCCATGCCGCTGGCAGTGATGATGTTGCCGTCTTGCGTGACCTTCTCGCCGGTATAGGCGCCTTCGGGGAAGCTTTTCTCAAAGCCAGGGAAGCACGTGGCATGGCGCCCCTCGAGCAGGTCGAGCTCGCCCAGGATAAACGGGGCGGCGCAGATGGCGGCGACGTGCTTGGTTGCGGCGAACTCGCAGACCACGTCGCAGACGCGCTGATCTGCGCGCAGGTTGGTGGCACCGGGCAGGCCGCCGGGCAGCACGACGCAGTCGTACTCGTCAAAGTTGATCTCATCAAAGAGCGCATCGCAGGTCACGGGGATCTGCAGCGAGCTTACGACCTCGCGCGTGGGCATGATCGAGACGAGCGTGGCACGCACGCCGCCGCGACGCATGACATCGACCATGGTCAAGCATTCAATAGTTTCAAAGCCATCGGCGGCGAGAACGGCAACGCTGGGCATGAGGGTTCCTTTCATAGGCGGCATACAATTAGCCGTCTTATACCCCGAAGACCTCCGCTTGCCACGCTCGATTTCCCAATGATTTTCTGAGCAATGATTAAGCGGCTAGTTGCGCCTAAGGTGGACGACGGTCTCGCAGTGGAAGGTTTGTGGGAACAGGTCGACTGGCGTGATCTTTACGGGGGAGAAGGTGCCTTCTTCGACAAAGCGTTTGAGATCGCGCGCCAGGGTGGCCGGGTCGCAGCTCACGTAGGCGACATCGCGGGCACTCGTGCTGGCGATAAGGCCGATCGCCTCGGGGGCGAGGCCTGCGCGCGGCGGGTCGACCACCAAGATGTCGGCATCCTGGTCGGGGAACTCGCGCACCGCGTCTCCGCCAATGACGTCGACGTTATCAAGCTTGTTGATTTCCAGGTTACGGCGTAGATCGCGCACGGCGGGGCCGTAGGCCTCGACGGCAGCGACAAAGTCGCAGCGGCGGGCGAGCGGCAGGGTAAAGGTGCCGGCACCGCAGTACAGGTCCACGGCAAGCTCGTCTTCCTGCGGGTCGAGCGCTTCCATGACAAGATCGATCAAAATCTCGGCACCCTTGGTGTTGACCTGGAAAAAAGACGGGGCAGACAAGCGCATCTGATCCTCGGCGATATTCTCGGTCCATGAGCCCTCTCCGGCGAGCATTTCGACCTTGGAGACACGGCGGGCCTTCTTTTCGCCCTTGCTCATCACGCGTACGATGCTCGTAGGATGAGCGGCGTCCGCCAGCACGCGGGAGACCTGCGAGCGCGGAAAAGAGCCTGTGGGCGTCCAGAGTGCGACCTCGAGTGCCTTGGTGCGGCGCGATGCGCGAATGCCCACGCGTTCGAGCCCCAAGTCATGGCTGCCGCTTAGATAGTTGAGTGCGCCGACGACCGATTTGAGTGCCTTCGGGAAGCGCTTATCGAACAGCGGACACATATCGACGGTCACGATTTTGCTGGGGTCGACACCGTGCATGCCAAGGCGCACGCGACCGTTGACGACGGTCGGTTCGAGCTCGATTTTATTGCGGTAGCCCCAGTCGTCCTTGGTGTGGCAGATGGGCTGTACCAACTCATCTGCCAGCTCAGGAGCGAACTTGCCGATGCGCTCGAGCGTGGAGCGCAGGTTTTGCTCCTTGGCGGCGAGCTGTGCCGTGCGTGAGAGATTGCCCCACGAGCAGCCGCCGCAGATGCCCACGAAGGGGCAGGGAGGCTGAATGCGATTGGGGCTTGGCTCCAGAATCTCGGTGGTGCGGGCGCGCATGAATGACTTGCCGTCCTGTACGACCTCGGCCTCGACGGTGTCGCCTGCCACGGCACCCTGCACAAAGACGGCCTTGCCGTTGTCGGCGTGCGCCAGCCCGTCGGCGCCGTAGGTCATCGATTCTATAGTGAGCTTCATATTCCTGCCTGTCATTCGCGTTGTTGTTCGCACCATGGTAGCAGGGAAAAGCGCCCCGCATCCGAGGCTTTCCTCAAATGCGGGGCGCTTCTACAAACTGCTTCTACAAACGACTATTTCGTCTTGCCGGTAATGAGCGTCTTAAGACCCAGGCCGATCAGACCCAGGCCCATGCGCACGCGGCCGGGGCGATGGCGCTCGATGGCCTTGGTCTTGCCAGCGGGCTTATCGCGACGGGCGCTCGTCTCGGGTGCGGGCTTGGTGACCTGCGGCTCGGGCCGAGGTGCAGGTGCAGGCTCGGGCTCAATGACGGTCGCCTGGACCTCTTGGACCTTGGGTGCTACTGGCTGCGGCTCGGCCTCGGGGGCAGGTTCCGCCTCAATGACGGGCTCGGGCGCGGCCTCGGCGTTGCGATAGGCGCGCTCCAGCAGAGCCTCCTGCGAGTTGAAGGGTTTCTCACCCTCTGCACGCTCTACGGGGACCCAGGTGCCGTCGCTCGTGAGGCTGCGGGCCTTCACGTTGTCCCGCAGCTGCATGCCCATGTACTCGTGTACCAGGGAGCGGCAGGTGGGGTCGAGCACAGGGAAGGCGATTTCCACGCGGTGCTCGGTGTTGCGTGTCATCATGTCTGCCGAGCTCAGGTAAATCATGTCCGAGTCCACGCCAAAGGCATAGACTCGCGCGTGCTCCAAAAAGCGTCCGACGATGGAGCGGACATGCACGTTCTCAGTCTTGCCCGGAACACCGGGCTTGAGGCACGAGATGCCGCGGATGATCATGTCCACGCGGACTCCTGCGCACGATGCCTCGGCGATCTTGTCGATAACCTCGCGGTCGGTCAGCGAGTTGAGCTTAAAGAACACGCGGGCGGGCTCGCCGGCAAGGGCGCGCTGGATCTCGCGGTCAAGCCCGCGCATGATGAGCGGTTTCAGTCCGACGGGCGCCACACCCAGGAAGCGGTAGTCGCCGCGCAGGTTGCCCAGCGACAGATTGCGGAAGAACAGGTTGGCGTCCTCGCCGATGCCGGGATGGGCTGTCATGAGCATAAAGTCGCTGTAGAGTTTGGCCGTCTTCTCGTTAAAGTTGCCGGTGCCCAAAAGCGTGAGGCGCGTTAGCGCCATGCCCTCGCGATAGGTGAGCTGGCAGATCTTTGAGTGGCATTTAAAGCCCTCGGAGCCGTAGATGACGGTGCAGCCGGCCTCTTCCAGGCGCTCGGCCCACTCGATGTTGTTCTGCTCGTCAAAGCGGGCACGAAGTTCCATGAGCACCGTGACCTCTTTGCCGTTCTCGGCAGCATCGATCAGCGACTCGCACAGGCGGCTCTGCTTGGCCACGCGGTAGAGCGTGATGCGCAGCGAGATGCACTCGGGGTCGTAGGCGGCCTCGTGCACCAGATCCAGGAAGGGGTTCATGGCCTCGTAGGGATAAAAGAGCAGCTTGTCGCCCTGCAGTACCTGCTCGCGGATGGAGCGGGTCATGTCGATGGTGGGATTGGGCTGCGGCCTAAACGGCGTAAAGAGCAGCTCGTTGCGCAGGTGCTCGGGAATCTTGCCCTCAATGCCAAAGACGTAGCCCAGGTCGAGCGGGATATCGCAGGTAAAGACAGAGCGGCGCGAAAGCTCGAGCGCCTTGCGGATGGTCTTGAGCGTTGCCTTCTCGAGCGACCCCGAGACCGCGAGCACTACCGGCTGCAGACGCAGGCGCTTCTTGAGGATGCGCTTCATGTGCTGGCGGTAGTCCTCTTCCTCTTCGACGCCCTCGCCGTCCGGATCGATGTCGGCGTTGCGGGTGACGCGGATCAGCGCACGATCCAGCGGCTTATAGGAGCCAAAGCAGCTGTCCAGGCAGGCGAGGATGACGTCCTCGAGCAAGATGTAGGAGTAGGTGCCGGTGGGCGAGGGGATCTCGACCACGCGGTTCATCGAGGCGGGAATCTCGATAAGGCCCAGCAGGCTCTCCTCGTCGGTGGCGCCGTCCAGACCACAGGCCAGATAGAGCGCGCCATTGCGTAGGTTGGGGAAGGGGTGGCGAGGATCGATGACCAGCGGCGAGATGACCGGCGACACGTAGGCCTGGAAGTAGCGGGTTACAAAGGTGCGCTCCTCGGGCGTAAGCGAATCGATGCGGGCGCGGTGAACGCCCAAGGTGTCGAGCTTGCCCTCGATGCTCTTAAAGATGGACTCCCAACGGGTAAGGAGCCCGGGCATTTCGGCCATGACAGCATCGACCTGTTCGGAGGCGGTCATATTGCTCTTGTTGTCGACAGGTTGCTTTTTGAGCTCTGCCAGATCGGACAGGCCGCCCACGCGCACCATGAGAAACTCGTCGAGGTTAGACTCGAAAATCGACACGAACTTTAGACGCTCGAACAGCGGAACGGTCTCATCGAAGGCTTCGTCAAGCACACGGTTGTCAAAGCGTAGCCAGCTGAGCTCTCGGTTCTGCGTGTACGAGAAGTCGCGAGGCGGTTTGCGCAGCTTTGCGGCGGCTTGCTTTTTTTCGATTTTGCTCGGCATATGCATCTGTCCGTTCAGTCCCCGCAGGGGACGGTAGCCTAACCCTATTCACTATTGTCTCAATTTAGTCGACTTGTGGCACGGACGTATTGTGCGAACGGTATCTTTACCTACTTCTTACGCTGACAAGTCATAGGACTGACGCCCTGCTCGTCTGCAAGCGGTCTATATCCTCACTCAACTGGTACGTAAGTGTGAATAAGAATGATGGATAGCTGAATATCATTGAATGCAGGCGGAAACGTAAACAAACATCATTTATATACATAAAACCGATTTAGCTATGCAATTCTGAATCAAAAGTTTAGAGATGCAATTGCAAATAGTTTTTAGGAAAAAAGAGCGTTTACCTTAGAAAAGTTACTTTAGAACGCCGAAGTACATTATGGGGGAATCTCATGCGATATACCGTTCATCGCACTTTGTTGACCGTTCGGGGGCGAGGTGGAATTGCGGGTGGAATTTGGATATAACTAGAGCTGTCAGCAAGCAGCGTCCGCTATGGAAGGGCGCTGAGAGATTCGGCCGAAAGGCCCGAAAGAAAGGTAGGAGGCCATGACGAAAGGTCTGCACGTGCCTTCCGAGATCGGCAAGCTCAGGAAGGTCTGCCTGCACCGTCCCGGCGACGAGCTCCTCAACCTGCCGCCCGACGAGCTCGAGCGACTCCTGTTCGACGACGTCCCGTTCCTGGAGGTCGCGCAGCAGGAGCACGACACCTTCGCCCAGATCCTGAGGGACCAGGGCGTGGAGGTCCTCTATCTCGAGAACCTCGTCGCCGAGGTGTTCGACCAGGTCCCCGGCGCCCGCGCCGAGTTCACCGACCAGTACATCGCCGAGGCCGGCATCCGCGGCCAGCACATGCCGCAGATCGTCCGCGAGAAGCTGGACTCCATCGAGGACAACCTCGAGTTCGTCAAGAAGACCATGGCCGGCATGACCAAGTCCGAGATCGACATGCCCCTCACGGCGTCCACGACCCTCGACTCCCTGGTCAACTCCGAGTCCGAGTCCGACCTGATCATCGACCCGATGCCCAACCTCTACTTCACCCGCGACCCGTTCGCGGTCATCGGCGAGGGCGTCAACCTCAACCGCATGTACTCGGTCACCCGCAACCGCGAGACCCTGTACGGCAAGTACATCTTCAAGTACCACCCCGACTACAAGGACGTCTCGCTGTACTTCCGCCGCGACTGCCAGTTCCACACCGAGGGCGGCGACGTGCTGAACATCAACGAGAAGACCCTCGCCGTCGGCATCTCCCAGCGCACCCAGGCCGCCGCGATCGACGTCATGGCCCAGAACATCTTCTGGAACTCCGACTCCAAGGTCGAGCGCATCCTGGCCTTCGATATCCCGGTCTCGCGCGCCTTCATGCACCTCGACACGGTCTTCACCCAGATCGACGTCGATAAGTTCACGATCCACCCCGCCATCATGGGCACCCTGCGCGTCTACGAGCTGACCGCCGGCAAGAACCCGGGCGACGTGAACATCCGCCTGATCGAGGACACCCTCGAGCACGTCCTGGAGGACGCCACCGGCGTCGACCAGGTCAAGCTGATCCCCTGCGGCGGCGGCGACCCGATCGCGGCCTCCCGCGAGCAGTGGAACGACGGCTCCAACACCCTGTGCGTCGAGCCCGGCAAGATCTGCGTCTACGCCCGCAACACCGTCACCAACGACGTGCTGTACAAGGAGGGCCTGGACCTTCTCGTCGTGCCCTCCGCCGAGCTCTCCCGCGGCCGCGGCGGCCCGCGCTGCATGAGCATGCCCTTCTGGCGCGAGGACCTCTAAGGTCTTCAAGGAACCGTACAGGTCATAATACATACATCTAGCTGCCATTAGATGTCTCCCATTGGGGCGGTGCGGGTTTTCGCACCGCCCCAATCTTGTATGAGGAACGTCAACACGATTGGATGACTGCTTTTGTAAGGAGCTTGGCCATGGACATCAAGACGATTGGCGTTGAGGAATGGCTCAACGTTTGGGAGAAGAGCGCCACGTGGGACATCGCCCAGTCGACGATCTCGTCGCTCACCATGGGCGAGCTGCGCGCGCTCGATGAACAGGACGGCGCCACGTTCTACGAGCGCCTGGACCGCGAGAAGATGAACTACGGCTGGATCGAGGGCTCGCCGGAGTTTAAGGCCGAGGTTGCCAAGCTGTATCGTCGGGAGGTCAATCCCGATCACATTCTGCAGACCAATGGCTGCACGGGCGCTAACCTCAACGCCATCATGGCTGTGGTCGAGCCCGGCGACCATGTTATCGCCGAGTGGCCCACCTACGCGCCGCTCTACGAGATTCCGCGCACGCTGGGCGCCGAGGTCGAGTATTGGGAGCTTCGCGAGGAACTCGGCTGGAAGCCCGATATCGAGGAACTCAAGCGCTTGGTGCGTCCCAACACCAAGCTTATCTGCATAAACAACGCATCTAACCCCATCGGTACGGTGCTCGATGCCGATATGCTCGGCCAGATTGCCGAGATCGCCCGCTCGGTGGGCGCCTACGTGCTGTGCGACGAGGTATATCTGCCGCTCGAAAACACTGAGTCCTTTATGTCGATGGTCGACGTGTACGAGAGGGCCATTGTCACCAACTCGTTGTCGAAGACCTATTCGACACCTGCGGCCCGCGTGGGCTGGGTCCTGGCCGACAAAGAGGTGTCCAACCGCATCCGTACCTATCGCGATTACACCATGATCTGCGGCGGCGTGTTCAACGATGCTCTGGCGACCTATGTGCTTGAGCACAAGGATAAGATTCTCGAGCGCAATCGCAAGATCGTGTTTGGCAACCGCGATATCGCGCAGGCTTGGATCGATACGCAGCATCGCGTTTCCTGGACGGCCCCGCAGGGCGTGTCCACCTCGTTTATCCAGCTGGATATTCCCGAGGATGACGAGGAGTTCTGCAGGCGCCTGCTGTCCGAGAGGGGAGTGCTGCTGGTCCCCGGTAGCCGTTTTGAGCTTCCCTGCGGCGCACGCCTGGGCTACTGCGCGAGCGAGGACGTTCTGCGCGAGGGCCTGAGGCTTTTGGGCGAGGCACTGGCGGAGTTCGATCGCTAGGATTCCGATGGCCTTCGGGGGCCTTATCCAAATTAGCCGAAGATAATCGAAAACGGACCCGTTTCCCTAGGGGAAGCGGGTCCGTTTTTCTATACCGAGAAGTCAAGTTGTTACAAATGGGGCCGTAAAGCGAGGCGGTATCCGCTGGGCCTTATACTGAGTTTCCGGTGAACGGTATCAAGCGTCTGGTAAACGGTAATTTATTTATCAGAAATGAATAGAACAAACTTTTTTCTGAATAAAAATGAAAATGGTTGAGACGCGGTGTGAACCGCTAATTCTATTCATAGCTTTATTGGAAATATGCAATTTGAGGATGGTTTAACAAAGTTTAGTTCCATTTGATTTTAGGATTAAAACGCGTTTAAGCACGTAAATACGCTTTATTAAGATGAAGTGTGCCATGCGTGAAGTATATGTGTATGCCGTTCACCCCCTATAAAAAACCGTTCGGGGGCAAGGTGGAAGTATGAGCTGATTTTGGATATAAATATGTCGTCAGCAATAACGCCTCACACGGAGGGGCGCTAACGAATCGGCCCTGACAAGGGCCCGAAAGAAAGGTAGGAGGCCATGACGAAAGGTCTGCACGTGCCTTCCGAGATCGGCAAGCTCAGGAAGGTCTGCCTGCACCGTCCCGGCGACGAGCTCCTCAACCTGCCGCCCGACGAGCTCGAGCGACTCCTGTTCGACGACGTCCCGTTCCTGGAGGTCGCGCAGCAGGAGCACGACACCTTCGCCCAGATCCTGAGGGACCAGGGCGTGGAGGTCCTCTATCTCGAGAACCTCGTCGCCGAGGTGTTCGACCAGGTCCCCGGCGCCCGCGCCGAGTTCACCGACCAGTACATCGCCGAGGCCGGCATCCGCGGCCAGCACATGCCGCAGATCGTCCGCGAGAAGCTGGACTCCATCGAGGACAACCTCGAGTTCGTCAAGAAGACCATGGCCGGCATGACCAAGTCCGAGATCGACATGCCCCTCACGGCGTCCACGACCCTCGACTCCCTGGTCAACTCCGAGTCCGAGTCCGACCTGATCATCGACCCGATGCCCAACCTCTACTTCACCCGCGACCCGTTCGCGGTCATCGGCGAGGGCGTCAACCTCAACCGCATGTACTCGGTCACCCGCAACCGCGAGACCCTGTACGGCAAGTACATCTTCAAGTACCACCCCGACTACAAGGACGTCTCGCTGTACTTCCGCCGCGACTGCCAGTTCCACACCGAGGGCGGCGACGTGCTGAACATCAACGAGAAGACCCTCGCCGTCGGCATCTCCCAGCGCACCCAGGCCGCCGCGATCGACGTCATGGCCCAGAACATCTTCTGGAACTCCGACTCCAAGGTCGAGCGCATCCTGGCCTTCGATATCCCGGTCTCGCGCGCCTTCATGCACCTCGACACGGTCTTCACCCAGATCGACGTCGATAAGTTCACGATCCACCCCGCCATCATGGGCACCCTGCGCGTCTACGAGCTGACCGCCGGCAAGAACCCGGGCGACGTGAACATCCGCCTGATCGAGGACACCCTCGAGCACGTCCTGGAGGACGCCACCGGCGTCGACCAGGTCAAGCTGATCCCCTGCGGCGGCGGCGACCCGATCGCGGCCTCCCGCGAGCAGTGGAACGACGGCTCCAACACCCTGTGCGTCGAGCCCGGCAAGATCTGCGTCTACGCCCGCAACACCGTCACCAACGACGTGCTGTACAAGGAGGGCCTGGACCTTCTCGTCGTGCCCTCCGCCGAGCTCTCCCGCGGCCGCGGCGGCCCGCGCTGCATGAGCATGCCCTTCTGGCGCGAGGACCTCTAAGTCTTTCCGTTTCCGGTGCGGTCCCCCTACAACCGCACCGGCTTCGCCCGTTAAACGGGCACCACTAATACTTACGTAATTCATTTCTTCGAAAGGAATCAAACCATGGGTGTTAACCTTTCCGGCCGTAGCTTCCTCAAGCTTCTCGACCTCACCACCGAGGAGATCGAGTACCTGCTCAAGCTCTCCAAGAACTTCAAGGATATGAAGCGCGCTGGCGTTCCGCACCGCTATCTCGAGGGCAAGAACATCGTTCTGCTCTTCCAGAAGACCTCTACTCGTACCCGCTGCGCCTTCGAGGTCGGCGGCATGGATCTGGGCATGGGCGTCACCTACCTCGATCCGGGTTCGTCGCAGATGGGCAAGAAGGAGTCCATCGAGGACACTGCCCGCGTTCTCGGCCGCATGTATGACGGCATCGAGTTCCGTGGCTTTGCCCAGGACGACGTCGAGGAGCTCGCTGCTAAGTCCGGCGTGCCCGTGTGGAACGGCCTGACCACCGAGTGGCACCCCACCCAGATGCTCGCCGACATCCTGACCGTCCAGGAGAACTTCAACTACGACATCAAGGGCAAGACCCTCGTCTTCATGGGCGACTGCAAGAACAATGTCGCTCGCTCCCTCATGGTCGTCTGCTCCAAGCTCGGCATGAACTTCGTGGCCTGCGGCCCCGAGGAGTGCATGCCCGCTGACGACGTCATCGAGGCCTGCAAGCCCATCGCCGAGGCTAACGGCTGCACCATCAAGCTGACCACCGACGTCAAGGACGGCGTCACCGGTGCCGACGTTATCTACACCGACGTGTGGGTCTCCATGGGCGAGCCCGACGAGGTCTGGGCCGAGCGCATCGCTCAGCTCACCCCGTATCGTGTCACCTCCGAGGTCATGGCTATGGCCAACCCGGGTGCCATCTTCCTGCACTGCCTGCCCAGCTTCCACGACACCAACACCACCATTGGCGCCGAGAAGTGCGAGCAGTTCGGCATCACCGAGCAGGAGGTCACCGACGAGGTCTTCGAGAGCCCCGCTTCCAAGGTCTTCGACGAGGCCGAGAACCGCATGCACACCATCAAGGCTGTCATGTACGCCACGCTCAAGTAAGAGCATCTAGCATCTCGCTCGGGGTGTATTGCTGCACACCCCGAGCGGTTTTATCTGGTAATAATCTCGCATCAAGCGGCAGGCACGGCACGGAAGAGCCGCTTCTGGCGAGATCAGTAAATGATTTATGAAGGGGGGATGAGAACTATGACTGAGACCGCTAAGAAAAAGCGCGGTATGCCTTCATCGTTCACCATTCTTCTTGCTCTGCTGGCAATTGTCGCAGTGATTACCGTTATCGTCTCCGGCACGTCCGGCGGCGCGGTTACTGCCGCCCGTCTGAGCGATTTCTGCACCGCCCCGATTAAGGGCTTCGCTGACGCTCTGCCCGTCTGCCTCTTCGTTATGATCCTGGGCGGCTTCCTCGGTATGATGACCGAGACCGGCGCCCTGGACAACGGCATCGCCGTTCTGGTGCAGAAGCTTAAGGGCAACGAGATTATGCTCATTCCCGTGCTGATGCTCATCTTCTCCCTCGGTGGTACCACCTATGGTATGTGCGAGGAGACCGTTCCCTTCTACGCCCTGCTCGCCGCTACCATGATGGCCGCTGGCTTCGACCCCATGGTCGGTGCCGCTACCGTCCTGCTCGGCGCTGGCTGCGGCTGCCTGGGCTCCACGGTTAACCCGTTCGCCGTCGGCGCTGCCGTCGACGCTCTGACCGGCGTTGGCATTGAGGTCAACCAGTCCATCATCATCGGCCTCGGTGCCGTCCTGTGGATTGTCACTACCGCTATGTCCATCTTCTTCGTGATGAGCTACGCCAAGAAGGTCAAGGCTGACAAGGGTTCCACCATCCTGTCGATGCAGGAGCTCAAGGACGCCGAAGAGGCTCACGGCAAGGCTGCTTCCGAGGTCCACAAGGAGGTCAAGCTCACCGGTCGTCAGAAGGGTGTTCTGATTGCCTTCGCCTTCACCTTCGTCGTCATGATCGTCGGCTTCATTCCGCTGGCCGACCTCAACGAGGGCGTCGCTAACTTCTTCGACGCTGGCGCTGTCTACGACGCCGACGGTAACGCCGTCGTCCAGGGCTGGTCTGCCCTGATCACCGGCCTGCCCATTGGCCAGTGGTACTTCGACGAGGCTTCCACCTGGTTCTTCCTTATGGCCGTCCTGATCGGTATCATCGGTGGCCTGTCCGAGAAGCAGATCGTTAACACCTTTATCACCGGTGCTGCCGACATGATGTCCGTTGTTCTCGTCATCGCCCTCGCCCGTGGTATCTCCGTCCTCATGGCTAACACCGGCCTCGACGTCTTCGTCCTCGACGCTGCCGCCAATGCTCTGGCTGGCCTGTCCGGCGTGATCTTCGCTCCCATGAGCTTCCTGGTCTACTTCGGCCTGTCCTTCCTGATCCCCTCGACCTCCGGTATGGCCACCGTCTCCATGCCCATCATGGGACCGTTGGCTGTTAAGCTCGGCTTCTCGCCTGAGGTCATGGTCATGATCTTCTCCGCCGCCATCGGTGTCGTGAACCTGTTCACCCCGACCTCCGGCGCCATCATGGGCGGTCTCGCCCTGGCCAAGATCGAGTGGACGACCTGGCTCAAGTTTGCCCTTAAGCTCATCGTCGCGCTCTCTGTCGTCTGCGCCATCATCCTGACCGTCGCCTGCGTGTTGATCTAAGTACCCAACGGGTACCCCACGGAAACCTTGACGATCCTGTAGAGGATCACCTGGTCATCGTCTGTCCGGTGGGGTAAACCCACCGGTAGACTCCTACCTTTAGCCCCCTTCCGTTCCGTGCGCGGGAGGGGGCGCTCTTGTGTTCCGGCGTTTTACCAAACGCCGGAACCACTCGACGCTGCAAGCCCGCCAGAGCGGCAATCTGACGTTCAATCGTCGGGCATGGCCAAAAGGCCTATGCCCTCCTCTTTCACGTCACCTTGCTCGCTCTGGCGGGCTTTCGCTGACTTTTGCTCCACCTGCGGCGCTGCCATTGTTGGTGCAGGGGGTAGCTTGCTCGCTCTGGTGCCCGTTCGCTGGCTTTGGCTTTGCCTGTGACGTTTTCATTGTTGGTGCTGAGTGCCTTGTTTCCCGTCCCAAATGATCTACCCCGGGTCCCCGGTGGTTGCGGTGGGCGTGTTTGGTTGGTGCCTGTTGATGGTCTGGGTATCGGGGAGGGCGGGCTCCGTTATAATCGCCTAGAACATTAATTGGAAACGGGACGGGAGCCATACATGCGCCAGGGTTTCGACAACGCGAAGTATATCGAGCTGCAGGCTGCTCACATTAAGGAGCGCATCTCGCAGTTTGGTGGCAAGCTCTATTTGGAGTTTGGCGGTAAGCTGTTCGATGACTATCATGCGAGCCGCGTGCTGCCGGGTTTTGAACCGGACAGCAAGTTCCGCATGCTCAAGAGCATCGCCGACGATGTCGAGGTTATCATCGCGATCAACGCGAACCACATCGAGAAAAACAAGGCTCGTGGTGACCTCGGCATTACCTATGACGAGGATGTGCTGCGCCTGGTTGACCTGTTCCGCGGCAACGGCTTTGCTGTCGCGGCTGTGGTCATCACCCAGTACGCCGGCCAGCCTGCTGCCGATGTGTTCCGCAACCGCCTGAACGCGCTCGGTATTCCCGCCAAGCTGCACTATCCCATCGAGGGGTATCCGCACGATGTCGATCTGATCGTGTCCGACGATGGCTACGGCAAGAATGAGTTTGTCGAGACCACCCGACCGCTCGTCGTGGTCACTGCCCCCGGTCCTGGCTCGGGCAAGCTTGCCACCTGCCTGTCTCAGCTCTATCACGAGCACAAGCATGGCACGGCCGCCGGCTATGCCAAGTTCGAGACCTTCCCGGTCTGGAACCTTCCCCTCACGCATCCGGTCAACATCGCCTACGAGGCGGCCACGGCGGACCTCGACGATGCCAATATCATCGACTCCTTCCACCTTGAGGCCTATAACAAGACCACGGTCAACTACAACCGCGACGTCGAGGCCTTCCCGGTGGTCCGTGCTCTGATGGAAAAGATCCTGGGCAAGAGCCCCTACCAGAGTCCTACGGACATGGGCGTCAATATGGTCGGCTTTGCCATCACCGATGACGATGCCTGCCGCGACGCTTCCAAGATGGAGATCGTCCGCCGCTACTTTACCGCGGTCGAAAATGTGCGCCGTACCGGCGTGGGCGATGAGCAAGTCGACCGTCTCAAGATCATTATGAAGAAAGCCGGCATCGATAAGAACTACTCACCGGCGCGCTCGGCGGCCCTCACCAGGGAGCAGCTGACGGGTGGTCCCGTGGGTGCCATGGTTATGCCCGATGGCTCCGTGGTGACCGGCAAGACTTCCACGCGCCTGGGCGCTGCGAGCTCGCTCATCATGAATGCACTTAAGCATGTCTCGGGCGTCGACCTTGAGCTCGAGGTCATTAGCGATGAAGCGATCGAGCCCATCAGCAAGCTCAAGACGCATTTCCTGGGCAGCAAAAACCCGCGCCTCCACACCGACGAGACGCTTATGGCGCTGTCGATCACCTCGGCCACGAGTGAGACGGCCGCTCGCGTCCTTTCGGGCCTGGAGCAGCTGCGCGGTTGCGATGCCTTCTTTAGCGTGATTATCTCGCCGACGGACGAGACGGTACTGCGCAAACTGGGTATCAACGTGTGCTGCGAGCCCAAGTTTGAGCGCCGCGGTTTCTTCCATCGCTAAGTTTGAAGCACCGCGGTAATTGCATTGCATTTTGGCCGTATCGGGTTAGCGCCCGGTACGGCTTTTTGATCAATAAAGCGCCTATTTCGGCGAAAAATAGCTGTTTACCTGCCTAGAAACAATTTGAGCGGTATACAATAACCGTAACTGTTTCATCCTTAGCGGGATGCCGCATGATGGATATTACCTGCCATCGTGAGGTGTGTCGGTCGCGCACGGCGCGTTAGATGCTCGTGCTCGGTTTGAGGAGGCTGCTATGGCGGGCAAGGGTCGTGCGAGTGTCAACGATATGAAGCGTGTCGAGGTGCTGGTGTTGATGGAGATCGACCAGCAAACCGAAGACAATGGCGGGCCGTATGGTTTCTCGCGCAAAACGCTTGCCGAGCGCGTGGGGGTTTCGCCGTATCGTGCCCGCGCCGCAATCGATCGCTTGGATTCCGAAGGCATGATTGATGTCGTCTCGCGTTATAGCGACGACGGCGGTCAGCTTGCAAATGGCATTTGCCTCACCGAACGTGGCGAGTGGTATCTTGAGGGCGTCCGTACCGGCATGCTCGTTCAAGAAATGCTTGAGGACGAGGTTGCTGATCGATAGCAGCATGTAACCCTTGCCATAGCGACGCCGCCTGGGAAACCGGGCGGCGTTTTGTTTCAAGATTGAGAAATGCAATCGCACGCGAGAAAAATTGCGAACGGTCCGCGGCGCGAGTATTACAATGAAGACCCGTAAGATGTGGATAAACAACTTCTACGGGAAGCGCAGGTAACTCAATATGACCAAGCATGTGTTCGTAACCGGTGGCGTGGTTTCGTCCCTGGGCAAGGGTATCACCGCGGCCTCGCTGGGCCGTCTGCTCAAGTCGCGTGGCTACAAAGTAACGATGCAGAAGGCCGATCCGTATCTGAACGTCGACCCCGGTACCATGAGCCCCTTCCAGCATGGTGAGGTCTTCGTTACCGAGGATGGTTACGAGTCCGACCTGGACCTGGGTCATTACGAGCGCTTTATTGATGAGAACCTGACCCGCGATTCCAACTTTACGACCGGCGCCATCTATAAGAGCTTGATCGCCCGCGAGCGTCGCGGCGACTTTTTGGGCGGTACCGTGCAGGTGATTCCTCACGTCACCAATGCCATTAAGGACAAGTTCCGCCGCATCGAGGAGCAGACCGGCTCCGATGTAGTCATCACCGAGCTGGGCGGCACGATCGGCGACATCGAGTCGCAGCCGTTTGTCGAGGCCATCCGTCAGTACCGCAAGGAGGCCGGCCCCGAGAACGTCTGCTACATCCACGTGTCGCTCGTTCCCTATATCGCCGCCGCCCACGAGGTCAAGACCAAGCCCACGCAGCATTCCGTCAAGGAGCTCCGCAGCTTTGGCATCCAGCCCGATATCATCGTGCTGCGCTCCGACCACCATATCGATGACGCTATCCGCGGAAAGATCGCAAGCTTCTGCGACGTCGACACCGATTGTGTCTTTACCAACGAGGACTGCGCGAGCATTTACGATGTTCCGCAGCTGCTTGCCGAGCAGGACTTTGACCTGCGCATTTGCGAGCGCCTGGGTCTGGACCCGCGTGAGCGCGACATGAGCGAGTGGAATGAGTTCCTGCGCAAACAGAATCACGCCAACCATCACGCCGACAAGGTGAAGATCGCCGTCGTGGGCAAGTACACGCAGCTGCCCGATGCGTACCTGTCGGTTATCGAGGCCCTGCACCATGCGGGCGTCTTCTACGATCGCCATGTGGACGTCCAGCTGGTCGACGGCGAGAGCCTCGACGAGCAGAATGTCTCCGAGGTTCTGGGCGACGCCTCGGGCATCCTGGTCCCCGGCGGCTTTGGCAAGCGCGCCCTGGAGGGCAAGATCCTCGCGGCCGAGTTTGCCCGTGAGCACAAGATTCCGTATCTGGGCATTTGCCTGGGTATGCAGGTGGCCGTGTGCGAGTTCGCCCGCAACGTCGTCGGCCTTGCCGGCGCCAGCTCCTCCGAGTTCGATCCGGACGGCCCGTTTAGCGTCATCGATCTGATGAGCTCGCAGGAGGACGTGACCGAGAAGGGCGGCACCATGCGCCTGGGCGCCTATCCGTGCAAGCTCGCCGCCGATACCCTTGCTCGCGAGGCATATGGCGAGGAGCTCGTCTACGAGCGTCACCGTCATCGCTTTGAGTTCAACAACGCCTTCCGTGACCAGCTCGAGGACGCCGGCTTGGTTATCTCGGGTCTGTCGCCCGACGAGCGCCTGGTCGAGATGGTCGAGCTGCCGCGCGACGTGCATCCGTGGTATGTGGCAACCCAGGCTCATCCCGAGTTCAAGAGCCGCCCGACCAACCCGCAGCCGCTGTTCCGCGAGTTCGTGCGCGCTTCGATCGGCCAGCACGAGGGTGTCGACCGTCTGCAGGTGACGCCCATGAACCTCGCTACGGACTAAGGGTGCCGGCGAATAAGGAACATACCGAAGCTACTCCCTCGTCGCTCGCCGTGGCGGCGGGGGAGTATCTCGATTACCTCGCGGTCGAGCGGGGTTTGGCGCGCAACACGATTGCGGCCTATCGTCGTGACCTGACGACGTACTGCGCCTATCTGGAGCGGGCGGGTATTGTGTCTTTTGAAGAGGTGACCCGTCAGGTCGTGGAGGGCTTTGTCGCCGACCGTCGCGATGGGGGCTATTCCGATGCCTCGGTGGAGCGTGCGCTTGCGGCCGTGAAGGGCCTACATGCCTTTTTGGTGCGCGATGGGGCTGTGGCCCAAAATCCAACGGCGGCGTTGCGCCTGCCTAAAAAGGCTGAGCGTTTGCCGGAGTATCTATCGGTGGAGGATGTCTCGGCGCTGCTCGATCAAGACTTCCCCGAGGGCGAGATGGGCTTGCGCGACCATGCCATCTTGGAAGTGCTCTACGGATGCGGTTTGCGTGTGAGCGAGTTGGTGGGGCTCGATGTGGGCGATATCCATATCGACGATGGCTTTGTGCTCGTTCGTGGTAAGGGCTCGAAGGAACGCCTGTCCCCGCTGGTAGGAAGCGCGGCGCGAGCTCTGACGCTTTATGTAACTGAGGGGCGTTCTCGCTTGGCGGCCCATGCCCGCGGAACCGAGACCTCGGCGGTCTTTTTAAATAAGAACGGCCGCCGTCTGTCGCGCCAGGGCATCCATGCCATCTGTGAGCGCTACGGGCGCCAGGTGGGACTGGTGGGGCTCCATCCCCATACCTTGCGCCACTCCTTTGCCACCCACATGCTCGCGGGCGGTGCCGACCTGCGTGTGCTGCAGGAGATTTTGGGCCATGCCGATATTTCGACCACGCAGGTCTACACGCATGTCGACCGAACGCAACTGACCGAGGTCTATCTGGCGGCGCATCCGCTAGCACATCGCTAGCACCTCGCTGACCTGCATATTTATAAATATTAAATGGGACGGGCCCCAGATTGCCGATACGCACTTTTGCGCGCATGGGCAATCTGGGGCCCGTCCCATTTTTTGCCAGACACCGACGCGGTGGTGGGCCGTGTGTACCGTGGGCGGGGGAGTTTGGGGGCGATGTGAACGGCGTGTAAAGGGACGTAAAAATCGCCTCAAGGTCAACTTGAAGGTTGAGGTTCGCGGGCGTGGTTCTACAGGTGGCATCCCGCCGTTGCTGTAAACACAACATATTGTGTTTTCGAACATATGCTTGGGGGTGTTTTGCAATATATGGTGAGTGGAGTAGTGGGGCGGGGTGGGGGAAGGGGTGGGGAAAGGTGTTGAAAAATGGGGCGGTTCCCCATATTATTAATGACGTCGACAAGCGGGGTGGTTCCCCGCGTACGTGCCATCTGAGTAACCGAGGGGAGGGCGCACATGGGAATGACTGGTGCATACGAGCGCAATCTCGATGCAAAAGGTCGTCTGTCCCTGCCTGCACCCCTTCGCGAGGAGCTTGGAGAGCACGTTCGCGTGTTCAAAGCCCTGGATGTCGATGCTCTGTACGTGTTCTCTGCCGAGGCCTTCGATAAGTGGGTCGAAGGACTCTTCGCGGGTCGTGAGGGCCACGAGGGTTTTAACCCGCGTGACATTAATGACCAGAAGCTCATGAGGGCGATCAACAAGCGCACCACGTCGATGGACGTGGACAGCGCCGGTCGTATCGGTCTTTCCGAGTCTCTCCGCAAGCAGGCGAACCTCGACCGCGAGGTCACGGTTGTGGGCAACTACGACCACCTTGAGGTTTGGGATCGCGCCGCGGCCGATGAGGACGATGACGATGAGGCCCTGCTGGACCTCTTCTTCTCGTAAGGGCAAGGCACGGGTAACGGATGGAGCGTGGGATCTTGACACAAGAATATCGGCATGAACCTGTCATGCTCGGCGAAGTGCTTGAGTCGCTGCGGCTAAAGAGCGGCTCCGTTGTCTGCGATTGCACCCTTGGCGGTGCCGGCCATTCGGTAAAGATGGCCGCGCAGGTGGGGGAGACGGGCCTTTTGCTCGGCGTCGATCAGGACGACATGGCCCTCGAGGCCGCTGGCGCCCGTCTGGACCGCGAGGTTCCCGGCGTTCCGCACCAGCTGCTGAAGGGCAACTTCGGCGACTTGGACGAGCTACTTTGCTCGGCCGAGGTGCCCGGGGTCGATGGCTTCCTGTTCGATTTGGGCGTTTCGTCGCCGCAACTCGATATCCCTGGCAGGGGCTTTTCGTATAACGAGGACGCCCCATTGGACATGCGGATGGATCCGGGTAATAACACCTTAAACGCAGCTGAGGTCATCAACACCTATAACGAACACGACCTCGCCCGGATTCTACGCGTCTACGGCGAAGAGAAGTTCGCCTCGCAGATCGCGCGCGAGATCGTGCGCCGCCGCGAGCAAGAACCGATCGAAACCACCGGCCAATTTGTCGAGATCATCAAGGCGGGTATCCCGGCTGCCGCTCGTCGGCATGGCGGACACCCGGCCAAGAAAAGTTTCCAGGCCATTCGCATCGAGGTCAATCACGAGCTCGATGTGCTCGAACGAGGGCTTGATGCCGCCACCAGGTGGCTCAACCCGGGCGGACGTATCTGCGTCATCTCGTATCACTCGCTCGAGGACCGTATCGTAAAGAACCACTTTAAGGAGATGAGCCAGGGGTGCACGTGTCCGCCGGAGATTCCGGTGTGCGTGTGCGGCAACGTGCCGATACTCAAGGTCATCACCCGCAAACCCTTGGTTGCCCAGCCTGATGAGGTTGAGCGCAACCCTCGGGCGAGATCAGCCAAAATCCGCGTGGCGCAGCGTCTGTAGGCGCGACCGTGCGATATTGGACCTCCCGCTCGCACCATAAACGAAGCTTAAACACACTACCAACGTACTCGGGATGGGAGGCGGCATATCATGGGCTACAACACTTCAAGCGCAGCACTCGCCTATGATATGAACGCCATGCCCGCCTATCGTGAGACGCCGCAGGCCCCCGTTGCTTCCCGTGAGCAGCGCACGCCGCGCTTTGATGTCTACACGGGCGCGGGCCGTCAGGCAAACCAGGCGGTAAGCCCGGTTTTCATGAGCGTTCTTAAAACGTTTTGCATCATTGCGGCTATCTTCATGACGATCGGCGTCGCCCGCGTGGCGCTCGCCGGCGTTACGGCCCAGGTGCTCAACAGCAACGCCGAGCTTACCAACACGCTCGAAAAAGCGACCGATGAGAGCTCCGACCTGGAGGTCATGCATTCGGTCTATGGCGCCGACACGCGCATTCGCGACCTTGCGGGCGCTTATGGCATGGTGGAGCCCAGCGAGAGCGTTACACTTGACTTTTCGCAGGATGCAGCCGCGGGCGCCAACGCGACCGCGACCGCTCAGTAGCAAGACGGTAGCTGAGTATGACAAATGACTATCGCCGCGGTTCCGATGGGGGCCGCGGTTCTGGACGTCCCTCGTCGCGGGGACGTTCTGGTTATCAAGGAACGGGTCGGCAATCTTACAACGCCGGGCAGTCCCGTGGCAACGACCCGGCGTCGCGACTTCGCGGCTCGGGCGGCCCTCAAGTGCATAACACCAGGTCGCGCAAGAGTTCGTCGACCGAATGGCTCACAGGCGCGCCTCTGCCTCGCCGCAAAGCCGTCATGGGCTTCATCGGGCTTGGCTTGGGCTTGGGCGTCTTTCGCCTTGCCGACTATCAAATTGTCGAAGCCGATAAACTGCGCGAGCGTGCCGATGCGCGCCGCCTGCTTGCGCAGACCCTCTATGCCAAACGCGGCACCGTCTACGACCGCAATGGTAACGTGCTGGCGTCGTCGGTCGAATGTCGCAACATCGCCGTGAACCCGCAGCTTGTCGAGGATGTTGACAAGACGGTGTCGGCGCTGGTCAAGGCAACTGGAATCGATAAAAAGACCTGCCGCAAGCTCGTTGAGTCCGATGGAACCTGGGTGTATATCAAGCGCCAGGTGGACGAAGACGATGTTGCGGCGCTGGAGAAGAAGAACCTGCCCGGCGTGCTTTTTGAGCAGGCCATGAAGCGCGTATATCCATACGGCAATCTGGCATCGCAGGTGCTGGGTGTAGTGAATGTAGACAACGACGGCTTGACGGGTCTCGAAAAGCAATACAACAAGCTTCTGACCGGCACGAACGGTTCTCTCGTACGCGAGCGCGCGAGGGACGGCAGCTATATCGCGGGCGGTGCCTATAAAAAGGTGGCTGCGGTCGACGGCGTTGATATCGTGACGACGCTCGACGTCAATATCCAGCGTGCGGCCGAGGATGCCCTGGCAGAGGCAGTTGAGAAGACTAAGGCCAAGAACGGCTCGGCGCTGGTCACCGATCCTACGACAGGCGAGATTTTGGCAGCCTGCTCGTACCCGACCTACGACCAGACCGATCTGAAGAATGCCAAGACCGAGGATATGAATCTGCGCCTGGTCACCGACGCCTACGAGCCCGGCTCGGTCTTTAAGACGCTCGTGGCGGGCGCCGGCTTCGACTTGGGCGTCGTGCGATCGAGTACGTCGTTTGAGGTGCCGGCGAGCATCAAGGTGGGCGACGATACCGTCACCGATGCCGACAAGCGCGACTATGCCATGACCATGGATGTGCGCGAGATGATGCGCCGTTCGTCCAACGTGGGCTTTGTCCTAGTGGGGCGCAAGATCGGTGCCGACGACTTTGCCGCCTATGTGGACAAGTGGGGCATCGGTCACAGCTCGGGTGTCGATTTTCCGGGAGAGAGCCTGGGTATCGTCAAGGAGCGTGACCAGTATGACGGCGCCACGCTGGGCTCGATGAGCTTTGGACAGGCACTGTCCGTCTCGCCGATTGAGATCGCACGTGCCGTGGGCGGCATCGCCAACGGCGGCGTGATGATGACACCGCACTTCTATAAGTCCAGCAAAGGCGACGAGAAGGACTGGGGCGAAGGCGAGCGCGCGATTTCGGAGGACGCCGCATCCCAGGTGACATCGTGCATGCAGACGGTCGTGTCCGAGGGAACGGGCGTTGGCGGCGCGGTTGACGGCTATGACGTGGCGGGTAAGACCGGTACGGCCGAACGTGCCGACGAGAACGGCGGCTACCTCAAGGAGAACTACATGTCGTCCTTTATGGGCTTTGCACCGGCACAATCGCCCAAGGTGCTGTGCTATATCACGCTCGACGGAACGCCGAGCGGCTCAGATGCCGCTGCGGTGCCGTTCCAGTCCATTATGGCCAACGCGCTCGACGTGCTGGGTATCCCGCACACGAAGTAGGGGGTTACAATCTTTGGGGCGTGGTTTGTTGTCCCATATGAGGGTGTTCACATGCCCTGCACCACGCATGTGCGGCGCTGGGATACAATACGCCGATAGCATTATTAGGTTTACAGGGGAGCTGCAATGATAGAGATCGCCGTCAACAACCTCGCGGCCGCAACAGGGGCCCGAACCGTGACGGGAGAAGCCGATCGGGTATGCCGCGGGTGCGTTATCGACTCGCGCCAGGTCGAGGAAGGGACGATTTTCGTCGCCTTTCCCGGTGAAAACGTCGACGGCAATGATTTTGCTTCCCGTGCCGTCCAGTCGGGTGCCGGCGCCGTCGTGATGACGCGTGAGCCCGAGGCCGAGCTGGTCTCGCTGGCGCAGGACAAGGGGTGCGCCATCCTGCTGACCGATGATCCCGAGGAGTTTCTGCTGCGTTTGGCGCACACGTATCGCCTGGAGCTTGGCTGCCTGGTCGTTGGCATTACCGGTTCCATCGGCAAGACGACGACCAAGGACGTGCTCGCCGCCGTGCTCGCCAAGCGCTATCGTGTCTGGGCCACCAAGGGCAATTTCAATAACCTGATCGGCATGCCGCTCACGGTGCTTTCCGCTCCGGCCGATACCGAGGTCCTGGTGCTCGAGATGGGCATGAACCATTTCCACGAGATTGAGCGCCTGTCCAAGTCCGCCAATCCCAACCTTGCCATCGTGAGCAAGATTGGTACCTCTCACATCGGCATTTTGGGCAGCCGCGAGAACATCGCCCGCGCTAAGGCCGAGATTGTCCAGGGTATGTGCGCCGCCGGCGACTTCTTGCCGCTGCTGGTTTTGGGCGGTGAGGACGACTTTACGCCGTTCATTCGCGATACGTTCGCCCAGCCTGCTGGTATCGACGTTATGCTGGCCGGCGTCTCGGACGACGATGAGGTCCGTGCCCGCGACATTCGTGTTGATGACGAGGGGCGTCCGGTCTTTACGCTCGATTTTGGCCAGGGTGAGACGATCGATACCATGCTTGCCATCCCCGGCGTGCAGTCCGTTCCTAATGCCGTTAAGGCCGCCGCGGTTTCCTATCGCCTGGGCGTGACGCCCGAGCAGATCGATGCTGCTTTTAGGGGCCTCACGATCACCGGTCACCGCCAGGAGATCAAGCGCGCCAAGAGCGGTGCCCGCGTCATCGACGATTCCTATAACGCCAGTGCCGAATCCATGGCTGCTGGCCTCGATCTACTGTGCTCGCTTTCGTGCACGGGGTCTCGCATGGCGATCCTGGGCGAGATGGGCGAGATGGGCGATGAGGCTCCTCGCATGCATGAGCTCGTGGGCGCCTATGCCGCCGCCAAGAAGCTCGACATGCTGGCGTGCGTGGGTGGTGAGCTGGCCCAGCTTATGGCCGATGCCGCGCGCATGATGGGCATGGACGAGGACCGCATCCAGGTGTTCTCCGATTATCAGCAGGTGCTCGACCGCATGGGCGGCGCGCTTGAAAAACATGATGTTGTACTGGTCAAGGGTTCCCGCTTTGTTGAGCTCGACCGCTTTGTGGAAGGTGTGTGCTAGCCCATGTTCGGCAATCCCTCGTATCCAACGTATCAGGCTTTTTTGGGGCTTGGCATCGCCGCTGCCATTGCGCTGCTGCTCATGCCGTGGTGGATCAAGCTGCTCAAGGTCGAGGGTATCGGCCAGCAGGTTCGTGCCGACGGCCCCAAGCGTCATTTGGTTAAGCAGGGAACGCCCACCATGGGTGGCGTTGTCATTCTCGTCGCGATTTCGCTGACCTGCCTGCTGATGGGCAAGCTCACCACCGAGCTCGTGCTTGTGCTGCTTGCCACGCTGGCGACCGGCGTGCTGGGCCTGATCGACGACCTGACCTCCGTTACGCATGGGCGCTCGCTCGGTCTGACGCCTCATGCCAAGATGATCGGCCTAACCATTATCTGTGTCACCTTTACGGTACTTGCCGTCAACTGGTGCGGCGTCGCCCCCGAGATTCGTTTTCCCGGCGGCCTGACGATTGACCTTGGCGTGCTTTCGACCACCATCTGCGGCCTTTCGTTCCCGTGGCTCTACATTGTCTTTTGCTGGCTGATGATCGCCGGTCTTTCTAATGCCGTGAACCTGACCGATGGCCTTGACGGTCTTGCCGGCGGCACCTCCATGATTGCCATGCTCGCCATGGCTGCCATGGCGTTTTTGCACGGAGACGTGAACCTGTCCATCTTCTGCACCGCGTGTGCCGGTGCCTGCTTGGCCTTTCTGTGGTTCAACTGCTATCCGGCGAGCATCTTTATGGGCGATACCGGCTCGCTTGCCCTGGGCGCCGCGTTTGCCTGCACGTCCATCATGACCAACACCGAGGTCGTCTCCCTCATCATCGGCGGCCTGTTTATCGTTGAGACCCTGTCGGTCATGATTCAGGTTGTCTACTTCCACTTTACGCACAAGCGCGTCTTCCTTATGGCGCCCATCCATCATCATTTCGAAAAGAAGGGCTGGGCCGAGACCAAGGTCGTCATCCGTTTTTGGATTATCGCTGCGGCCTTTGGTGCCGTTGGCCTTGCCCTGTTCTTCCAGTTGGGATAGTGGTCTTTCATGCCTCTTGCTGATGTCTTTAGCCTGCTCGTTTTGGGTCAGGGCAAATCCGGTCTCGATGTCGCCCGCTGGGCGCTGGCACATCCCGAGCGCGTAAGCGCCGTTACCGTGTATGGCGGCGGCACCTCTGAGCCCAATGACGCCACGCGTGCGCTCGAGGCTGCTGGTGCGTCGTTTGTCTATGGGACCGAACAGGTCGAGGGCGCCTATGACGTATGCGTGACGTGCCCGGGCATCTCGGAGTTCTCGGGCTTCTTTAAGGCCGGGCGCGAGCATGCCGCCCAGATTATGGGCGAGCCCGAGTTTGCCTATCGCCTGTCGCCCGATAACTGGATTGCCATCACGGGCACCAACGGCAAGACGACCACCACGTCGCTGACTGATTATCTGCTTAAGGCTGCCGGCGAGGCCAGCGTTGCTGTCGGCAACATCGGCGAGCCGCCGGTCAACGAGATTGACGGCCGAGCCCACAACGAGTGGTTTGTGGCTGAGCTCTCGAGCTATCAGATTGCTACGACAACCGAGCTCCACCCCCGCGTGGCGGTGCTGCTCAACATCACTCCCGACCACTTGGGCTGGCATAAGAGCCATAAGAACTATGCGCTTGCCAAGATCAAACTGTTTGACAATATGGTCGATGACGATCTGGTGGTTGTCGACGTCGAAGACGCCGGCATTCACGAGTTCGATGAGTACATCTACACGCCGGGTCGTCGCATCTGCAAGGTTGCCTTTGACGAGCCTGAGGGCGAGGATGCCGCCTTTGTGCGCGATGGCAAGATGATCGTGCGTCTGAAGGGCGTCGAGACTCAGCTTGTCGCCACGTCCGAGCTCAAGATCTCGGGCCATCACAATGTTATCAATGCCCTGTGCGCTGCCACGGCTGCCCTGGCAGTCGGTGCCGATGTCGATGGTGTCTGCCGCGGTCTGGCCTCGTTCCAGCCGCTCGAGCACCGCGTGGAGCCGTGTGGCGAGATTGACGGCGTGCGCTACGTCAACGATTCCAAGGCGACCAACACCGATGCGGTCGAGAAGGCACTGACGGCATTTCCCGATGACGACGTGATCTTGCTGCTCGGCGGCCACGATAAGGGCACGCCGCTCACGGACTTCGCGCGCGTTGTTATGGATAACGTACGCTCGGTCGTCTGCTTTGGCGATGCGCGCGAGCGCTTCACCGCCGCTATGGACGAGGCCGATGTCGATGGCGATGTGGATATCGCCCAGGCGGATGACCTGCGCGACGCCGTGGACGTTGCCCGTTCGCTTTCGAGCCGTGGTGACGTGATCTTACTATCACCTGCCTGCTCTTCGTTCGATGAGTTCTCGGGCTATGAGGAGCGCGGCCGCGTGTTTAAGGACTACGTGGCTCAGCTTGCCGCTGCGGCGAAATCGCAAATGGAATAGGGGTTGCGGTGAGAGAGGAGAGCCCCCGACAAGGTATGAGGAGGCCCGACTCGGACCGTGCTTCCTCACGTCGCATCACACCGCGTTCCAGCCGCGGCGGGCAGTCGTTTAGCGAACGCTATATTGCCGGCGTTCCCGCCCGTATCATGCGCCCCCGTTTGATATTCATGGCCTGCTTGTTTACCTTGGTGTGCTTTGGCCTGCTGATGGTGTACTCGGCGTCTTCGGTCGAGGCGCTGCACGAGAATGGCTCGGCGACGTTTTTTCTGGGTCGACAGGCCGCGTTTGCCGTGGTCGGTGTTCTGGCACTGATTGCCATCGTGCGCGTTTTGCCGGACAGCTGGTTTGGGGAGGATGTGCTCAGGATCTTCCTTATCGGCATGATAGGGCTACTGCTTCTGGTGTTCTTGGTGGGCAGCGGCAGCCGCGGCGCCACGCGCTGGCTCAACATCGCCGGTATTCAGTTCCAGCCTTCCGAGTTTTTAAAGCCATTTGCCATTGCGTATTCGGCCATCATGCTTGATCGCTTCTTTTCGCCCGGTGGCAACATCAACGAATTCCTTCGCAAGATGGGCATCTACCTGGGCATTTCGCTCTTTCTGATCTTTATCCAGCCCGATTTCGGTACTGTCCTGATCATCCTGTTGACCCTCATGTGCATGGCGTTGTTTGCGGGTCTCGACCCCAGATTTATCATCGGCGTGCTAATCTTCGGCATTCTCGTGATCGTGATTGCGCTTGTCGCAGAGCCGTACCGTATGGTGCGTATTCAGGTTGCCTTGAACCCTTGGGCCGACGAGTATGGTGACGGCTATCAGGCCACGCTTGCCATCATGGCCTTTGCCTCGGGCGGTCTGTTCGGCCGTGGCATCGGCAACTCAACCATGAAGTACTCGTATCTGCCCGAGGCGCACAATGACTACATCCTGGCCATCATTGGCGAGGAAGTCGGTTTTGTCGGAACCGTGCTGTTCTTCTTGGTGTTTGCGATGCTGATCTACTCGGCGTTTCGCATTGCCGAGCAGGCGACCGATCGTCGGGGCGCGCTCATGGCGTCTGGCTCCGCGGTCATTCTCGCGGTGCAGTTTTTGATTAACGCGCTGGGCATCCTCAACGTGTTTCCCATGACGGGCAAACCGTTGCCGTTTATTAGCTACGGCGGTTCGTCGATTATTGTGTCGCTCATGCTTGCCGGGTTGATCCTGCGCGTTTCGTACGAGAGCGCCCGCCGCGATGAGTATGACCGCCGCCGTGAGAGCTTTGCCGTTATGGATGAGAGTACCGCTGGCGTGCCCCACGTGCGCGGCGAGCGATCTTCGCGTAACGGTTTTACCGTCCTGGATGGCTCTGCGACCGAGCCGGCAGTCCGCCCGCGTCAGCGAACGGCGCCGCAAGGTCGTCCTCAGCGCCCCAGCCCTCGCAACGCGGGCGGCGGATATAATCGAATCGATTTGAACTCGGACCCGTCGGCGCGTCTGCGCACCGACGACCAGGGACCGCGTGTACGAAGGGACTACCATGACCGATAAGATGACCGTTGCTATTGCAGCCGGCGGCACGGCAGGACACATCAACCCCGCGCTCGCCTTGGCCGAAGAGCTGCGTGATCGTGGCCACCACGTTGTGTTCGTGGGCCAGTCGCGCAAGCTCGAGGGTCGTCTGGTCCCCGAGGCTGGGTTTGATTTTGTGCCCATTACGGTCACAGGCTTCGACCGCTCCCGTCCTTGGACGGCGCTGACCTCGCTGTGGCGTGTCAACAAGGCCAAGCGTGCGCTCGCTGGTCATTTCTCAAAGGTCGGCAAGCCCGACGCTGCCATCGGTTTCGGAGCCTATGTCGAGGTTCCGCTGCTGGGGTGGTGCAAGGGCGCGGGCGTTCCGTATCTGCTGCATGAGCAGAACTCTGTTCCGGGTCTGGCCAACAAGATGATGAACTCCCACGCCGCCCGCGTGTGCATCTCGGTGCCGGCAGCGCGTTCGGTCTTTGAGCGCGAAGGTGACCCTGGCCACGTGCTCATGACCGGCAACCCCGTACGTCGCTCGGTGATCGAGGGCGATCGCGCTCGCGGCCGCAAAGCACTTGGCGTTCCCGAGGACGCTACGCTGCTGCTCGTCTTTGGCGGTTCACTTGGCGCCCAGCACCTCAACGAGCGCGTGGTTTCGCTCAAAAACGAGCTGCTTTCGCGCAAGAACCTCTATGTGTTGCATTCGACGGGTGCCGACGGCTTTGAGGAGACCGAGCGCGCTTTGGCGCTGACGCCCGAGGAGGCGAAGCGTTACCGCGTCCAGTCTTACATCGACAACATGGGCGATATGCTGGCTGCTGCCGATTTGGTGCTCTCGCGTTCGGGCGCATCGAGCGTGGCCGAGATTGCTGCACTCGCCGTACCTTCGGTGCTCGTGCCGTACCCGCACGCCACGGCCGACCACCAAACCACCAATGCCCGTTATCTGGTCGACGCCGGGGCCGGCGTGCTCTGCGCCGATGCAGATATCGACGGTTTTGCCTTTGCCGATGAACTGCTGCACCTGGTCGATGACGCGGCGGCGCGCGACGCCATGCGTCAGGCGGCGCGTGGTCTGGCTCAGGATAGGGCCGCCGCTCTTCTGGCGGATGCGGTAGAGGGTTTGCGTTAGTTAGACGGGATATCGTCGGTCGCCCTCGCGCTGATGCGGTAGGTGCGGTACAGTTAACGGGTTACAGGCAGTGTTTACGCAAGGAGTACACGAGCACATGGCTGATTCCCAGACTGCAACCTCCGCGCCCGAGTTTAAGAGCGCCCACTTTATCGGTATCGGCGGCGCCGGCATGAGCGGCATCGCCCTCGTTCTGCACGAGCGCGGTTATGCCGTTACCGGCTCCGACCTTAAGACGTCACGTTATATCCGCCAGCTTACCCGCGCTGGTGTGAAGGTGCATGTGGGCCATGAGGCCGCCACGATCGACGAGGTCAAGCCCGACGTGGTTGTTGTCTCCACCGCTATTCCGGAGTCCAACCCTGAACTCGTGCGCGCTCGCGAGCTTGGTATTCCCGTGTGGCCCCGTGCCAAGATGCTCTCTGCTTTGGGCCACGGCTACACCACCGTCGCTGTTGCCGGCACGCATGGCAAGACCACCACGTCTTCGATGTGCGCCACCATGCTCGACCGCATGGGTCTGGATCCGAGCTTCCTGATCGGTGGCATCGTCGAGGGCTATGACACGAACGGCAAGAACGGCTCGGGCGACTACTTTGTCGCCGAGGCCGACGAGTCCGACAGCTCCTTCCTGTTCCTGAACCCCAACGTGGTCATTGTGACCAACGTCGAGGCCGACCACCTCGATCACTACTCGGGTATCGAGGAGATCGAGGCAACTTTCGCCAAATTCATGAGCCTGGTGGGCGAGGACGGCACCGTCATCGTCTGCGGTGAGGACCCGCATCTGGTCGAGCTCGCCAAGTCGACGGGCCGTCACGTGCTTTCCTACGGCTTTGCCGAGAGCAACGACATCGTCTGCATGCACCCGGATGTCAAGGGCATCCAGAGCGACTTTATCGTTCGCTTTGAGGACGGCACTGAGCACGCTGTGGAGATCAAGAGCAATCCCGGTCGCCACAACATGCTCAACGCCACGGCGGTGCTCACCGTCGCCCATGTCCTGGGCCTTGACATCGACGCCGCCGCCAAGGCGCTCTCGAGCTTTGAGGGCGTCCGCCGTCGCTTTACCCACGTGGGCGATATCGATGGCATCACCGTGGTCGATGATTACGGCCATCACCCCACCGAGATCAAGGCGACGCTTGCTGCCGCTTCGTCGCTGGGCTACAAGCACGTCGACGTCGTGTTCCAGCCGCATCGCTATTCGCGCCTGCAGGCCCTGTGCGACGACTTTGCCGATGCATTTGCCAATGCCGATAAACTGCTGCTGATTGATGTGTTCTCGGCTGGCGAGATGCCCATTCCGGGTGTCACCTCTAAGATGCTCGCCGATACCGTGCGCGCCAAGCATCCTGGCAAGGAGGTCGTGTACTGCTCCAGCCGTCTTGAGCTCAATCAGGAGCTCGAGCAGATGGTGGGCGAGGGCGACCTGCTGCTCACAATGGGTGCCGGTGACGTTACGACCGTCGGTCCCGAGTTTATCGAGTATCTGACTGCCAAGAAAGACGCTTAAGTCTAATGGGTCTGTTTAACGCCGTCATGGCGCTCTCGGGCATGATCGACACGGATGTGATCGAGGACGAGCGCCTTGCGCGTCATACGAGCTATCGTATCGGCGGCAAGGCCGACCTCTTTGTGACGTGCCATAGCTATCATGCCCTCCGCCGCGCCGTGGCGGTGCTCGATCGCGAGCAGGTGCCGTGGGTCATCATCGGCAAGGGCTCCAATCTGCTGGTTGCCGATGGCGGTTATCGCGGTGCCGTCATTTCGCTCGGACGTGAGTTTCAGCGCACGGTTGTTGCCGATGACGGTTGTACGCTGACGGTCGGTGCGGGCGTGATGTTTGCGCGCCTGGTCAACGATGCCCTGTCGCGTAGCCTCTCGGGCCTTGAGTTTGCCGTTGGCATCCCTGGCTCGGTTGGCGGTGCGATATCTATGAATGCCGGCACACGGACCGAGTGGATTGGCTCGCTGGTTGAGGATGTCGTAACGTTTGACCCGGCATCCGGTATCAAGCATTATGCGGGGTCCGAGATCACTTGGGGCTACCGCGAATGTAGCCTTCCCCGCAATGAGATTATCCTCGAGTGCGTGCTCAAACTTAAACCGGCGCCCAAGGCCGACATTCGCGAGCGCATGGAGCGGTACCTGACGAGGCGCAAGCGTACGCAGCCCATGGGTCGCGCATCCTGCGGGTCGGTCTTTCGCAACCCGCCCGATGCGAGTGTGGGCAAGCTTATCGAGGATTGTGGATTAAAGGGTTTTTCGATTGGCGGCGCGGAAGTTTCGCCCGTTCACGCTAATTTTATCGTTAATAACGGAACCGCCTCGGCCGATGACGTTGCCGCGGTTATCAGACATGTGCACGGAAAGGTGAGGGAGGCGTATGGCATCGAGCTCAGACCGGAAGTTAAATTCCTCGGCTTCTAGAGCATCGAAACCCACCTTCCGCCGCGCCGGAGGGCGTTCCGGCGCGCCTGCCAAACCTCAACGCAATACCGTCGCGCACTCTAAGTCTGTCGGGCATGCTCGACAGACCAGTCGTCCGGTCGTCGGCTCTCAGCTCGGTAATCGTCCGGCCGCAAAAAAGTCCTCGCGTCCCTCGGTGACGTCAAAGCCTGTTATGGGCGCCAAGCCTGCCCGTCCCATGGCAACTCCTAAGCCCTCGACGGGAACTAAGGCGGCGCGTCCGGGTCGCACGCTGGGCGCATCGAAACCGCGCTCGCTGACATCGGTGCCGGCTACCGCCAAGAAGCCTTCGGGTAAAAAAGGCGTCAACCCGTTGTCTTCACTTGGGGCGATGGCAAATAAAACGTCAGACGCCGCTTCTCTCGTTACAGGCAAAGGCAAAATCGTGGGCGGCGTTCTGGCCGTCTTGGCCGTGCTCGTCGTCGTTGCCGTCGTGGTGATCAACTCTGGATTGTTTACCGCCACTGATATTCAGATTCAAGGCAGCGAGCATGTGACGAAGCACGATGCTATCCAGCTGATCGATTTGCCCGAGGGAACGTCGCTTTTTAACGTCGATCCCGACCAGATTACCGAGGACCTCAAGCAGAACCCGTGGGTCTCGGGCGTGGATGTCCAGCGCCAGTTCCCGCATACGCTCATCATTACGCCTATGGAGCGCAAGGTCATCGCAATTGCCTATATCAGCTCCGATGACCTTGCCTGGGCCATCGGGGATGATGACACCTGGATCGCCCCGCTGTCGACGTCGGTCGAAGTGGATGGCCAGGGCAACGTCATCACGACAGGGCAGGGCTCAAATACCCTGACCGGCATTGATGCCGCGCTGGCGCTCGCTAAGCACTATGGCGCGGTGTTGTTGACTGATGTCTCGGCGGATGTCGCTCCGGTTTCCGGCCAGGCGGTGAGCTCCAAGGCCGTTAAGGCTGGCTTGGATTATGTGCGTGGTTTTTCGAGCGAGTTCTTGGGACAAGTCAAGGATATTTCCACGCCTTCGGTCGAAGCCATCTCGGCAAACCTCAATAACGGCATTGAGGTGTCGCTGGGCGATTCGAACGATATCGTCAAGAAGGAGCGCGTAGTCACCAAGCTGCTTTCGCAGGTAGAGGGCGTAACGTATATCAATGTGCGCTCTCCGGGTAACTATACATTTAGGAACGCTCCGACCTCGTAGCGCTGTTTGATGCTTTGTTGAGGGGCCATACCACGCCGTTTATCTGGTTTGTTTGGTTTTCACGGTCAATTATTTGACTGATACGTTCATAATGTGCAAACATAATACGGTTTACCTTTGCATTTACTTTCAACCTGAAGGTTAATGTGCGCAGGGGTCGACCCATGCTATGGCTATAACCTTTGTTCGGAGGACCGACATGCACGAGACAGAGATCAACAACTACCTTGCCGTCATTAAGGTGGTCGGCGTCGGCGGCGGCGGTACCAACGCGGTCAATCGAATGATCGAAGAGGGCATCCGCGGCGTCGAGTTTGTTGCCATCAACACCGATGCTCAGGCTCTCGCGATCTCTGATGCCGATATCAAGGTGCACATCGGCACCGACCTTACCCGCGGCCTGGGCGCCGGCGCCAACCCCGAGGTTGGCCGCAAGGCTGCCGATGAGTCCCGCGACGACATTGCCGAGGCGCTCGCTGGCGCCGACATGGTGTTCATCACCTGCGGCGAGGGCGGTGGCACCGGTACCGGCGCTGCTCCCATCGTTGCCGATATCGCGATGAACGAGGTCGGTGCGCTGACCGTCGCCGTCGTGACCAAGCCCTTCACCTTCGAGGGCCGCAAGCGCAAGAAGAGCGCCGAGGAGGGCATTAAGACCCTCTCCGATTGCGTCGACACCATGATCGTCATCCCTAACGATAAGCTGCTCGACATCGCCGAGAAGAAGACCACCATGCTCGAGGCCTTCGCGATTGCCGATGGCGTCCTTTCCCAGGGCACCCAGGGCATCACCGACCTCATCACCGTCCCCGGTATCATCAACCTGGACTTCGCCGATGTTAAGACCATCATGAAGCAGGCCGGTACCGCCATGATGGGTATCGGTACCTCTTCTGGGGACACCCGTGCCGTCGACGCTGCCCAGCAGGCCATCTCCAGCCCGCTGCTCGAGAGCTCCATCGATGGCGCCACGCGCGTGCTGCTCTCCATCGCCGGTTCCAAGGACCTGGGCATCCAGGAGATCAGCGACGCCGCCGACGTTGTCGCCAACGCCGTCGACCCCGAGGCCAACATCATCTTCGGTACCGTTGTCGACGAGTCCCTGGGCGATCAGGTGCGTATCACCGTCATCGCTACGGGCTTCTCCGACTCCAACGTCAACCGTCAGGACGAGCTCTTTGCTGCTCAGCAGTCTCAGAGCAAGGCCGCTGCCTCCGCTGAGCCGCAGCGCACCGCTCCTGCCACGAGCCCGGCTCAGGCCGCTCCGACCCGCAACGTCGGTGGCACCGAGCTTCCTAACTTCGGCAACGATCAGTTCGAGCTTCCCGACTTCCTGAAGCGCGGTAGCTTCTAAGTCGTTCTTTGCATTGTTGTGCACAGGGGCGTGTCCGTATGGACGCGCCCTTTTTATTTCGACTTTGTAAACTAGAACCTCCAATCTCTTTACGTTCCCTTTACGATTGCCTCCAGCGCAGCAGGTATCCTTTTAGAGAAGTATGACAGCCGTATAAACGCGGGCTGTAGCGGCGATGCCGCGGTACTTGTGTTATTAGGAGGCTTTAGTATGGCAGCACGTGCGGACAAAGTTTCGCGTGTCGACCATGATGGAGTTACGTTGGTGGAGGGCGCGACATCCGATGTTCGCTTTGCCTTCACCGAGCGCGCCGGTGGCGTTTCCGAAGATGCGTACTCCTCACTCAACTTGGGCTCGCATGTTGGCGATGACCCCTTTGCTGTTCAAGAAAATCGTCGTCGTGCGCTCGAGGCTATGGGTGCCGCCGAGTGCGAGCACAACCTGCTCGTTCCCAATCAGGTCCATGGTGATCATATCGTTGCGGTGACCTCGAACGGCGCCGATGACCTTGAGGACGTTCGCGAGCAGATTGCCGAGGGCTGTGATGCCATCGTCTGTACGGCGCATAACGTACCCGTGCTGCTCTGCTTTGCCGACTGCGTTCCCGTGGTGCTGGTGGCCCCTGGCGGATTTGCCGTGGTGCACTCCGGTTGGAAGGGCACGATTGCACGCATTTCCGCCAAGGCGTGCCAGGCGCTTTGCGATGCTGCCGGTTGCGATGCGAGCGACGTTTCCGCCTATATCGGCCCCCATATCTTGGGTGACGAATATGAGGTATCCCAGGAACTCATGGATCGCTTTGCCGCCGAGTTCTCTTGCATCGATGCGAGCACCTCTCGCATGCTCGATCTTTCCGCTGCCATTCGCGAGGCGCTGGTAGATGTCGGTGTCGACGCGGAAAATATCGTGGATACCCAGCTTTCGACCGTGCGTCAGAACGACCGCTTTTATTCCTACCGTAACGAGCATGGCACCTGTGGGCGCCATGCTGCGATCGGCGTGATGCTATGAGAAAGATCGTATCAGTCCTGAGCGCTGCTGTGCTAACGCTTACGCTGTGCGCCTGTTCTTCGGGATCTTCCACCTCTTCCATTACCGTGGCCGGCTCCACGACCTGCCTTCCTATCGCCGAGATTGCGGCCGAGGGCTTTAAGGAGGAGACCGGCATCGACGTGCTCGTTTCCGGTTTGGGTTCTTCCGCAGGCATCGAGGCCGTCAGCGCCGGCACGGCCGATATCGCCAGCTCCTCCCGTGGACTCAATGCCGACGAACAGGATCTGGGTCTGACTCCCATTGTCATTGCCCACGACGGTATTGCGGTCATCGTGAACGACGACAACCCCGTCGATAACCTCTCGACCGAGCAGCTCCGCGATATCTACGCCGGCAAGATTACCAATTGGAAAGAGGTCGGTGGCGAGGACCTGAGGATTCAGGTTATCAACCGAGATGAGGCGTCCGGCACGCGTGAGGCCTTTCGTGCCATCGTGATGGACGGCACCCCGTTCGATCGCCGCTCGGCCGTTCTTTCGGGCACGGGCCAGGTGCGCGACGTGGTATCTCGTTCGCGCGGTGCCATTGGCTACATTTCGCTGGGCTTCGTCGATAGCCTCAACGCCAAGACCTCGGTCAAGGCCGTCTCGGTCAATCATGTTGAGGCGTCCGAGAAGACGGTCGCGAGCGGCGGCTATCCCATCTCGCGCGACCTTTACTTCTTTGTGAAGGGTGCGCCTTCGCAGCAGGCGCAGGATTACATCGACTACGTGACGTCCGAAAAGATGGACAAGCAGATTCGCGAGGCGGGCTTTATCCCCGTCGCCAACGACGAGAAGGGGAGTGAGTAGCATGGAAGCACAGGAAAACTCCCAGACTGAGCAGAATGCTCAGGCACCCAAGAAGCGCGAGCTGGCGCTCGTATCGCGCAGTACCTATATCAAGGAGAAGGCGCTGCAGTGGATCTTCTTTGCCTGCGCGTTTTTGGCGGTCGTTACCGTCATCCTGATTTTTGTCTTTACCACGTACTCGGCGCTGCCCGTCTTTACTGACATCGGTCTGGTGGACTTCTTTAGCTTTACGTGGGCGCCCTCTGAGGGCCACTACGGCATCTTGTCGCTGCTTGCCGGCTCGGGTCTGGTGACCGTCGGTGCGCTCGCCATGGGCGTGCCGCTGGGCGTGGGTACGGCCGTTTACCTGGTCGAGATTGCCAGCAAGCGCGTGCGCAAGCTCATCAGCCCCGCCGTTGACCTGCTGGCGGGCATACCCTCCATCATCTACGGCTTCTTTGGCATGATCATCATCCGCCCGTTTATCGCACAACTGACCGGCGGCCTTGGTTTTGGTGCGCTGACGGCGTGGTTTGTGCTCGCCATCATGATCGTCCCTACCATCACCATGCTCACCATCGATGCTCTCAATTCCATTCCCATGGGCATTCGCGAGGCATCGTATGCCATGGGCGCCACCAAGTGGCAGACCATCTATAAGGTCGTGCTACCTGCCGCGAAGCTGGGTATCGTTGATGCCATCGTGCTGGGTATGGGCCGTGCCATCGGCGAGACCATGGCCGTGCTCATGGTCGTAGGTAACGCCCCGGTTATTCCCGACAGCATTGCGAGCCCCATCTCGACGCTCACGAGCCAGATTGCGCTCGACATGAGCTATTCCTCGGGTCTGCATCGCTCGGCGCTGTTCGGCATGGGTGTGGTCCTGTTTATCATCTCCGCCACGCTGGTGGGCATCGTCCGTCTGATTTCCAAGAAGAAGAGGGGGTAGGCTATGTCCGATTCCGTTGACACGACGGTCGATACGACCTCGTCGCGCGAGCGCATCAAGCGTGCCCTTTCCCACGGCAAGAAGGGCCGCATCAACAAGGACCTGTCCAACAAGATCATGCTTGGCGTGTTTCGTGCCGCTGCCTACATCACCACGCTGGTGTTGGTCGCTATCATCGCCTACGTGGTCATCAACGGCCTGCCACACATCTCGCTCGACTTTATCTTCGGTTGGCCCCAGGGCGTCAACGCCGAGGGCGGAATTTGGCCCACGATCGTCTCGACCGTCTACGTGACGGCGCTCGCCATGCTTATCTGCACGCCGATCGCTGTGCTGGCAGCCGTCTATCTGGCCGAGTACGCCAAGCAGGGCAAGGTCGTCGAGCTCATTCGCTACGCTGCTGACGCTTTGGCCTCGGTGCCCTCCATCGTTATGGGCCTGTTTGGCTACGCCTTGTTTGTCGAGGCTATGGGCCTGGGCCTTTCGATGGTCTCTGCCGCTCTGGCACTCGCGCTCTTGATGCTCCCCATCGTCATGCGCACCACCGAAGAGGCCATTCGCGCCGTTCCGCGCTATATCCGTTGGGGCGCGTACGGCCTGGGCGCCACCAAGTGGCAGGTTGTCTCCAAGATCGTGCTTCCTTCTGCCTTTGGCCGTATTGCCACGGGCATCGTCCTCGCCATCGGCCGTGCCATTGGCGAGACCGCGGTGGTGCTCTACACCATGGGCCAGGCCATCAACCTGCCTATTTCGCCGCTCGATTCCGGCCGCCCCATGACGGTTCACCTGTACCTGCTTGCCAACGACGGCATCAACATGAACGCAGCCTACGGCACTGCGCTCTTGCTGATGGTGATCATTTTGGCCTTCAACCTGTTTGCGCGCTTCCTGTCGCGCAAGCGTCGCTAGTTAAGGAGTCCCATGTCCGTTTATCAGTCCGCTCCCACGCTGGAGCAAGCGGCCATTACGGCCAAGGATTTCAACTTTTGGTACGGTGACTTTCATGCGCTGACGGAGCTCGACCTCAACATCGCCAAAAACGCCATCACCTCCTTCATTGGCCCTTCGGGCTGCGGTAAGTCGACGTTTTTGCGTTGCATCAACCGCATGAATGACCTGATCGAGGGCACGCGCGTCGAGGGCACCATGACGCTCGACGGCAACGATATCTATGCCGAGGGTGTCGACCCGGTCGATCTCCGTCGTCGCGTGGGCATGATTTTTCAGCAGCCCAACCCGTTTCCCAAATCCATCTACGAGAATGTCGCCTTTGGCCCTCGTCTGCAGGGCGTGACTAGCAAAAGCGACCTCGATGATATCGTGGAAGAATCGCTCAAGCGCGCCAACCTCTGGAAAGAGGTATCCAATCAGCTCAACAAGGATGGTTTGGCGCTCTCGGGCGGTCAGCAGCAGCGTTTGTGCATCGCGCGCGTGCTTGCGGTGCAACCCGATGTCCTTCTGATGGACGAGCCCTGCTCCGCCATCGACCCCACGTCCGTCTCTAAGGTCGAGGATCTGATGGCCGAGCTGGCGCCCGAGATGACGATCATCATCGTCACGCATTCAATGCAGCAGGCAGCTCGTATTAGCGATTACACCGCGTTCTTCTTGCAGGAAGTTGCCGGCGAGCCCGCCACGCTCATCGAATATGGTCAAACCGACGCGATCTTCACCAGTCCGGTGGATTCGCGGACGGAAGACTATATCACCGGCCGCTTTGGCTGATCGGCGCGACTAGTCCCAAGCCGATCGGACCTGGTCCGGTGCGTATTCACTGTGCGGGCGGCATGACCGCACCCAACTGATTGGAGTGAACCATGCGCAAACTGTTTTCCCGTCAGCTCATCGAGGCCCGCCACGAGATGCTGAGCATCTACGAGGCCGTCGATCTGGCCCTCCACGATGCCGTTAAGGCCTATGTGACCGACGACCGCAAGCTCGCCACCAAGACCAAGAAGCGCACGCTTTCGATTGACGCGCGCTGCGCTAACTTGGAGGCCGTGTGCTACAACCTGATCGCCACGCAGTCGCCGGTCGCCTCCGACTTCCGCTTGCTGCAGACGATCATCTACGTCGACTTTAACCTGCAGCGCATGACCGATAAGGTTCGCCAGATCTGCCGCGCCACGCGCCATATGATCAAGGCTGACATCTCGCTGCCCAAGGAGCTTGTCGGTACGGTCGAGGCCGAGGCTGAGGCCGTCTACCAGGTGTTGGGCTCTTCGCTTTCTGCGCTCGTCACCAATGACATGTCCATCATCTGCAACTTGGCCGTCGAGGACGAGCCAGTGCACGCCGCCTATGAGAAGTTCTTCCGCACCTTTAACCGTATGGATACGGGCGACTTTATGGACGACGACAGCAACTATGACGATCTGCGTCGCGCCATCATGGTTTCGCGCTACCTCGATCGCATCGCTTCGATTTCCATCGATGCCGCTTGCCGTCTGACCTTCCTGTTGACTGGTCAGCGTATGAATGCCGGCGATATCGCCCGCACTGATGAGGATGAGCTCGAGAGCATGCGCGTGCCTTCGGGCGAGGGTGTTATCATGAGGCCCGCCGTCGACGCGCGCTACGTTGCCAAGGTGCCCGTTAACGAGGTCAGCGAGGGTCTTCGCTACTTGCTTGATCATCTTGAGGACGAGGACGATGGCGAGGACGACGAGGAGTAAGTAACCCCGTTCGTCGAAAGATTGTAAATACCTAAGTGAGCGCGGCCTTGCACATGCGGGGCCGCGCTCTTGCGTTAGCATGGGACTACTTGTTTGGCTGTCAGCGGAGGCGATTAGCAATGGATAACTATTTGGACTTGATGCGCGCTCGCCGCGAGCAGATTCTGGAACGTTTTTATGCGGCGCTCGATCGCGCAGGCCGCCCCCACGACGCCGCGTGCCTCATCGCCGTGTCCAAGACCGTTGGTGTCGATGAGACCGTTGCCGCCATCCAGGCGGGGTATCGCCATTTTGCCGAGAACCGCCCGCAGGAGCTGGTTCGCAAGCTCGCGGGTCTGGCGGAGCATCCGGAGCTGCCCGAGGTGCGCTTCGATATGATCGGCAACCTGCAGACTAATAAGATTAATGCGGTGCTGGGCTCAGCCGAGCTGATTCACTCGGTGGGTTCGCTGCATCTGGCGCAGGCGATCTCGAGCCGTGCTGTTCGCAAGATTGAGGCAGGCGAGCTCGCCGGCCCCCAGCGTGTGCTCATTGAGGTCAATGTGAGTGGTGAGGAGTCGAAGGGAGGCTTTTCGCCCGATGAGATTCGCGCCGCCGCGGGTGAGCTTGCGGAACTTGAGGGAATTTGCGTACAGGGGCTTATGACTATGGCGCCCCGGGGGAATAAGGATGTGGCACGCCGCACCTTTGCGGGGCTTCGTGAGCTGAGGGATGAGCTGGAGGCGGCGCATCCCGATTTGAACCTGCCCGAGCTTTCCTGCGGTATGAGCGAGGACTTTGAGCCTGCCCTTGAGGAGGGCTCTACGCTCGTTCGCCTGGGCAGGGTAGTATTTAGCCCGGAGTTTGCAGTAAAATAAGGCTCTGAAGTGCGCACTGATTATCGGGGCGCCTGCACTAAACCGCGAGAGGACACAACCATGGGCTTCCTTGACGAGATTAAAAATAAGATGCACCTGGGCGGCCAGCAGGGTTACGACCAGGGTTATGGCCAGGACGACGACTACGGCTACGATGACGGCTATGACGATGGCTATCAGGGCAACGGCTACAGCGGTGCTTCGGGCGAGGGCTTCTACACCCAAGACGAGCCGAGCAACGGCCTGCTTGGTCAGACGCGCCGCGGTGAAGCTGAGTCGGTTGCCGTGTATACACGCTCCGGGCAGCTGGTCGGCGATGACTCCCGCCATGCCACGACGTATAACCCGCCTTCGCGCTCGCAGGACAGTGTTGCGAGCGGTTATCGTCCTGGTGCCTATGACACGCCGTCGAGCTACGCCGAGAATACCCGCGCCCGTGCCGCCGCTGCATCCGCGCCTGCACCGAGCGATGCCTCGGCCTATGCGAGCAATATCATCAACGCCACGCCGCAGCTGCCGGCCTATGTCCTGCGCCCCGAGAGCTATGACGACGTGGAGACCGTGGTGCGCCGCGTTCGCACCAAGCAGCCTGTCGCACTGATTTTTGTGGGCGTACGCACCGAAGTTGCCAAGCGCGTCTTGGACTTCTCTTATGGCTTTGCCTGTGGTCTGGGCGCCACGGTCAAGGAGGTGGGCGACCGCGTGTTCATGGTGCTGCCCGCCGGCTGCGAGGTCAAAGATTCCGATCTCAAGAAGCTTCGTGCCGACGGCTACCTTAAGTAAAGACAAGACGAGGAGATCCCCATCAACATCTACACTATCGTCCAGCTGGTCAACACGCTGTTCAACTTCTATTCCACGCTCATTGTCGTCTACTGCTTTATGACGTGGATTCCCATGAAGCAGGGTGGTTTGCTTCAGGATATTGCCGCGGTGCTTGATAGCGTGTGCGGTCCGTGGCTCAACCTGTTCCGTCGTTTCATCCCGCCGATGGGCGG
The DNA here is from genome assembly GCA_959599095.1 of uncultured Collinsella sp. GTDB lineage: Bacteria > Actinomycetota > Coriobacteriia > Coriobacteriales > Coriobacteriaceae > Collinsella. The sequence goes on along the minus strand of CAUGGC010000001.1, from coordinate 103,610 downwards.
TATCGATTTTTCGCCGGTCGTTGCGATTATTGCGTTGCAGTTGTTGCAGAGGCTGGTTCTGCAGCTTCTTATAGGTATACTCGTGTAGAACTGACTTAGTAACTTACGTCGGGCGTGTAGCGCCGAGGCGATGAAAAAGGAGACTTGTTATGGCTATTACCCCTGCAGACATCCAGGCTCAGACTTTCTCTGAGGCCAAGCGTGGCTACGATCCTGCTGAGGTCGACGTCTTCTTGGAGACGCTGTCCTCCGAGGTTGACGCTATGCTCGCTAAGATCGTCGACCTTAAGGGTCGTCTGACTGCTACCGAGCAGCAGCTTGCCGATGCGCAGGCTCAGCTTGCCCAGGCTCAGGATGCCACCGCCCAGGCCGTTCCTGCCGCCCCCGTGGCTGCTCCCGCCCCTGACTTCTCCGCTCAGGAGCGCCAGATTTCCGCTGCCCTGATCGCTGCCCAGCAGACCGCTGAGACCATCGTCAACGATGCCAACGAGAACGCTGAGCGTATCCGCAACGAGGCTGACGCCAAGGCCCGCGAGGTTATCCGCCAGGCTCTGACCGAGAAGCAGGCCGAGCTCGAGGAGATCGATCGTCTCAAGGCTTCCCGTGAGGAGTTCAAGGCAGAGTATCTCAAGCTCATCCAGCACTTCATGGACGATGCCCAGAATTCCTTTCCGGCCGATCTGATGGCCTCCACGCCGGTCGGTTCTGCCGCTTCTCCTGCAGTGACTGTTCCCGCCGAGCCGCTGCCCGTCGCTGACCCGGTTGTCCCCGTGGCCGATCCCTTCGCCCCGATCGACAACTTTGCTGCCGACGACCTGGACTAACATTCGGCCTACAATTTAGTGCCTAGAAAGGACCCGCAGCTTGCGGGTCCTTTTTTATGACTGTGCCGGAGTGCGTAACATAAAAAACCGAGCCCTGCACATAATGGCGCAGAACTCGGCGAACGGGTGAGCGGTCAAGGGTAGGTTTTAAGGCATGTCCCAAAACCTACTTGAGGAGGAAGTCGGAGAGGGGAATGGTACGGGCCTCGCGATGCTCGGGATCGGCGATGTGGTCGGCAGGATATCCACAGACGAGCATGTGATAGGGATAGACGCCTTCGGGCAGGTTGAACTGCTCGCGGGCTAGCTCGGGCTTAAAATGGCACACCCAGCACGTTCCCAGGCCCTGCTCGGTGGCCTCCATCATCATCTGATCACATACGATGGACGTATCGATTTCACTGGAATTCATCTGATCATACGGACGCACCCAAGCATCGTCGGTAACGCTGCAAATAAGAAAGATAAGCGGAGCTCCAAAGATAGATCCATCACGAGCAAAGCGCGGCTGACAAGCAGCAGCCTTCTCCAGAAGCTCGGGCGTATCCAACACCATCACACGGGTTGGATGATTATTACAAGCAGAAGGAGCAATACGCCCAGCCTCAACAATGGCATCCACCACAGCCTGCTCAACAGCCCGAGCCTCAAATTCACGACAAGAATAACGAGAACGGGCCAGATCCAGATATCCCATAACCAAACCCTCCAAAGTCAGCAAATCAATCCAAAGTAAAACAAAAGGTACCCAGAGCCCCATCCAGCCAAACGCCCATCACCGCCCCAAAGTATACAATCGGGCATAAAAGGTCGCATCGGCCAAGTCCCCATCGCATTCTAACTATCAGCCAAAGTTCCCAATGGTGGTACGTAAGGGAGCGGGCCCGACCACTAATACCTTTTGAACGACCCTGCTTGCAGCCGGAGTGAAAAAGGTATTAGTGGTCGGGCCCGCGACCGGTGGGATACGTACCTCCAATTAACTGTTCTTCATGACAATCGAATCCACAACATCGGCCACATTCTCGCAGCAGTCGGCGCAGTACTCTAGGAAGGCGTAGACGTCACGCCAAGCGATGACCTCGAGCGGATCCTTGCCGTTAACGTGCAGGTTGCGCATGGCGTTGATGTAGAGCTCGTCGGCCTCGGACTCGATGGTGTTGATCTGGATGACCAGCTCGCGCAGCGTTTTGGACTTGCGGTAGTTGGGAAGCTCGACCATCAGGTCTTTCATGGCGCGGCAGGCGTCAGTCACCTTGTGGGCGATGACGATGGCGTCGGGATGGATGCTCTGAATGTTGGTGAAATAGACGCGCTGCACGACGCCCTCAATACGGTCGAGCACGGTGTCGAGCGCGCAGCTCATCAGATCCAGATCCTCGCGCTCGAGCGGGGTGATAAAGGCGGTGAGCAGGGCGTCTTCGAGCTCGTGGTGCTTCTTGTCTGCCGCATGCTCAATCGCATGCATCTTATTGAGCATGTCGTGAATCTGCGCGGGATCGAAGTTCTCAAAAATCTGGGTAAGCAGCTCGGCGGCCTGGACGGCGAGGTCGGCGCAGGCGACGTAGTTGTCAAAGTAGAACGAATCGGGTTTCTTAGCCATGGGTGGGTCCTTTCGAGGCGAAGACGGGTGGGCGAAGTGTTGCGGTCCAGATGGACGTTCGGTTTGACTAGAGGAACATCATGAACAGCTTGGCCATGACAAAGCTGATGAGTCCGCAGGCGGGGAAGGTGAAGAACCAGGTGAACATCATGTCCTTAACGACGCCGAAGTTGATGGCCGAGAGGCGCTTGACGGCACCGACGCCCATGATGGCGCAGGTCTTGATGTGTGTGGAGGACACGGGGATGCCGGTAAGGGTGGCAAGCAGCAGGTTCGCGGCGCCCGCGAGGTCGGCGGAGAAGCCCTGATACTTCTCGAGCTTAACCATGCTCTGGCCGACGGACTTTATGATGCGCTCGCCGCCGACGCTGGTGCCGATACCCATGGTGGCCGAGCACAGCAGCATAATCCAGATGGGGATGCCGGCATCGCCGACGCTGGTCTGGCCGTTTGCGAAGGCCACGCCTAAAAAGAGCACGCCGATGAACTTCTGTCCATCCTGCGCGCCGTGCATAAAGCTCATGGCCGCAGCGCTCGCGATCTGAGCGTATTTAAAGAAGACATTGGCACGTCGCCTGTTGGCGGCGGCGAAAAGAATCGAGACGAGTTTGCACAGGACCCAGCCCATGACAAAGCCCAGGCCGATGGAGAGCGCCAGGCCGTAGATGACCTTCATCCACTCGTGGACGTTGACGCTGCTCGCGCCGCCGAGGGCGATAGCGGCACCGGTCAGGCCGGCGATAAGGCTGTGGCTTTGCGAAGTGGGGATGCCAAAACGCGATGCTGTGGCGCCGTAGACGACGATGGAGAACAGCGCTGCGCAGAGGCACGCGAGCGCCATGGTGCTGTTTCCGCCAAAGTCGACGATATGTGAGATGGTGTTGGCGACGCTCGCATTAAAGTGCGTCATGATGAGCACGCCGAGGAAGTTGAATGCGGCGCTCATGAGAATGGCGGCGCGGGCGGGCATGCAACGCGTAGTGACGCAGGTCGCGATGGCGTTGGGCGCGTCGGTCCATCCATTGACGAAGATGGCGCCGAGCGCGAGGATCACGGTGACGGCAAGGACTGGGTTCGACACAATTTGGCCGAGGAAGGTTGAGAACGTTACGTCCATATATGGGCTTTCTCGAAGTTTGCAGGCACGTTACAAAAACATGATAAATCGTATCACCTCCTGTGGGTTTCTTAACGGAGTTCTGACGTGAGAAGTGGATTTTTTGGCACTAAAATTGAATATTAGTCCTGTTGACCGCGGGTATTCTTTTTGCTAACACGCCATGCGGACACGTGCGATTGCTACGACACTCCAAAACCACAGTCTGTTCGCTTTACAACATGCAAACATGCGTTCGATAATAGGAGACATGGAATATCGACAGACAGATGGCAAAACTCGGCGCGTGCACAAGCAGTATGTAGACGTCGTGGCTCGCATCCTCGCGGGCGGACAGGTCGTGCCGGTCACCGTCTGCTGGGTCGACGGTCGTTGCTTTACGATTGACGAGATTGTCTCGACCACTGGGTTTGGCCTGACGGTTCACGGTATTCGTACGGCAACCTATAAGGTGCGTTTTGGCGGGCATGCGACCGAGTTGTATCTGGAGGACCAGACGCGTGAACGACCAAATGGCTCGCAGGCCCACGTGATGCGTTGGTGGGTCTGGGCGTTTGATCGTACGCTTGAGGGCGAGCGCCGTAGGTAAGGACGCACGGCGTTCGGGTACAATGACAGGAATCTTGTCACCTACGGCGCTGTCGCGGCGCTTTTGAAAGGACGAACCTATGAACGATATCCAGGGCTATCAGAACGGCCCCGTCGAGAGCAGCGCAAGCCGTGCCAAGGAGATGTCGCCGCGCGCGTACAACCTTGTCATGTCTGCCCTGATCTTTTTGGGCTTTTGCGCCATGGGCGCCGGTGCTTACTTTACGAGCACCATGTCGTTTGCGCGCATGATGATGAGCAGCGCCGCTTTGCCGCTGGTCTTTGGCTCATTTATTTTGACCATCGTCGGCATGGTTATGATGTCGGCTGCTGCCAGCAAACAGTCCGTGGGCCTGTCCCTTGTGGGCTACGTAATCTTTGCGAGTACCTTTGGCCTGACCGCGTCGTTTGGCCTTGCCAACTACGACCTGCCCACCATCAACACTGCCTTCATCGCCACGGCCGCCATCGCCTTTGTCTTTGGCGCCTTGGGCGTGACGTTCCCCAAGTTTTTCCAGCGCGTATATGGCATCGGTTTTGGCATTCTGCTCGCCACTATTCTGGTTGAGATCGTGCTGATGTTCATGGGCGTCTCGCAGACCATCACCGACCTGATCGTGATCGTGGTGTTCGCCGGCTTTATTGGCTACGACACCTATGTTGCCACGACGGTGCCGCCTACGCTGCCCAACGCCGTGCTCATGGCGTCCAATCTGTTCGTGGACATTATCAACGTGTTCCTGCGCATCCTGAACATCCTTGGCCGTCGCGACTAGTGGCGAATTGCGGCGGTGCTTGCCGTGCGTGTAAATCGATGCGAAAGGCGGTCCTTCGGGGCCGTCTTTTTTGTACGCGGCGGGGTATCATGGATGGGAAAAGCCGATAGCGGCAGCGACAGGAAAGGTGACCACTTATGGCAGACGTCGACAACAGGAACCGTAACCGCAGGTCCAACCGAGCGGGTCAGCCCAATCCCAAGCGCGAGGCCCGTGCCAAGGCCGCCGAGCGTCACGTGGCAACTGTGTCCGAAGCGTGCGCCAAGGATATCGAGCGTTCGCTTGCCGGTGTTCGCGAGTTTGACGGTATGCCTGCCGGCTTTGTCTCGGCGATGAAGGCCAAGGTTCAGAGTGCTGTGGTCGCCGAAGAACAGGTTGCCGAGGACGGCGAGGGCGCGGAGGCTGCCGAGGTCGAGGCAGCGCTCGAGCCCGTCGAGGAGCCTGCTGAGGAGCCTGCTGCGTCCCTGCCTGAGGTCACCGTGCTCGATGCCTCCGCCACGCAGGCCATCTTGGACAACGGACGTGGCTATGCGCAGTTCTGCGACATGGCCGTGCTCGCCTTTGCCTCGTTCACCAACCCGGGCGGTGGCTATATTCAGGGTTATCTGGGCCAGGAGGCCACGCTGTGCGCCGATTCGTATCTGTACAACGTTCTCGATAAGCAGCGCAAATGGTACGGCGAGAACCGTCGCCGCAACATCAACTGCGAGCTTTACCGAAACCGTGCGCTGGTGGTGCCTGCGGTGCGCTTCGACCGCAACCACGTGCATGCATACGCCGACGTGATCGTGGCCGCCGCGCCCAACGTTAAGCGCGCCCGCCAGGAGTATCGCGTGAGCGACGATGCTCTGCTGGATGCCCTGCGCGACCGCATTCGCTTTGTTCTCGCTATCTGCGACGAGTTGGGTCGCGAGAAGCTCGTGCTGGGCGCATGGGGCTGCGACAACAACGGCTTTGACGCCGAGGCCGTGGCCGAGCTCTTCCGCAAAGAGCTCGCATCGGGCGACTTCAAGGTCAAGCGGGTCTTCTTTGCTGTGCCCTCTACGCGCTGGGACGAGGACTTCGCCAAGTTCGAGCACGTGCTGGCAAACTTTCCCGAGCGCAACGAGGAGTCCTATGCTCAGGTTGCCGCTCGCGCTGCGGCAGCTCGCGCCGCCGAGCAGGCCCAGGCTGCTACCGAGGATGATGAAGACGAGGACGATTGGCGCAAGTACCTGTAATCGGTACGTGCTGACAGATAGGTCGAGCCGGCGGGAGAGGCTGCTCCCGTCGGCTTTTTACTAAAGGAAGGGCTTACGATGAAAAACGTTCTATGTTTTGGCGACAGCAACACCTATGGTTACGATCCGGCGGGCATGCGCGACGGCACCGCGGTGCGCTATGCGCGGGATGTGCGCTGGTGTGGCGTGGCCCAACGTGACTTAGGCGAGGGCTGGCATGTAATTGAAGAAGGCCTCAACGGCCGCACGACGGTACGCGACGACATGTGCCATCTGGACACCAATCTTAACGGCATCCGCGCGCTGCCGATGCTGCTCGAGGCCCATAAGCCGCTGGATGCGATCGTTATTATGCTGGGAACTAACGATTGCAAGACGGTCTTTGGTGTGACGGCCTCCGATATTGCCCGTGGCGCCATGGCGCTGATTCGTGCGGTGCGTGCATTTCCCTGGACCAATGCCGCACCCTGCCCGCGTATTCTGCTGATGGCACCTATCAAGATCAAGCCGCAAATCGCCGATGTATATATGACCGATTTTGACGAGCGTTCCGTCGAGGCCTCGGAGCATTTTGGTGAGTACTACGCACATGTGGCTGAGCAGTTTGGCTGCGACTTTTTGAATGCCGCCGACTTTGCCGAGCCGGGCGATATCGACTATCTGCATATGATGCCCGAAAGCCACGAGAGCCTGGGTCACGCCGTGGCAGCCAAGCTCCAAGAGATGCTCGGTGAGTAGCGCGACCCCAAACCACCGCAAAGGTGTCTGTCCCCTTTGCGGTGGTTTTGGGCTGCGAATCTTAATACTGCCACATGTGATTGACGGGGCCGGAACCTTTGCCCATGTCAAAGCCGGCGGCGAGGGCGCCCGTTAGGTATGCCTTGCCCGCGTTGACGGCATCGGCAAGATCCATGCCCTGAGCCAGCGCACAAGCGATGGCGGACGAGAGCGTGCAGCCGGTGCCGTGTGTGTTGTCGGTCTCGATGCGCTTGTGGCGGAACCACGTGGTGAGTGGATCTCCCAGATGGTTGCCCTCGTCATCGAGTGGCGCGGGTTCGGCCAGTACATCGTTGGCCTCGTTGACAAGATGCCCACCCTTAACGAGGGATGCGCAACCAAAGCGGCGGGTGAGGAGCATGGCAGCATTTTGCTGCGTGCGCTCGGAGTCGACCTCGTAGTCGAGCAGGGCCATGGCCTCGGGAATATTGGGCGTGATAACCGTCGCTAGCGGGAACAGGCGGCGGGTGAGCGCCTCGGCGGCATCTTCGGCAATCAGCCGTGCGCCCGAGGTGGCTACCATGACGGGGTCGACTACCACGTTTGTCGCGTTCCAGGCGCTCAGGCGGTCGGCGATAACATCGATAATCTCGGCAGAGGAAGCCATGCCAATCTTGACGGCTTTGGGGCGGATATCGTCAAAAACGGCATCGATCTGCGCCGCGACAATATCCGGGGAGATGTTCTGCACGGCGGTGACGCCCAGGGTGTTCTGTGCGGTGATGGCGGTGATGGCCGTCTCGGCATACAGGCGGTGCGCCGTGATGGTCTTGATGTCGGCCTGAATGCCGGCGCCACCGCTGGAATCGGATCCTGCGATGGATAGAACGGCAGGTACCTTACTGCGATCCATGTTCGCTCCCTTGTTCGGTCGGAATCAAATGGGTCTATAAGCCAGCATTATAAAGATGCCCGGGCCGACTCTATGTCGAACCCGGGCGGGCGATGCAATCTTTACGCAAATGCAAGCAAATGTTCACACGTCAACAATTGACAGGCACCAGCTCGCCGCCAGAAGCGGCCGCGGCGACAGGGCTAGTCCTCCATGCCGAGGTCGATCGTGGTGCCCTCGAAGATCTTGTTGACGGTGCGGACGGCGCACATCTTGCCACACATGGTGCAAGTGCCCTCGGTGGCGGCGGGGGACTCCTCGTAGCGCTTCTTGCCCGTAACCGGGTCGAGCGCGCACTTCCACATGGCATCCCAGTCGAGCTTGCGGCGTGCCTGGCCCATCTTGTCGTCCATGTCGCGGGCGTGGGGCACCTTTTTGACGATGTCGGCGGCGTGTGCGGCGATTTTAGTGGCCATGAGGCCGTCGAGCACATCCTGGGCGTTAGGCAGGCATAGGTGCTCGGCCGGTGTCACGTAGCACAGGAAGTCGGCACCGGAGCTGGCGGAGATGGCGCCGCCGATGGCAGCGGTGATGTGGTCGTAACCCACGCCGATATCGGTCACCAGCGGCCCGAGCACATAGAACGGGGCGTTGTGGCACAGGCGCTTCTGTAGCTTCATGTTGGCAGCGATCTCGTCGAGCGCCATGTGACCCGGGCCCTCGACCATGACCTGGACGCCGGCGGCCCAAGCGCGCTTGCACAGCTTGCCCAGCTCGATCATCTCAGCGGTCTCGGTGGCGTCGTTGGAGTCGTAGAGGCAGCCCGGACGGCAGGAGTCGCCGAGCGAAATCGTCACGTCGTACTCGTGGCAAATCTCGAGCAACTCGTCGTAGAACTCATAGAACGGGTTCTCGTTACCGGTGACCTCCATCCAGCCAAACAGCAGTGAGCCGCCGCGGCTCACGATGTTCATCAGGCGGCCGGTCTCCTTAAAGGTCTTGGTGACCGACTTGTTGATGCCGCAGTGGATGGTCATAAAGTCGACGCCGTCCTCGGCGTGTGCGCGCACGACCTCGAACAGGTCGTCCTTGGTGAGCTTGACAAGCGGCTTTTCCATGTAGCCGATGGCGTCGTACATGGGGACGGTGCCCACCATGAGCGGCGTCTCGTCGATGAGCTGCTGGCGGAACTGGCGCGTCTTACCCGAGTTGGAGAGGTCCATGATGGCGTCGGCGCCATAGTCCTCGGCGATCTTGACCTTCTTCCATTCCTCGGCGGCATCGGCCTTGTCGCCCGAGATGCCCAAGTTCACGTTGACCTTGGTGGACAGGCCCTCACCGACGCCAAAGGCGCGCATGCCCTTTTTGATGTGCACAATATTGGCGGGAATGGCGATGCGGCCGTCGGCCACGCGCTCGCGGATGTACTCGGGGTCGCGATGCTCGCGCTCGGCGACTTCCTTCATCTGCGGCGTGATCTGCCCGGCACGGGCGAAGTCGATTTGCGTGACGAGCTTGGGCTCGGTCTGTGTGCTCATTGGCACGGCTCCCTTCGTTGGCATTACCCATATCAGGTTTGCGGGTCAGGGCGGGCGCGCCCAATCTCAGCCTGCCGTCTTGTCCTGCAAGCTCCCCGTTTATGTAATGGGCTCAAGTATAGCTCGAATGGGTACGATTGGCCTAACGAGCGTGCCTGTGGGGAGGCGTACATGGAAGACAAGCATCTATATCGAGAGATGCAATGGGATGTATCGGCCGAGGAAAGCCGTGCGCACCATGGGTTGGTCGCGATTGGTTTTGCGGTGCTTGCCGTGCTGGTGATTGCCTTTTGTATTTGGACGTTTGGCGGTCGCGGCGGCGCTGCCTGGGAGTTTGAGGCCGACGATGCCCTGCCGATCATGACGGTGAAGATCGCTGGCGGTAACACGGTGGCCGCGCCGGGCGACTATTGGTATCCGCGCGACGAGTTTGTGCAGCTGCAGTTGAGCGGCGGGTCTATTCCGGGTGAAGAAATCGAACGCGTGACGTTTGATGCAGCAATCAAAACACTCATGGTGAAGCTCAAAGATCAGGGCGATGTGCCCACGACCATGGATATCGCTCTGACGGAGTGGCGTTTGGAACCTCCGTCGGGCGTTACGGTATCCGACGTAGAGCACGTTAAGATTACCTACCAAGATGGCTCGACGAGCGAGATTGCAAAGGCCGATGGCTTGGCGGAGTAATGGGGTGTTTGGAAACGGCGGGCCTATTGTGCCTGCGCGTTCATGAAAACCAGGGTGTTTTTGTCTGAAAGCTCGGGGATGTGCCGATAGCCGATATTGAATGCGGTAAGTTCGCTTGCATTCTCGAGCTTGTTTTCTGCCATCCACCGCACCATGGAGCCGCGCGCCTTTTTGCTGGCGGTCGAGCGCTGGATGGGCTTGCCGTTGCGGATGCCTTCGCCAAAGAGACATGTGACGACCGTGGCATCGGTGGTGAGGCTGGTGAGAACAGCTTTGGCGTATTCCGCGCTGGCGAGGTTGACGATCGTAGCGTTGGAGCCTGCCGGAGCGATAGTCCGTGCGAGCTTGTCGCCCCAAAATGCGTAGAGGTCTCGGGCACCGTCGACGACAAGCTTCGCGCCCATCTCCAGCCGATACGGTTCAACGGCATGGAAGGGGCGTACGCATCCGTAGAGTCCCGAGAGGATCCAGAGATGGTTTTGCAGCCAGTCGAGCTGTGCGGCATCCATGACCTCGGGCGCCATGCTTTGGTATTGGATGCCGTGATAGGACATGACGGCGGGGGAGATTCGACGCGCGATATCGGGATCGGCGAGGTCGGCATCGCTCAGGACGGGCATAAATTCGTGAAGCGTATCCAGGCACGCTGTAAGCAGCCTGTCGCTCACGTTCCAAAGGGCCTGCAGGCCGCCGCTGCCTTCATTCCGCTCGATATCTAGCAGTGCGCGGTGGAGGCGAGCCGTCTCGCGCACAAAGGGTGGGATGCCCAGGACTTCAAAAGCATCTTGTGCCGCGCGCATTTGCTTGGCGGGCGAAATGATGACCTGCAGCATGGACTCTCCTCTGCCAAAAAAAGAAGTTGCGGTGGAATACGGTCTGTTTGGTCTATTGAAAGACCAAATCAATCCGTATTCCACCGCAAGTTATGGGTGGGGTGGATTAGGCGCGCTCGAGGAAGGCTTTGTAGCCGCGGTAGGCCTCGTAGATATCGGCCTTGTTGGCGACCTCCCACAGGGCGTGCATGGACAGGACGGCAACGCCGGAGTCGATGACGTTCATGCCGTACTTGGCCATGATGTAGGCGATGGTGCCGCCGCCACCAGCGTTGACGCGGCCGAGCTCGCAGGTCTGGAAGTCCACGCCGGCCTCGTCCATGATGTCGCGGACGAGGGCCACATACTCGGCGTCGGCGTCGTTAGAGCCGCCCTTGCCGCGGCTGCCCGTGTACTTGTTAAAGCACAGGCCGCGACCCATGAAGGCGGCGTTCTTGGTCTCGAACTTGCCGGCATAGCCCGGGTCGAAGCCGGCGGACACGTCGGAGGAGAGCATACGGCTGCGGGCGAGCGCGCGGCGCAGAGCCAGCGGGCTGTCCTCGCCGGCGAGCATCATGATCTCGGCGACGGTGTTCTCGAAGAAGCGACTCGTCATGCCGGTGGCACCCACGGAACCGATCTCCTCCTTGTCGACGATGAGCGTGATGCTCGTGCGCTCCACGTTGGTGACGTTGATCTGGGCGAGCATGGAGGGGTAGGCACAGACGCGGTCGTCATGGCCATAGCCCAGAATCATGGAGCGGTCGAGGCCCATGTCGCGGGCGGGGCCGGCGGGCACGACCTCGATCTCGGCGGAGAGGAAGTCCTCCTCCTCGACGTCGTACTGCTCCTTGAGGATATCCAGGAACATCTGCTTGACGGGCTCCTTGGGGGCGTCCTTGTCGTCCTCATCGAACTTGACGGGACGGCCGCCCACGATCACGTCGAGGATCTCGGCGTCGACGGCGTCTTTGGCAGGCTTAGACATCTGCTCGCTCGAGAGATGGATCAGCAGGTCGGAGATGGTAAAGACCGGATCGTCCGCCTTGTCGCCGATATTGATGTCGACGGTGGTACCGTCCTTTTTGCAGATGACGCCCACGAGTGCGAGCGGGGAGGCTACCCAGTGGTAGCTCTTGACGCCGCCGTAGTAGTGCGTGTCGAGATAAGCCATGTCGCCGGCCTCGAAGGCGGGGTTCTGCTTAAGGTCCAGGCGCGGCGAGTCCACGTGCGCGCCCAGGATGTTAAAGCCCTGCTCGAGCGGGGCGGTGCCCAGATTGACGAGCATAAGGTCCTTGCCGTGGTTAGCGGCATACACCTTGTCGCCTGCCTTAAGCTCGCGGCCTGCGGCGATTACGGTCTCCAGGTCGACGTATCCCGCCTCCTCGGCCATCTTGATGCCGGCCTTGACGCACAGGCGCTCGGTCTTGTTCTCACTCAAAAACTGCTTATAGCCGCGGCAAAGCTCCTCGAGCTCCTCGATTTGCTGTGGCGTGTACTTTTTCCATGCGCAGGGACGCTCCATGACGCAGGCTCCTTTCGGATCGATCGTGCTGGTTGATGTACCGTGAGCCATCGTATCACGCGCGGGCTCACGGTGGCGGGGGAGCTTGATGTGAGGTGGCCGCGGGGCGGGGAGCGTGTAAACTGGAGTGAGCAAACCGTGCCCAGCCCAAAGCGAGGTATTCAATATGTCTGACAAGCGCCGCACCTTTGCCGTTATCGACGGCAACTCGCTCATGCATCGCGCCTTCCACGCCGTGCCGCCGACCATGAACGCGCCGGACGGTCGCCCCACCAACGCGATCTTTGGCTTTCTGAACATGTTTCTCAAGATGATCGATGCCTTTAACCCCGACGGCGTCGTCGTGGCGTTTGACAAGGGTAAACCGCGCGTGCGCATGGAGATGCTGCCGCAGTATAAGGCGCAACGCCCGCCCATGGACCCCGATCTGCATGCGCAGTTCCCTATGATTAAGGAGCTGCTCGCCGCGCTCAACGTGCCGATTCTGCAGTCCGAGGGCTGGGAAGGCGATGACATCCTGGGAACCATGGCGCGCCTGGGTGAAGAGGCCGGCTGCGACATGCTACTGGTGACCGGCGACCGCGACATGTATCAACTCGTGACCGAGCACGTCAACGTGGTCTCGACCCGCAAGGGCCTGTCCGACGTGGCGATTATGACGCCCGAGAGCGTGGACGACCTGTATCACGGCATTACGCCGGCGCTCGTGCCCGATTTTTACGGTCTAAAGGGCGATACGTCCGACAACATCCCCGGTGTACCGGGCATCGGTCCCAAAAAGGCGAGTGCGCTCATTGCGAAGTACGGTAGCCTGGACGAAGTCATCGCGCATGCCGATGAGGTCAAGGGCAAGATGGGCGAGAACCTGCGTGCACACATCGATGACGCACTACTGAGCCGCAAGGTTGCGACAATTCGCACCGATGCGCCCGTCGAGCTCGACTTTGAGGCGACGTCCTTCCCGGCGTTTTCTGCCGACGAAGTGTCCGCGGCGCTGGGTACGCTTGGTATCACCGCCATGCAGAACCGTTTCTTGGCGCTGATCGGCGGCGAGGGCGGGACTGCTGCCTCCAGTGTGTTTGAGATACCTGCTATGGTTCGCGCAGCCGCCGGCGATGCCGACGCGCTTGGTGCCGTTGCGGCTGAGGTCTCCCGCGCGATTGATGCCGGCGAGTGGGTCGCCGCCGTGGTGGACGACGACAAGGAAGAGGGCGCGCTCTTTGGGCTGACGCGCACGCTGTGGTTGGCGACGTCCAAGGGCCTGTTCGCGCTCGAGGAGGGCGACAGCTGTGCGGCGGCTGAGGTTGAGGGCTTCAACTTCGCTCACGGTGTGATCGCCGGCGTGCTTGCGCGCCTGTTTATGGAGGGCCGCGTGGCGAGCCCGGATACGAAAGCGCTGCTGCACGAGCTTTCGCCCATCGATTCTTCTGAGCCCGAGCTCATGGATCCGCTCGCTGCCGATTCCACGCGTATCTTCGATACCGTGGTCGCTGCCTATCTGCTGGATTCCGATCGCTCCGAGTTCGATGAGGCATATCTGGCCGATACCTATCTGCAGATGGCGTTGCCTGCGGCGCGCGGTGCAGAGGGTGCTGGTGAGGACGCTCCGGCGCCTGCCGCCCGTACTGCGGCTCTGACGCTGGCGCTCGTGGCGCCGTTGCGCGAGTGCATGGCCCGTGAGAACGCCGCCAACGTGTTCGATGGCATCGAGATGCCGCTCGTTCCGGTACTTGCCAAGATGGAGCGCGCGGGCATGCTCGTGGACCCCGACCGCCTGCACAGTCTGTCCGAGGGTCTGGCGACCCAGATCACCGAGGTCGAACGAAGCATTCGCGACCTTGCCGGTGACGAGACCTTTAACATCGGCAGCCCCATGCAACTTTCGCATGTGCTCTTTGATGTGATGGGCCTTCCGACCAAGGGTCTCAAAAAGACCAAGCGCGGTTACTATTCGACCAATGCCAAGGTACTGAGTGATCTTGCCCGTGACCACGAGATTGTTCGTTTGATCTTAGACTGGCGCGAGAAGTCCAAGATCAAGTCAACCTATCTGGACACGTTGGGCCCGCTGCGCCGCGGTGACGGTCGTGTGCACACCACGTACAACCAGACCATCACCGCGACGGGGCGTCTGTCTTCGAGCGACCCTAATCTGCAAAACATTCCGACGCGCTCGGAGCTGGGGCGTACCGTCAAGACGGCGTTTTCGGCAGGCGAGGGAAGCGTCTTTTTGGCGGTGGACTACTCGCAGATCGAGCTGCGTCTGCTGGCACATCTCTCGGGTGACGAGCACTTGGTGCGCGCCTTTAACGAGGGCGAGGACTTCCATGCCGAGACGGCGGCGCGCGTGTTTGGTGTGCCGGTGTCCGAGGTAACGCCCGACCTGCGCAGTCGCGCCAAGGCCGTGAACTTTGGCATCGTGTATGGCCAGCAGGCCTACGGCCTGTCGCAGTCGCTGCATATCTCGATGGCCGAGGCGCGCGACATGATCGACCGCTACTACGAGGCCTACCCGGGCGTGCGTACGTTCCTCGACAACGTGGTGGCGCGCGCCAAGCAGACGGGCTACGCCGAGACCATGTATGGCCGCAGACGCCATATTCCCGAGCTCAAGGCCAAAAACCCGCAACTCCGCGGCTTTGGCGAGCGCACGGCCATGAACCATCCCATGCAGGGCACCGCAGCAGACATCATCAAGATCGCCATGGCCCGCGTAAGTCGTCGCCTGGAAGAAGAAGGCTTTGCCGCCCACATGATCCTGCAAGTGCACGACGAACTGGACTTTGAGTGCCCCATCGACGAAGTCGAGCGCCTAACCACCATGGTCCGCGACGTCATGGAGCACGTAGTGGACCTCCGCGTTCCCCTAATCGCCGAAGCCAGCACCGGCATAACCTGGGCCGATGCCAAGTAAAGACATACCAACAACCCCAAAGTAACCAAAACAGAAGGGGGCTCCTTGCCAACAAGGAGCCCCCTTCATTCCAAACTATCAGCCAAGTATCCAGACGCCAAGACGCCATCCATGCGGCAAGCAAGTCACCGCAGGACCTGGCCGGGCGACGCGGGTAAGTTTTTCGTAGATTCCGCACGAGCCGAAGGCCACTTAATGTGGCCTTCGAGCGAGCCCAGGACCTGACCGAACGAAAAACTTACCCGCGTCGCCCGGCCAGGTCCGACAGGTTGCGTTAACGAGCCGCCAAGATGGCGTCGATGAGCGTCAGTACGCCCCCGTCGTTGTTGCTCGGAATGCGCCACTTGGCATGCGCGTTCATGTGCTCCTCGGCGTTGTCCACGATAAAGCTGTGACCGACGCGCTCGAGCATGGGGATGTCGTTGTAGGTGTCGCCCACGGCGGCGGCGTCGGCAATATCGATGCCCAGGTGCTCGCACAGGTGAGCGATGCCGGCGCCCTTGTCGACGCCCAGGTTCATAAAGTCGATCCACTCGCGCCCAGCGTTGGTGACGTAGAGCTTGTCCGAGAACTCGGGGCTATAGGTCTCGCGGAAAGCGGGCTCGGCGTCGTAGCCGGGGAAGAAGACCGAAATCTTGTTGGACTCGAAATCAATGCCCTCAAAGCTGTCGACGTAGTTGATTGTGTTGTAGTAGACGCTGATCTCGTCGTGGTATTGATGGTCGCGGGCAAGCACGTAGAACTCGTCGAAGCAGCACAGGACGGGGACAGCGCGAGGATCCTCCGAGGCACGGTTCAAGACCTGCTGATACAGCTCCACGTCAATATTGCTCTTATAGATATAGCCGCCGCGATAGATCACGCAAGCTCCGTTGTCGGGACAAAAGGCGAGGCGGTTCTTGATGCCCTCGAACATCTCCTCGAGCTTGGGGGCGGGACGTCCGCTGGCGGGGCAGAATACGATGCCGGCGTCGGCGAGCTTGTCCAGGCGCTCATCAAGACCCTGGGGCAGCACACGCTCGTCGGTCAGCAGCGTCTTGTCCATATCGACGGCGAGAATCTTAATGTTGCCGATGTTGGCGTCCGATTCGTAAGTTTGCATAAAAATGCGCCTTTCGTTTCGAGATTGTTTCAGACGTTATAACCATCAACTAGTAGTCGAGCGTATTTTCGCAGGAATGGTGCGTATTTGCACCACGCTTCACAAAGTAATGAAAAAACTTTTCAGAAATTTGAATTTGTCGCTTGTGCTGCGGGCACTTTAGCGTAATATAGCGACCATCGAAAACGGAGACGGAAAAACAACCGCTTACCGAGGAAAAGGTACCGTTTACGATATTAGAATTGCGCCCGGCGATAGGTGAAAGGAGAGGCAGATGCAGTTCGTAACGATCATCACCACTGCAGACAATGCCATCCGACGCCAGCGCGCAATTTCCCGACGACGATAACAATCGTCTCTGTCCGCATGGGGCGAATTGCCTCAACAGAGTCATTTTGAGGTCGTTGGGTTTTAGCACGACATTGCTGCATGTTTCTAGGGCATGTATGTGCTGATTTTTGCTATTTAACCTGATATTGCACGGTTTTTGACCTCAAGGTGACTTGCAACTGACCGATGTTCTAACTAGCTACCAAGGGCGAAAGGAAACAGCCATGAGCAAGGAAAAAGTCGTTCTCGCATATTCCGGTGGTCTTGATACATCCGTATGTGTCAAATGGCTCCAGGACGAGAAGAATCTCGATGTCGTTTGTGTCTGCGGCAACGTGGGCCAGGAAGAGACCGGACTGGATGCCAAGAAGCAGAAGGCGCTCGACCTGGGCGTTCTCGATTGCCAAGTGCTCGACCTGCGCGACGAGTTCTCCGATGAGTTCCTGACTAAGGCCATCGCCGCAAACTCCATGTACGAGAACAAGTACCCGCTGCTCTCCGCGCTGTCTCGCCCGCTGCTCGCCAAGAAGCTTGTCGAGGTCGCCCACGAGTTTGGCGCGACCTACGTCGCCCACGGCTGCACCGGCAAGGGTAACGACCAGGTCCGTTTTGAGGCTGCCGTCAAGGCCCTCGACCCCGAACTTAAGGTTATCGCCCCGGTTCGCGAGTGGGATCTGAAGTGCCGTCCCGACGAGGTCGCCTACGCTCACGCCCATAACGTGCCGGTTCCCGAGGGTGCTAACGACAACCCCTATTCCATCGACGACAACCTGTGGGGTCGTGCCATTGAATGCGGCCACCTGGAGGATCCCTGGAACGAGCCGCTCGACGACGCTTGGGTTATGACCAAGAATCCGGAGGACACGCCGGACACCCCGACGTATACCGAGATTGAGTTTGAGGCCGGCAAGCCCGTCGCCGTCGACGGCAAGAAGATGAAGCTTTCTGAGATCGTCATCGCCCTCAACAAGATTTCGGGCGACAACGGCTTTGGTCGTCTGGACCTGGTTGAGGATCGTCTGGTGGGCCTTAAGAGCCGCGAGTGCTACGAGGTTCCCGGCGCCCTGACGCTCATCACCGCTCACAAGGCGCTCGAGGACATCTGCGTCGAGGGCGACCTGCTCAAGACCAAGATCAAGCTCGAGCAGGATTGGGCTACCGCCGTGTACAACGGCCAGTGGTACAGCCCGCTCAAGAACGCGCTCGACGCCTTTATGGCTGACACCCAGAAGTTCGTGACCGGTACCGTCCGTCTGAAGTTCTTTAAGGGCAACTGCCATGTCGTCGGCCGCAAGAGCCCCTTCAGCCTCTACGACTACGGTCTGGCTACCTACGACCGCGACACCACGTTTGACGAGAAGGCCAGTGCCGGCTTTATCGAGATCGATACGCTGTCGCTCAAGACGTGGGCAAAGGTCCAGGGTCCCAGCTCTGCTGCCGCCCAGGCCTAGCGCCTCCTTCCCTTGGTATCCGCGCGGCCCATCCGCGTGATACATAACGGGCGCACGGGGTCCCTACCTTTCGTTATGCTTGCTGACACTTCTTAACATCGGTGGCCCCTACGTTCCGCCCGCATATATGATGCCGCGTCTGCGGTTGAGTCCGAGCCCCGCCGGGGTTGTCCGGCGGGGCTCCTTCTATCAATTTGGCGGCTCTGTGCCTATATATATGAGGAGTATCCATTATGTTCAATGCTATCGCGCATGCTTTACTTGCCCTCGCACCTGAATTTGATGCTGCAAAGGTCGAGGACGTCCCTATGAGTCTGAAGGCCTGGATCGATGGTTCGCAGGGCAACATCCGGAGGGAGACGTTGGGCGCCAAGTGCATGGTGCGTCACTTCTTTGCAAATTAGCTACATGGCCCCGCGTACGGCAGGGAGTGTGTAAAACTAGCGGTTGAAAAATCGCTTTAGCGACAGGGCGCATTGCTTTGGGCGCTTGTTTTGGTATTTGGAGAAAGGAGACGGTTCCATGGCTCTTTGGGGCGGTCGTTTTGAGGCGGGTGTGGCCGAGGTCACGCAGGAGTTTGGCGCGTCGCTGCCGGTCGACAAACATCTCTATAAGCAGGATATTGCCGGCTCTAAGGCACATGCCAAGATGCTGGCGGCCCAGGGCATTATCAGTGCCGAGGACGAGCAAGCGATTGCCGAGGGTTTGACCGGAATCGAACAGGATATCGATGCCGGCGACTTCACCTTCGATATCAACGACGAAGACATTCATATGTCCATCGAGAGCGAGCTGACGCGCCGCATCGGCGAGGCCGGTAAGCGCCTGCATACCGGGCGTTCGCGCAACGATCAGGTTGCGACCGATACGCGCCTGGGCGTCAAGGCGCTGGCCAAGGAGCTCATGGAGGCCAATCTTGAACTGCGCCATGTGCTGGTGGATGCGGCCAAGAAGTACGACAAGGTGATTCTGCCGGGCTATACGCACATGCAGCACGCTCAGCCCGTGCTGCTGTCGCATCATCTGCTGGCGTATTCCTGGATGTTCGCGCGCGACTTTACACGCCTGAAGGCCGCCTTTGATGCCGCTGACAACTGCCCGCTGGGTGCTGCCGCTCTTGCCGGTACGAGCTATCCACTCGATCGTCAGATGACGGCTTCCGAACTTGGCTTTGCGGGTGTGATTCCCAACTCGCTCGATGCGGTTTCCGACCGTGATTTCCTGCTCGACCTGCATTACGCCGGCTCCGTCATGGCAATGCACCTGTCGCGTCTTTCCGAGGAGATCGTACTGTGGTCGAGCTCCGAATTTGGCTTTATCACGCTTTCCGACTCTTACTCCACCGGCTCGTCCATCATGCCGCAGAAGAAGAATCCCGACTTTGCCGAGCTTATCCGCGGTAAGAGCGGCCGAGTCTATGGCAACCTGGTGCAGTTGCTCGTGACCATGAAGGGCTTGCCGCTCGCTTATAACAAGGACTTGCAGGAGGACAAGGAGGGCGCGCTCGATACCGCTCACACGCTCATGCAGTGCCTGTCCGTTATGGCCGGTATGATTTCGACTTGGACTGTCAACGAGGATGCCATGGCGCGCGAGTGCGGCGTGGGACACCTTGCCGCCACCGATGTTGCCGATTACCTGGCAAAGCGCGGTCTACCGTTCCGCGAGGCACATGCCGTGGTGGGCCATCTGGTCCTGATGTGTGAGAAGCGCGGCTGCAATCTTGAGGACCTGCCGTTTGAGGTGTTCCAGGAGGCAAGCCCGCTCTTTGAGCGCGATATTACCGAGGCGCTCGATATCCCGTCGATTGTCGCCGCGCGCACGACCGAGGGCGGCACCGCCCCTGCCGCCGTTGCCGTGCAGCTGCAGCGTGCAGAGGCACAGCTCGTGGCCGACGAGGGCGTGTTTGGATCGCTGACCAAGGTCGTCGAGATGGGCCACGGGGCAAAGTAAGGGTTTGGCTGAAGCGGCTTTGGCCATTTATTGATAAATCGTTTTGCTTCTACGGGCGTCTGCAAATGTGGGCGCCCGTATTTTGTTACTATGGGGAGGGGCTTGTCGAGGACTTTTGTAGGACCTTTGGGCAGGTTGTGAAGGGGGTACGTTCGCGGGTGGCAACCGACCGTCTGCTTTGTTCGATGCGGTTGATGGTCGGTCGGATGGTACTCTAATCGGGCTTCGAAACAGAAGTGACACATATGGAGCGCTTTAATAAATTGTAGCGCTTCAATAAACAGCTTTTTGTTTAACTGCAGCTAAAACTCTGTTACGATGCAGTCCGGGCGGGTGCCGGAATGGGACTTGGGCACGCGCGAACCTACTTGAAAGGCTACCTTATGGCTATCGAGAAGACCTTCATCATGATTAAGCCCGACGCGGTGCGCGATCGCAAGATCGGCGAGATCGTTGCTCGCATCGAGCGCAGCGGCCTTGTCATCGAGCGCATGGAGATGACCACGCTCGAGCGCGCTACCGTCGAGGAGCACTACGCTCATCTGGCCGACAAGCCCTTCTTTGGCGGTCTCTGTGACTTTATGACGAGCGGTCCGGTTGTCAAGATGGTCGTTTCCGGTCTCTCCGCTGTCTCCAAGATGCGCACCCTTATGGGCGCTACCAACCCGCTTGATGCTGCTCCCGGCACTATTCGCGGCGACTTCGCTGTCGATGTCAATGCTAACGTGATTCACGGCTCCGACTGCCTGGAGAACGCCGAGATCGAGATCAAGCGCTTCTTTGGCTAAACCAGCTTTGACTCCTTAAAGCTGTTAGCGTGTGGCTTGGGCGCCGCGGAACTCCATCCGCGGCGCCCTTTATATTCCAAAATCTATGAAGGGGCCCGCTCGGACATGAGTTCCGAGCGGGCCCCTGCTGTTAGCTTGTGGCACTGAGTAGTTTAGGCCTCGTCGACGACCTTGAGGCCGCGCGTGTGGTCGATCTCGTTGAGGAGGTTAACGCGACGCTCGTGACGACCGCCCTCAAACTCGGCGTCGAGCCACTCGTCGACAATCATCTTGGCGAGCTCGGAGCCCACGACGCGGGCGCCAAAGGCGAGCACGTTGGTGTTGTTGTGCATGCGGGAGAGCTTGGCACTGAAGGGCTCGGAGCACACGACGGCGCGTACGCCCTCTACCTTGTTGGCAGCCAGGCTGATACCGACGCCGGTGCCGCAGATCAGGATGCCCAGGTCGACGTCGCCGTTGGCAACGGCCTTACCCACCTTGTAGCCGGCGATGGGGTAGTCAAAGCTCTCGGAGGTGTCGGTGCCAAAGTTCACGACCTCGCAGCCGCGCTCCTTCAGGTGCTCGGAGATGATGTTCTTGAGCTCGACGGCGGCGTGGTCGTTACCGATACCGATCTTCATGGATGGTTCCTCTCTGGTCTGTGCGGCGCAAATGCTAAAGGTGTTTACCGCGTTCGACTGCATGATAGCGCGACTCTTGCGTAAACGCTCGGGCGTTTTTTGGTCAAACGCTTTAGCATGCAACAAGATCGGCTTCTCATGAATGATGCCGCCAATTTGTGCTCGAGCGCCGTCCGCCGGAACCATGGTTGCGGTTTTTGATTCATTGTTATCAAATAAGGGAGCTAACTGTTATTGAGAGCCAAACCCGTTATGCAAGCAGGAGATACCTATGCCTACCGACTCCCTTCGCGATGCTGCGTTTTGCGATGTTTTGAACCGCGAGCTTGTCTGTGCACTCGGCTGCACCGAGCCCATTGCCGTTGCCTATGCGGCGGCGTTGGCGAGCCAGACGCTCACTTGTGAACCCGATCATATGGACGTTGCCTGCTCGGGCAACATCATCAAGAACGTCAAGAGCGTGACCGTGCCCAACTCGGGCGGTATGCACGGTATTGAGGCCGCGGCCGCGCTGGGTGCCGTGGGCGGTGACGCCAAGAGCGCGCTCGAGGTGCTCGAGAGCGTTAACGACGAAGACCGTGCTCGCGTGACCGAGCTCCTCGCCGACGCCGACTACTGCGATGTGTCGCTTGTCGAGGGCGTGCCCAACCTCTACATCAAGGTGACTGCCACGGCCGGGGGCCATACCGCGGTCGTCGAGATTACCGACCACCACACCAACGTCACGTGCCATACGCTCGACGGCATTCCGGTATGCGGTAAGTCGGCGGGGGAGTGTGCCGCCTGCGCCGAGCGCGTGGTGGCCGAGCGTGCGGCGGATAAGGCCGATACCCCTATGAGCATTGAGTCCATCATCGACTTTATCGAGGACGGCGACATTGAGGGCGCTCGCGCTGCCGTTGAGCGTCAGATTGAGCTGAATGGCGCGATTAGTGCCGAGGGCCTTGCGCACGCTTGGGGCGCCGAGGTGGGCCGTACGCTGCTGGGCGCTCGTGCCGATGACGTCGCCTGCCGCGCCCGTGCCCGTGCGGCCGCCGGGTCCGACGCCCGCATGAACGGCTGCGCGCTGCCGGTCGCCATTGTGTGCGGTTCGGGTAATCAGGGCATTACCTGCGCATTGCCCGTCATGGAGTATGCCGAGTACTTGCGTTGCGACCACGAGCGCCTGGTACGCGCCGTGATGCTGTCCGATCTTATCGCCGTGCATATCAAGAGCTATATTGGTGCGCTCTCGGCGTTTTGCGGTGCTATTTGCGCCGCGTGCGGCGCCGGCGCTGCGATTACCTGGCTGTGCGGTGGCACGCGCGAGCAGATTGGCGCGACAGTCTCGAACACGCTCGGTAACGTGGGCGGCATCGTGTGCGACGGTGCCAAGGCGAGCTGTGCCGCCAAGATTTCGGCCGCCGTTGATGCGGCGATCCTGGGCCATGATATGGCCATGCAGGGCCGCGGCTTCCGTGCCGGCGAGGGCCTGATCCAAGATACCGTTGAGCAGACAATCGCCAGTATGGGCTATGTGGGCCGTGTGGGTATGAAAGATACCGACGTCGAGATCCTCAACATAATGATCGGTAAAACCCAAGTGTGCTAGTTACGCGGTTTTACCAAACCGCGTAACCAGTCGACGCTGCAAACGCCCCTAAGCGGCAATCTGCCTTTCAATCGTCGGGCATGGCCAGAAGGCCTATGCCCTCCTCTTTCAAGGCACATTGCTCGCTTAGGGGCGTTTTCGCTGACTTATGCTCAACCTGCGGCGCTATTTTGTTTGGAGCTAGGGGTCCTATGACAGTTCGTCGGCTACTTGGTGCTCGTAGAAGGCTTCTACTACGGCGTTAAAGTTGCGGGCGAAGTCTTCCATGGTGCCGCGCCAGGTGGCACGGCTGGGCTTGCCCTGGCCCACAAAGGCGGTTTGGATGCCGCAATCGGGGGACGGGAAGTCGCGCTTGGGATCGTTGCCCACCATAAGGACCTCGTGCGGCTCGAGCCCCATCACCTGAAGCTGCTCGAGATAGTAGGTGGCATCGGGCTTGCAGCGGGTGGTGTTTCCCATGTGCGTCACGAGCTCAAAGGGGGCGTCGGCCAGGTCGCCCCAACCCATGCGGCACTTGATAGCCCCCTGCGGAAAGCTGGGGTTGGTGAAGAGCGCGCAGCGCAGCCCTGCGTCCTGTACGGCCTGAAGCGCGGCGTGTGCGCCCGGCATGGCGTGGGCGTTGATGACGTCGTCGTTCTTGTATGGAAGAACTTCGCGGTCGTAGTAGGTAAACGCCTCGTAGATGAGGGGATCGGAGAGGCAGATGCCGCATCGGCGCTCGACCTCGGTGCGGTAAAACTCAAGATTGGTGCGATTATCCGTGCCGCTTCGGCGGTTGGCGTTGAGGTCGACCAGGATGGTGCCGAGGCGTGCCATCGTGCCACCGCGGCTGCGGCGCCCGATATCCGCGAGCATCGACGAGACATCCTTAAAATAGCGAAGGATGAACGCGTTGAGGTTGATGCTAAGAAGCGTCTCGTCCATATCGAAAACGACTGCTTTGAGCACGCGGGCACCTTTCTCGAAATAACGTTCCAGAATCGTTGGTTCCGGATACTTTACCCCAAAGCCGTATGCCTAACGGCCTATCGTCAACTTACGGAGACGGTCGTCCACAAGATTGCGAAAAAGTCTCCATACGAGTAAAAAATCGCAGTTCGCGCTTGAAATCGAAGTAATTTCCCCGTAATCTATACGAACGTGATTGCATAAGCGTCACATTAGTATCTGTCGGCTCCCGAGTGTTCCTAAACGTTGTGTGCTTGTCGCACCCTTCTGTAGGTCCTAGCAATCGGGGCCCCGTAGTTCGAAAGGGGTCCACCTTTGAGTGAGATTCAGAACTCGTCCATTTTCTCTCTTGACGATGTCAACGAGGAGGAGATGAACAACCTCATCGACGGTACGATTACCGACTTTGATGAGGGCGATCTCGTTAACGGCACTGTCGTTAAGATCGAGCATGACGAGGTGCTCGTTGACATCGGATTCAAGTCCGAGGGCGTTATCCCGGTCCGCGAGCTGTCCATCCGCAAGGACGCTAACCCTGCAGACATCGTTGCACTCGGTGATCCCATCGAGGCCCTGGTTCTCCAGAAGGAGGACAAGGACGGTCGTCTGGTCCTCTCCAAGAAGCGTGCTGAGTACGAGCGTGCTTGGAACCGCATCGAGGAGAAGTTCAACTCCGGCGAGAACGTTGAGGGCGAGGTTATCGAGGTTGTCAAGGGCGGCCTGATCCTCGACATCGGCCTGCGTGGCTTCCTGCCCGCTTCCCTCGTCGACCTCCGTCGTGTCAAGGACCTCACCTCCTACATGGGCACCCGCATCGAGGCCCGCGTCATCGAGATGGACCGCAACCGCAACAACGTTGTCCTCTCCCGTCGCGTCGTGCTCGAGGAGTCCCGTAAGGCCGAGCGCTCTGAGATCCTGTCCAAGCTCAAGTCTGGCATGCGTCTCCAGGGCACCGTTTCCTCCATCGTCGACTTCGGCGCCTTCGTCGACCTCGGCGGTATCGACGGCCTCATCCACATCTCCGAGCTCTCCTGGAACCACGTCAACCATCCTTCCGAGGTTGTCAAGGTCGGCCAGGAGGTCGAGGTCGAGGTTCTCGACGTCGACCTCAACCGCGAGCGCATCTCCCTGGGTCTCAAGCAGACCACCGAGGATCCGTGGCGCGCACTGGTCAAGAAGTACCCCGTCGGCGCTATCGTCGAGGGCACTGTGACCAAGCTTGTCCCGTTCGGCGCTTTCGTCGACCTGGGCGAGGGCATCGAGGGCCTGGTGCACATCTCCGAGATGGCCAACAAGCACGTCGATCAGCCTTCTCAGGTCACCCACGTGGGCGACAAGGTTCAGGTCAAGGTCATGGAGATCGACCTCGACCGTCGTCGTATCTCCCTGTCCATGAAGTCCGCTGCTGAGACTCTGGGCGTCGAGATCGAGGTTACCCCGCTGCCTTCCGAGAAGAAGGACGAGGAGACCGACGCCGAGTAAATCGGTTTGACGATCACTTGTTTTAAGGGATCCGTCCGCAATGGACGGGTCCCTTTTTGCATTTGTTGCTGAGGTACGCGATGCTGCCCTGGCTGTTCGCAGACTATTGGGTTGTCGGTGCATGAAAAATGCCGACATCCCGCCTCGGGGAGGAGGCGGGAACGCACCGGGTAGACGGAGGGGTGCGGAGCGCGGTCGCGTCTCGACTGACGACGTTGCCCATCGACGACCCTATTGTACTGCATAGCGTGGTTCTTGGTTTATCGTGTCGAACGCTTGTGTTGTGCCATTGCCTGCGGCAACGGTGTGCTACACTCTTGCACTGCTGAGTGGGCCAGACGGTTGCGCGATGTGCTGCTTGCAGCACGCGTGAGGAAAGTCCGGGCTCCAGAGGGCGGGATGCCGGCTAACGGCCGGGCGGAGTGATCCGACGGAAAGCGCCGCAGAAAAGAAGACTCCCACCTGCGCCGCAAGGCGTAAAGGGAAAAGCTGAAACGGTGGTGTAAGAGACCACCAGCGTCGTGGTAACACGGCGGCTTGGCAAGCCCCATCCGGAGCAAGCGCGAATAGGAACGCTATGGGCCGGCCCGGTCCGCGTTCGGGTAGCGTGCGTGGAGCTGCACGGTAACGTGCAGACAAGATAAATGACCGTTCACGACAGAACCCGGCTTATAGGCCCACTCAGCATTCTTGTCGACGCTGCGACGGCGTCAGCTGGCCGATTTGGCGCTCATTCGTCGGTCGCCGCCATAAGGCGTGCTCCCTCCTCTTTCGGGCCAAATCGACTCAGCTGACGCCGTCTCGCTGTTTTTGCCTGGTCATTGGCGTTGTCGTTCTATTTACCGGGATTATCGGTTCGGCCTTTGCCGTATTATTGAAGCTGTTTGTTGCTGCGCTTTATTCTGTTGAGGGGCTTTGTTGGACAGCTATTTTACTCTGCAATCGAATATTGAGGCTTCGGGCGAGTTTGTGGACCGCAAGAGCCGGTTTATTGCCCAGCTGGTCCATATTGAGTCCGAGGATGAGGCGAATGCCTTTATCGAGATGGTTCGCAAGCGTCATTACGACGCTCGACACAATGTTCCCGCGTGGATTTTGGTCGATGGACGCGAGCGCCAGAGCGATGACGGTGAGCCGAGCCGCACGAGCGGTATGCCGACGCTCGAGGTGTTGCGCGGTGCGGCGCTCAAAAATGTTTGCTGCGTAGTGACGCGCTATTTTGGTGGCACGCTGTTGGGTCCTGGTGGCTTGGTGCGCGCCTATACCGCGGCGACGCAGGCGGCGGTGGCCGCGGCTCAGGAGGCCGGGCAGATCGTCGAGATGACAAGCGTTGTGCCGGTTGACGTGCATGTGGCCTATCCGCAGTATGAGCAGGTGCTTCGTTTGGCGCAGGATTCGGGTGCCAAGGTTTCGGATACCGATTACGCGGATGCCGTGACACTTCATTTGGTGTTTAAGGCGGGGGAGCAGGAGCCATTTTGCGCCAAGGTGCGCGAGCTTATGGCGGGGCGCGAGGAGATCGAGGTCGGCGCTCCCGAATTTGCCGAGTTCTAACGGCGACGGCCGGTGTGCTTTTGGATGGATCCCAAGCGCGCCGGCAGTCGTTTTATTTTGCTGCCGTTTACTCGGCGAGCTGCTTTAGCACATCGCAGGCGATCTCGATGGCATCGTCGATGCAGCCGGGGCAGCTGCGGAGCGGACCCTTATCCGATCCGACACCCTTGAGCGTGCCGCAGACGGTCGTCGTGTTCTTCTCGCCAAAACGCTTGGCGATCTCGCGCGACAGCTTGTAGGTCTGGCCCTTGGTCTTGGGGTTTTCCATGCCGTCGCTCATTACAAAGCCCATGATGGCCACGGCGCCCGAGATGGCGCCGCAGGTTTCGGTCATGCCGCCCATGCCGGCACCAAAGCCCTCGGTGAGGGTAAAGGCGATCTGGGGGTCGAGCCCGACGGCGGGCGCGAGCGTGCAGGCGACGGCCTGGGCGCAGTTAAAGCCACGGGCGTGGTATTCGGCAGCTTGGGCCTGACAGGCGGTGATGTCGAGCTGGGCCGTATCGATTTGCTTCATCGTTGTCTCCTTGGTCACGGTGTACCCGCCTATGGTACCCGTGACGGTGCACGTAATCATCGAGAGCTTCATGTATGCCTCATTTTTATCTATCGAGCAAATGCCCAAGGCTTGAGATAAATACCCTGATCAATTTGTCTCATAACCCACCTTGGGGATGGGTTGAGAGGGGTGCAGGGTAGCGGTATCGTGAACCGAATAAACGTAACCCAGGCAAGGGAGCAAGATATGAGCGAGCAGACTATCGGTACCACATGTGTTCAGGGCGGCTATCGCCCGGGCGACGCGGAGCCGCGCCAGGTGCCTATCTACCAGTCCACCACGTGGAAGTACGACACGTCGGAGCACATGGGCAAGCTGTTTGACCTGGAGGAGTCGGGCTACTTCTACAGCCGTCTGCAGAACCCCACGTGCGATCTGGTTGCCGCCAAGATCTGCGAGATGGAGGGCGGCACCGCTGCGATGCTCACGAGCTCGGGCATGGCTGCGAACTTCCTTGCGATCTTTAACGTTGCCGGTGCCGGCGATCACGTGGTCGCGAGCTCTGCCATCTACGGCGGTACCTATAACCTGCTCGCCCATACCATGGAGCGTATGGGTCTGACCTGCACGTTCGTTGCCCCCGACTGCACCGACGAGGAGCTCGAGGCAGCCTTTGAGCCCAATACCAAGCTCGTCTTTGGCGAGACGATTGCCAACCCTGCCCTTGCCGTGCTCGATATTGAGCGCTTTGCCAAGGCCGCGCATGACCACGGCGTGCCGCTGATGGTCGACAACACCTTCCCGACGCCCGTGATGTGCCGTCCCTTTGAGTGGGGCGCCGACATCGTTACGCACTCCACCACCAAGTACATGGATGGGCATGCTGCCTACCTGGGCGGCGTGATCGTCGACCACGGTCAGTTTGACTGGATGGCTCATGCGGACAAGTTCCCGGGTCTCACTACGCCCGACGAGAGCTACCACGGCGTGACGTATGCCGAGAAGTTCGGTCGCGAGGGCGCCTTTATCACCAAGGCCACCGCGCAGCTCATGCGCGATCTTGGCCCCATGCAGAACCCGCAGGCGGCGTTTTTCCTGAACAGCTCGCTCGAGAGCCTGCACGTGCGTATGCCGCGTCATTGCGAGAACGGCCTGGCCGTTGCCAAGTTCCTGCAGAGCCATCCCAAGGTGCGCTTCGTGAGCTATCCGGGCCTGGAGGGCGACAAGTACTATGACCTGGCTCAGAAGTACATGCCCAACGGTACCTGCGGCGTCGTGAGCTTTGGCTTTAACGGTGGTCGCGCGGCGGCCGAGACCTTTATGAAGAGCCTCAAGCTCGCCCAGATCGCCACGCACGTGGCCGACGCCCGCACTTGCTGTCTGCATCCCGCTAACGCTACGCATCGCCAGATGAACAATGAAGAGCTCATCGCCTGCGGCATCTCCGCCGACATGGTGCGCCTGTCGTGCGGGCTCGAGGACACGGCCGATCTGATTGCCGACCTTGAGCAGGCGCTCGCGCAGTGCTAGGCTAGCTCCGTACAAGGTGCCGATGCTGGCAGAAAGCTTCGGCGACCTTTTGTTCCGATTCCGTAGGCGGGGCCCCAATCGCGGCTGTTTGCAGGCGATTGGGGCCCCGTTTTTTTGCGTTGGGCCACTCGAAAGGATGGATATGGAGAAAACCGCAGAGCAGCTGCGCCGCGAGCACCTTGCCCTAGAGGGCGACACCCATGGCAAAAACAAATGGGCGATTCTGTTTACCGTGCTCATCATGACGTTTATGGTGTGTCTGGATTCGACCGTCGTGACCGTGGCGCTGCCCGTGATGCAAAAGGAGCTGGGCGTGGGCCTCGATCGCATCCAGCTGGTAAGCTCGGTGTATCTGCTTGCGACTTGCGTGGCTATGTTGCCGTTTGGCCGCCTGGGCGACGTGCGCGGCAAAGTGAATGTGTTCCAGCTGGGCGTCATCGTCTTTACGGTTGGCTCGCTGCTTTGTGGCCTTTCGGCCTCGCTCGAGGTTCTTATTCTGGCACGCATTGTTCAGGGTATCGGTTGCGCGGCGGCCATGGCTAACAACATGGGCATTATCACCGAGTCGTTTCCGGCGCGCGAGCGAGGCCGTGCCATGGGTATTCTCGCGACTTTCGTGGCCCTCGGCATGATGTGTGGCCCCGTGCTCGGCGGTATGCTGGTGGCAAGCTTTCCTTGGGAGAGCATCTTCCTCATCAACCTGCCCATTGGCGTCATCTCGTTTATCGTGGGACTTTACACACTGCCGCATGTTAAGCCGGAGGCCGGCGAGCGCCCCATGTCGTTGGCGGAGGCCGCGCGTCGCTGCTTTGCTAATTCGGCCTTCACCATCAACCTTGCCTGTATGCTCATCGTGTTCGTTGGCATTGGTGCATCCGAGTTTATTTTGCCGTTCTATTTTCAGGACGCCCACGGCTTTGGTTCCGACATCTCGGGCCTGCTCTTTTTGGCGCTGCCGATGGTGAATGCCTTTATCGGCCCTCTTTCGGGTACGGTTTCGGACCGTGTTGGCTGCGAGGGCCCCACGGCGGTCGGCCTGGGAGTGTACGTGTGCGGTCTTTTTGCGGTAAGCACACTCGACGAGCACTCTTCCATCCCTGTGATCGTGTGCTGTGCCGCGTTTATGTCGTGCGGCACGTCGATTTTCCAGAGCCCCAATAACTCGCTGTATATGGGCTCGGCTCCGCGCGAGGCGCTCGGCTTTGCGGGCAGCTTGGGCAGTTTGGCGCGCTACGCCGGCATGGCACTCGGCATTACGGTGGCATCGAATATCTTGTATGGGCAGATGAGTGTGGCGATGGGCGAGGCCGTGACCAGTTTTGTTGCAGGACGTCCGGATGTATTCCTATTCGGCTTTCGCTCAGTGTTCTACGTGCTCATGGCTGTTGCCGCTGTGGGCTTTGCGCTCGCCATGGTGCGTTTGGTGAAGATGCGCGCCCGCCATTAGCGTGTTGGGAGGCTGTCTGCCACGATTCGCGCCGTCCCAAAAAGACTGGTTTGTGGTGCGATGCGGCTTGTGGGGCGGGCGGGGGTCGGTCCGTGGTAGACTATCGAACAACGTTTATTAATCGCGCGGTATCATTGCCGCAAGAAGGGGTTGCGCCATGCAGGAGCTTGAGGATCGTATTCGCCATGACGGCATCGTAAAGGCCGGTAACGTCCTTAAGGTTGATGCCTTCCTCAACCACCAGTGCGACGTTGAGCTGTTTGACCACATGGGTGCCGAGTGGGCCCGTCTGTTCGAGGGCGTCGAGATCAACAAGATCCTGACGATTGAGGCTTCGGGCATTGGCATGGCCTGCATCGCGGCTCAGCATTTTGGCGGTGTGCCGGTGGTCTTTGCCAAGAAGGCGCAGTCCATCAACCTCGACGGCGAGCAGTATGCCACGACCATCTACTCCTTTACCAAGCAAAAGGAGTACCCGGTCATCGTTGGCAAGCGCTTCCTGTCTGAGGGCGACAAGGTCCTGATCATCGACGACTTCTTGGCCAACGGCTGCGCGCTCGAGGGTCTTATCAAGATCTGCGAGGCTGCGGGTGCCGAGGTATCCGGCATTGGCATTGCGGTGGAGAAGGGCTTCCAGGGCGGTGGCGATAAGCTCCGCGAGCGTGGCTTCCGCGTTGAGAGCCTGGCCCGTATCGCCGATATGGACTGTGAGACCGGCGAGATCACCTTCGCCTAAGCGCGCAACACAAGCGATTGGTATGCGATGTGACAAAGGGACTGCCCCTTTGTCACATTTTTTGTATGAGGGGAGGTGTTGATATGGATGAGAACAAGATGGGATGGCGCGAGTATGCGCGCTATGCCGAGATGTCGGCCGAGGAGTTGGCGCGCGATTGCGAGGTGCAGGTGTTTCGCGCGACGGGTCCGGGCGGACAAGGCGTCAACACGACGGACTCGGCGGTGCGCATGAAACATATCCCTTCGGGAATTACCGTGACGGCGCGCGAGAGTCGCAGTCAGTTCCAAAACCGTAGTAGCTGCCTGCTTAAGCTGCGCGCTGAGCTCGAGCGTCGCGGGCGTCCACCGCGCCGACGCGTAAAGACCAAGGTGCCTCAGCGCTCTCGCCAGCGCAGGCTCAATGACAAGCACTTCAACGCCATTAAAAAGGCCAACCGTCGCAAACCGGGCAGCGACGAATAGCTTCCGCATAAGTTGCGGTGAAATAGGGACCGTTTTGCGTCTTTATCTGCATAAACAGTCCCTATTTCACCGCAACTTAGGGATGGCTAGTGGGCGGGGTGCCAGACTTGGAGGGCGCCGGGTAGGACGTCGACCTCGATGCGCGAGGCGACGATGGGCTCGCCGTCGGCTTGGATGGGGTAGTCGGGCTCCTCAAAAGTGAGTTCGGCATGGCGGCATCGGCGCATGCGAACCGGTGGCAACTTGGTATGGTGGCCGTCCTTGGCCGAAAGAAACATAGGCAGGGCAACCGCACGAGGGACAGGGCCGCAGGCGTAGCAGACGTCGAGCATGCCGTCGCAGGGGTCGGCATCGGGGCAGATGCGATAGCCCGAGCCATACGTGGGACCCAGCTGAATCGCCATGATGATCGCCCTCACGCGCTCGGCGGGCGCGCCGTCAAAGCTGGCTGTCATGGGGTAGTTGCGATAGCGCAGGCCAAACTGCTCAAGTCCCGAGAGGGTGTAGAGCGGAGCGCCCGTCAAGCCGGTCTTTTTGCGCAGTTCGGTGGTGCCAAGGCCGATGGCGGCATCGATGCCGACCGAAAGCGTCTGGTCGTAGTACTCAACGGTAGCCTCGCCGTTACCGCTTGCGGGGTTCCAAGAGCGAATGCGCCCGATGTCCTGACGCTGCAGCTCACAGGTGAGCAGCGCGCCAAAATCCTTGCCGGAGAAATCTTCGATGCCGAGCGTTTGGGCGAAATCGTTGCCGGAGCCCACGGGCAGGACGGCAAGGGCGGGACGGACCGCCTCGTTCTGCGTCATGAGTCCATTGACGACCTCGTGGATCACGCCGTCGCCGCCAAGGGCGATAACGGTGCGATAGCCCTGGGCCCGCGCGGCAAGATCCTTGGCGTGCCCCGTGCGTTCGGTCAGTACCAGGTCAAACTGGGATGCGCGTGCGGTCATATCCAAAAAGCGTTGCAGGCGCTCGGCAACTTTGCGCGCCGCACCCGACTGGGCGGCTGGGTTGGCGATGATGAGCGTGCGACCAAAATCAGTTCCGTGCATGGGGTGACTCCCGGCGTATGACGTGACGGTGCGGTCTCGCTCGGGTCGAATTGCTCCCGATTGTGGCTGCACGGCGAATACTAACGTCTACTCTATCAGGTCGTTGTGGCGCTCGATAGCCTCTGCCACCGTGCCGCCCTCGTCCACAATAAGCGAGCGGCGCTTGGGTGAGATGATGCGCTGGGCGGGGTACACGCCGCGGTGGCCGCCGGCGAGATAGCTGATAAACGCCACGATCACGAAGAAGCCGGCGGCCGTGCCGTGGAACAGGTCGATGGCCATCATACAGGTGGTGATGGGCACGTTGAGGCCGGCGCAGAACACGCCGAGCATGCCGAGAGCCGCCAGAAAGCTGGGGTCGATTCCGACGAGGCAGCCGATCCAGCCGCCGAGCGCCGCACCGATGCCAAACAGAGGCGTGACCTCGCCGCCTTGGAAGCCGGCGCCCAGGGTGAGCGCTGTGACGACCAACTTGATGGCTGCGTCCGCCAGGGTGGTGTTGCCTGCAAATCCGGCGCCGGAAAGCCACGTGGAAAGGCCGGCGTAGTCCCAGGCGTCGAGGAGGGCATAGGCGGCCAAAACCACGAGTGCGCCTATAAGTGCGCGAACAAGGTAATTGGTGATAAAGCGACCGTACAGGCTCTTGACGGTTCGAACCGACCAGGCAAAGAGGCGTGCCGTCAGACCGAAGATAATGGCGCTGGTAACAACGATGACGACCGTTTTGGGCGTCATGGCGGGAACGCTGGCGATAACATTCGCCTCGTACTCGGTTCCCAAGGCAAGCGACGTGAAGTAGCCGGTAAACGAGGCAACCAGGCAGTAGATGCCTGCGGTGTAGTCGATCTTGCCGATAAAACACATCTCCATGCCAAAGAACGCGCCGGCGAGGGGCGAGCCGAATACGGCGCCAAAAGCGGATGAGATGCCGGCGAGCATGAGGTCGTGGTGATCATGCTTTTTGAGGTGGGCGAGGCTCGAGATGTTGCTGGCGATGGTGCCGCCAATCTGCACCGCGGCTCCCTCGCGACCGGCCGATCCGCCCGTTAGGTGCGTGAGCGTGGAGCAGATGAAGGTGAGGACGGCCATGCGCATATGGATGAGGCGTGTGCCCAAGGCGGAGTCAATGACCAGGTTGTTGCCACGCTTGGCGGCGAGACCGTGGTTTTTGTACACCCATGCGGTTGCAACGCCCACGATGGGGAGCAGGGCGTACACCCACGCATGGTGTTCGCGATAATCGGTCGCGATATTCAGCGATGCCAAAAACGCCCAAGCGGCAACGCCCATGGCGAGCGAGACGATGGCGACGAGTACGAGCAACTTAGCGCTCGCGAGTAGGTTGCGGGCGTTGCGGCGCGTGTCGGCTGCCAAGAGCTGCTCGGAACGGGTGAGCTGATGCCTGCCGGCCATGATGACGTCGTTCAGGGAGAAAAAACCGCCATCGTCGAGCGGCTGAGAATGATCCTGCGCTTCGTTTGCGCTTTCGGGTTTGTCGTTATGAGCCATACGTTCCTCTTTTAGGTTGCAACGCAAGCATTATAGAACGCGGCTAACGCGACGAAACGGTGGGTTGGTTTCCATTCTGTTTTGCGGCTTGCGGCCGACAGATGTATTTGCGAGTACAGGCCAAGTCGCGGTCGCGCATCGGGGGATTATACTGAGACAAGCATAAAGAATCGGCGCCCCTGTTGTGCGCCGTGGCATTAAGAGGTGCATATGGCAGAGAAACTCATTCCGCTGGAGGACGCGCAGTCGATTGTTCTGTCGCATGTTGCTCCGACCGATCTCGTCGAGATTCCCGTGTGGCAGGCCGCCGGTCTTCCCTTGGCCGAGGACGCGGTGGCCGATATCGACATCTCGCCGTTTGCCAACAGCGCCATGGATGGATATGCCGTGCGTTCGGCGGACTTGGCGCAGGCGTCTGGCGAGGCGCCGGTGACGCTCGAAGTTATCGGACACGAGGCTGCGGGCCATGTGTTTGAGGGCGCTCTTGGCCCGGGCGAGACAGTCCGCATCATGACGGGCGCGCCGGTGCCCGAGGGTGCGGATGCCGTGGTGAAATACGAGATCGTCGCGGTGCTTGACGGTGACGGCAACGAGGGCTCGCACGTAAGCTTCTCGATGCCTGCCAAGGTGGGGGAGAACGTCCGCTCGGCTGCCGAGGAGGCCCATGCCGGCGATGTTGTGATGCACGCCGGCGAGGTCGTGGCTCCGGCGGGCGCGGGTCTGCTGGCAAGCGCCGGGTATGCGAGCGTGAAGGTGCATGCCGCCCCGCGCGTGGGCATTATCTCGCTGGGGACGGAACTGGTCGCGCCGAGTGAGCTGCCGGCGCGCGGGCAGATTCGCGACTCCAACTCGTCCGCGTTGATGGCCGAGGCACTCGATGCAGGAGCCGAGCCCGTGTTCTTTGGCATTGCGCCCGATGATGAGCAGGCGATTGCCGAGCTGGTGCATCGTGCCGTGCTGGAGTGCGATTTTGTCATTACGAGCGGCGGCGCCTCGGCAGGCGATTACGACTACGTGACGGCGCTCGTCCGGCGCGAGGGCGAGGTGCTGTTTGACCGCATCTCGATGCGTCCGGGCAAGGCCATCACGTTTGGCTTGCTCGGGGGTAAGCCCTACCTGGGGCTTTCAGGCAATCCGGCCGCGGCGTATGTGGGCTTTGAGATGCTCGCCCGTCCGGCGATCCGCAAGATGCGCGGCTTTGCCGAGGGGGCGCGTCCCGTGCAGCAGGCGACGCTCACGCGCGGCGTGAAAAAGCGACAGCCCCGTCGCTTCTTTGATCGCGCCACGGTTTTGCGCGACCCCGAGACCGGTGAGCTGTTGGTGACCGAGGCCAAGACGCAGAATTCGGCGCTGCTCGGCACGATGCAGCGGGCCAACTGCCTGCTGCGTATTGACGAAGGACCGTGCGAGCTCAAGGCGGGCGACGTCGTGGATGTCGTGCGTGTCGACCTGCCTGAGGGCACGGTGCTATAGGAGGAATGCTATGGACTTGAAGATTTCGATTGTGACGTGCTCGGATACGCGCGACCTTGCCCAGGACGAGGCGGGTGCCGCGCTCGAGGAGCTCATCGAGGCGCAGGGATGGACGGTCGCCTCGCATGTGGTCGTGCGCGACGACGTTAGCGAAATCGGTGATGCCATTGTGGAAGCTGCCGATGCGTGCCACGCCAATGTCGTGCTCACCTGCGGCGGCACGGGTCTTTCGATGCGCGACGTGACACCCGAGGCGACGCGTGACGTCTGTGACCGTGATGTGCCGGGTGTCGCCGAGGCAATCCGTGCCTACTCCATGACCAAGACGCGCCGCGCCATGCTCTCGCGCGCCGTGTGCATGCAGCGCGGGCATACGCTTGTCATCAACTTTCCGGGATCCACGAAAGCGGCCTGCGAAAGCTGGGAGGCCGTGAGCGATCAGCTGGAGCATGCGGCCCAAATGACGGCGGGAGGCGGGCACGCCAAATAAGCGGTTTACCTGCGGCGGAGCGACCTTACTGGCTGCTCCGCCTTTTTTATACAGCGACAGTGCGGGCCGTCTCGTGGTTATTGGTAAAAGAAAATTATCAGACGAGAAATCTTTATCACTTATATTATTCGTACGAAAGTATAATCTAATTACAGAATAAAGCTCGCGGCGGGACGCCCGGGCGTAGCCTTCGAAAGGGTTGAACATGTTCGATATGGTTTCTCGCCGGGGATTCGTCTCGCTTTCTGCTGTCGCCGCTGCCGGCCTTGGCCTTGCCGGATGCTCCGGCAATAAGGCATCTGAGTCGACTGGCTCCGATGCCGGCTCCGCCAAGATTTCGTCCAAGAAGGCTGTCGAGCTGCAAGTCTTTGCCGCCAACTCGCTCGAGAAGGCTCTGCCCGAGGTTCAGGAGCTCTACACCGACCAGACCGGCACCACCTTTGCCGACGCGCAGTTTAAGGGCTCCGGCGACCTCGTCGAGCAGATGCGTGCCGGCGCCACGGTCGACGTGCTCATCACGGCCTCCAAGGACACCATGGACGACGCTGAGGCCGCCGAGCTAGTCGATGCCGACACGCGTGAGGATATGTTCGTCAACGACCTTGTGATCATTCGCGCCGAGGGATCCGACACCATGGTCGAGGACATCGCCGACGTCGCGGATCTGGACGGTAAGATCGCCATTGGCGACGCTAAGACCGTTCCCGCCGGCACGTACGCCAACCAGGCCCTGGCTTCCGTGGGCCTCTACACTGGCACCGAGGGCGACGACGGCGAGTATGCGCCCGAGATCGCCGACAAGGTCGTACTGGCAGACAAAGTTGGTGCCGCCGTCGCCTATGTGTCCACAGGCGACTGCGTGGCCGGTTTTGTCTACAGCTCCGATATCTTCCGCTACGACGGCATCGAGGAGGCCTTCGTGTGCCCTGAGGATTCGCACAAACCCATCGTGTACCCGGGTGCCGTTGCCGAGAGCTCCGAGCACGCCGACGAGGCCAAGGCGTTTATCGACTTTTGCCTGTCCAACAAGAAGGCCCAGAAGATTTGGGCCAAATACGGCTTTGAGCTTTCCGCGTAGTGCGGCTTGGCGCGATAATTCCATCGTTTTGTGTTTCACTCCGTCCTTGTATTCGCTTGGAGCTTTTCGTGCTTAATAGATTCCGCATGCTTGTCGCCTGTGCTTTGACCTTCGCGCTTTGCTGGGTGCCGGG
Source organism: uncultured Collinsella sp. (assembly GCA_959599095.1). Classification (GTDB taxonomy): domain Bacteria; phylum Actinomycetota; class Coriobacteriia; order Coriobacteriales; family Coriobacteriaceae; genus Collinsella. The sequence goes on along the minus strand of CAUGGC010000001.1, from coordinate 66,173 downwards.
ATTTGCGTTTGCTGGGGACGCTGAGGACGGGGCCCAGGTTGCTGCGACCGCTCATGGGCTTTCCTATGGGATCGAGGGTTTTGAGCGGTTGGCTAAGGGGACCGCTCGTGCCATGGAGGGCCAGCCTGAGGGCTACCGGTTTCCCGTTGACGAGGACGTGGACCTTGTAGTGGCGCCTGCTGCCGATCGCGTTGTGGTGTGGATATCGCCCAAGGCGGTCGAGAAGTATGGATTGGATCCGCAGGACAACGAGTGCGTATCGGGTCTCAAGGCCCTCGTCTGTGAGCTCGACAGCGCAAACTCAATGGGAGGTGCGCAGCTAGGGGACGTGGATCTTCCTTGGTATGTCACGGCGGAAACAACATTTGATGCCGGCGGGTATACCTATGGCTTTGACGAGCGCGGTGCGGATGGGGACCGCTATGTGGTGATTGCATCAGCCTCGGGTGATGCCAAGGGCGGCGCGCGTTGGCTTGATAGCGCTCAAATGATAGAGGCATCGTCTGTCGTGTTGCGGGATGAGCAGGGGCCCTTGACCTCTCTGGCTTCCTTTTTGGGCGACATCGACTATCGCCCGTTTTGGGTGTCCATTAAAACGAGTGGCCTTGCCCTGCTGATCTCCTTTGCGCTGGGCCTGTTCGCCGCGTGGAAGACTATGGGTACCTCGAGTCGCATCAAGGGCCTGCTCGATTCGGTCTTTACGATTCCTATGGTGCTGCCGCCCACGGTCTGCGGTTTTCTGCTCCTCATGTTGTTTGGCCGCTCGACCGGGGTGGGCCAGTGGCTCATCGCGCACGGCATCTCGATCGTCTTTACCTGGCCCGCGGCGGTCATTTCGGCCGTCGTTGTGTCGTTTCCCCTGGTCTACCGTACGGCGCTCGGTGCCTTTGAGAGCTTCGACACGCAAATGCTCGACGCCGCGCGAACCCTGGGCTGGTCCGAGTGTCGCATCTTTACCAAGCTTATGATGCCGCTTGGCTGGCCCTCGATTGCCGCCGGTACGGTCCTCGCCTTTGCCCGCGCCATGGGCGAGTTTGGCTGCACCCTGTTCTTTGCGGGCAACTACGCTGGGATTACGCAGACCATCCCCATCGCCATCTACTTTGAGTGGATGGGCGGCAATACGTCGGTGGCTCTCTTTTGGGTCGTCGTCGTGATCGTGTTTAGTTTCCTGGTCATCCTGTTCATCAACATGTACACCGCTCATTCGCAAAAGTATCGCGAGCGGGGCCTTTCCCGTGCGGAGCGTAAGCCGGCCAAGCAGCTGGGCGGCCAGACCGATTCGCTCGACCCAGCCGGCGGCGATGCGCTGCGTATCGATCGCGAGGCGTTGGCCGAGCTTATGCGCGACGACACGGTCGCAATGGGAGGTCGATAAGCCATGTCGCTCGTTTTGGATATTAAGAAACGTTATCCCGGGTTTGTGCTCGACATGCAGCTTGAGGCCGGCGAGGAGCGCGTGGCGCTGCTGGGCGCCTCGGGTTGCGGCAAGAGCTGCACACTGCGCTGCATTGCCGGTGTGGAGACGCCCGACGAGGGTAAGATTGTCGTCAACGGCGTGACCTTTTTTGACTCGGCGGCGGGCATCAACCTGTCGCCCCAGGAGCGAAAATGCGCACTGCTGTTCCAAAACTATCAGCTGTTTCCCAACATGACGGTGGCCGATAACGTATGTGCCGGTGTAAAGGACGCGGGCGACGCCGCGGCGCGCAAAAGGCTGGCCGAGCGCTATCTGGGCATTTTCGGTCTGGCCGACTTTGCCGACCGCTATCCCGCGCGGCTCTCGGGCGGTCAGCAGCAACGCGTGGCGCTTGCCCGCATGGTGGCGGCGCATCCGGGCATTTTTATGTTTGACGAGCCCATGAGCGCGCTCGATTCCTATCTTAAGAGCGCGCTCGAGCAGAACATGCTCGACCTGTTCGATGTGTGCAACCGCACCGTGCTCTACGTGAGCCACGACATCGACGAAGCGTGCCGCCTGTGCCAGCGCATCTGCGTGATGCATAACGGGCATGTGGAGGAGATCGGCTCCGTCGAGGACGTGGTCCGCCGGCCGCAAACCTTGGCTGCGCTGCGCCTGACGGGGTGCAAAAACACGAGCCGTGCGCGCAAAATCGGGTCCCAAGAAGTTGAGGCCCTCGACTGGGGCATGACCTTTAACGTGGGTCGCGAGGTTCCCGATGGTGTGGCGTACCTGGGCATTCGCGCAAGTTACTTCCATGTTGACAACCGTGCTGAGCGGGGCCGCAACAGCTATGATTTGCACGTGGCCCGCGTGAGTGATTCACGTTTTGAGCGCCTAGTGCTGCTGGACGTGCCGCGCGTCGATGCGCCCGCGCGCCTGCAGTGGAAGGTCAACAAAGTGGGCATGCCTGTCGACGAGCTGCCGCAAGCAGGCGAGACGCTGCGCATGCATTTTGATGCCAGCAGGATTCATCTGGTTTGTCGATAGCGCCGGGTAATGCCGTCGGGGGATATAAGCCTCGGCGGCTTTGTTTTTGCCGTTCGCCGAATGAGGAATGACAAACTCTTATCAATCAAGATAATTATTTATTAAACGACGGCACACGACGCTGTCGTACGAATGTCAACGGTGTTCGCATGGTCGATGACCGTTGATATAGTTGATCTCAACTTGTAAAGGAGGGTGCGCACATGCCGCAGACGACATATATTCGCCGCGTTGCCGCGCGCGCCCTCTATATGGCTCGGAGCCGCATATGAGCAGGTATGTTCACGGCTCCGGGAGAGACGACGCACAACTAAATAATCGACCGCAAAGCAGGTTCCCCAAAATTCCGGGTTTAGGCGCGGCTGGGTTTTCGCCACCCACCGTGCAGCTCGTGTCGCGTGTGGTGACTATGGCCTCGAAAGCCGCGGGCGCCCCGTACTATCTGACCGGTTGTCTGTGCGTAAACGCCTATGTCGTCGAGCGTCTGGGCGCACTGTTGGGCTCGCCGGTAGAGACCTCGCCCCAGGTGCGCTTTGCCGGCGCCATCGGTGCGGCCATTCGCGCACAGGCGCTCGCGTAGGGGGCTTGCGATAAATCGCCCGCTCTCGGCGCCGCCGTGCGTATACTGGGAGAAAATGATTGGCTGAAGAGAGGAGGTATCGATGGCTGACGAACAGATTAAGCTCACGTCTATGACGGCCGCGAGCGGTTGAGCCGCTAAGTTGGCTCCTGGAGCCCTCGCCCAGGTCCTGGGCGACTTACCAAATGTGCATAACGACAACTTGCTCGTGGGGTTCGATACCTCCGACGATGCGAGCGTCTTCCGCGTAGGGGAGAACCTGGGCCTCGTGCAGTCCATCGACTTCTTCCCGCCGATGGTCGACGACCCGTTCTTGTTTGGCCAGATCGCCGCAGCCAACTCGCTGTCGGACATCTACGCCATGGGCGGGCGGCCGAGCCATGCCATGAACCTGCTTTGCATACCCAGTTGCCTGGGCGTTGAGGTTGCCGGTCAGATTCTGGCGGGCGGCGCCGATAAGTGCGTCGAGGCCGGTTGCTCTATCGCGGGCGGCCACACCATCAACGACGATGAGCCCAAGTACGGCCTGTCCGTGAGCGGCTTTGTCTCGCTCGACCGCATGCTCGCCAACAGCGGCGCGCGCGTTGGCGATGTCCTGTTGCTGACCAAGGCGATCGGCTCGGGCATCATCACCACGGCCATTAAGGGCGAGCTTATCGAGCAGGACGAGGCTAGCCCGATGTTTGACTCGATGCGCACCCTCAACGAGGCGCCGATTCGTCTGGCCGAGGGACTTGAGCTTCACGGCTGCACCGATGTCACGGGCTTTGGCCTGATCGGGCACGCGTGCGAGATGGCCGAGGGCTCGGGCGTGCAGGTTGAGCTTGCGTCGGGGGCGGTGCCGCTCTTTGATCAGGTGCTCGACATGGCGCGTCTGGGCATTATCCCCGCGGGCTCCTACCGCAACCAGGACTTCTTTGGCTCGCGTGTGACGGCTGACGATGAGCTGGAGCCGGGCATGTTGGATGCACTGTACGATCCACAGACCTCGGGTGGCTTGCTCATCGCGGCGCCTGCTGCCGATGTGGATGAGCTCGCGCGTCGTCTGCATGCCGAGGATCGCATCGCCGCCGTTATCGGTCGCGTGTGCGAGGCAGTGCCGGGCGGTCCTGCTGTTCGCGTTGTGCATTAAGAAAACCGTTTACGCGATCGTCCGTTGTTCTGGGCGGCCCCTTTCGAAAGGAATTTACTATGTCTACCAAGATTGAAGTCAATGCTACGGGCGATGCCTGCCCGCTGCCCGTCGTCAAGACGCTTAAGGCCCTCAAGCAGCTCGATGGCGAGGGCGCCGTCGTGACCTCGGTCGATAACGAGACCGCCGTCAAGAACATCTCCAAGATGGCGCAGGAGAAGGGCTGCACGGCCTCGGTCGAGAAGGTTTCTGACGCCGAGTGGCACGTGACCGTCGCGACCGCCGGTGCCGTGGCCGTTGCGGACCCCGAGCAGGACGGTGCCGCTTTCTGCGACGCCAGCGCCGGCAAGGGCAAACTCGTCATTTCCGTCTACTCCGATTGCATGGGCCGCGGTGATGACGAGCTGGGCCACAAGCTCATGAAGGCGTTTATCTTTGCCGTGACGCAGCAGGAGGAGCTGCCAGCGACCATGCTGTTCTACAACGGCGGCGCCAAGCTCACCGTCGAGGGCTCGCCGGTGCTAGACGACCTTAAGGGGCTGGCGGAACAGGGCGTCGAGATTCTCACCTGCGGTACCTGCCTGGACCACTATGGCATTAAAGACCAGCTTGCGGTGGGCGAGGTCACCAACATGTACGTGATCGTGGAGAAGATGGAGCAGGCCGTGCGCGTCGTGCGCCCGTAGCGTATTGGTTGGAGTTGCCATGAGGGAGAAGCGCCCAGCGCTTGTCATCACGTTTCCCACCACGGCTGCCGCCATGGGCTGCGAGTCCCTGTGCATCGAGCGTGGTCTTCCTGGACGAACGATTCCCGTACCCGGGGAGGTCGCTGCCGGTTGCGGCCTGGCGTGGAAGGCGTTGCCTGCCGATGAGGAGCTGCTGCGCGGCGAACTCGCCGCGGCGGGCGTTCCCACCGAGGGCTTTACCGTGATCGATATGTGGGAGGTCGTGCGATGATCTACCTGGATAACGCGGCGACGACCATGCACAAGCCGCAGACGGTCGTCGATGCCGTGACACAGGCGATGTGCTCGCTCGGTAATGCCGGGCGCGGTGCCACATCGGGTGCGCTCGATGCGGCGCGTACCATTCACGGCTGCCGCGCCAAGCTTGCGCGCTTGCTGGACTGCCCGCGGGCTGATCATGTGTGCTTTACGCCCAACTCCACCGCGGCGCTCAACACCGTCATCAATGGCGTGGTGCGCCCTGGCGACCGCGTGGTCACGACGGTGCTCGAGCACAACTCCGTGTTGCGTCCGCTCAACCGCCTGGCGGCAGAGCGGGGCGTGACCGTTGAACATGCGGGCTGCGACGCGAACGGCGTGCTCGACTATGACGAGCTTGGGCAGTTGGTCACGCCGGGTACGCGTGCCGTGGTGGTGACGCACGCCTCCAATGTGACCGGCAACGCGGTCGACATTGCACGCGTAGCCGCCATGGCCCATGCGGCCGGTGCGCTCGTGATCGTCGATGCCTCGCAGTCTGCCGGCACGGCGCATATCGATATGCAGGCCATGGGGCTCGACGTGGTGTGCTTTACCGGCCACAAGGGACTCATGGGTCCGCAGGGGACCGGCGGCCTGGCCGTGGCGGAGGGCATTGACGTGGCCCCTTGGGCCATGGGCGGTACGGGCGTGCACAGTTTCGATGCGCTGCAGCCGCTTGAGTGGCCCACGCGCCTTGAGGCGGGCACGCTCAACGGTCACGGCATCGCCGGCCTTTCTGCCGGCCTCGACTTTATCGAGGCCCAGGGCGGGGTGGAGACGATTGCAGCTCACGAACGCGCGCTCGCCGAACGTTTCCTCTCCGGCGCTCGCGAAATCCCCGGCATTGAACTTTACGGTGCGTTTGACCAACCTGCGCGCTCGGCGATCGTGTCGCTCAACGTGGGCGATATCGACTCTGCCGAGATCTCGGACGCGCTCATGCAAGGGTGGGGGATTGCGACGCGCCCCGGTGCCCATTGCGCTCCGCTCATGCACCGCGCGTTAGGTACCGAGCGCCAGGGTGTCGTCCGCTTCTCGTTTGGGTATTTCAACACGACCGAAGAAGTCGACACGGCTATCGATGCTCTGCGCGATTTAGCCTGCTAGAGCGTATATACTTGCGGGACGGGTATTTTGCCCGTCCCGTTTTTGTTTCGACTCGAAAGGTGTGCCTATGGCCTCATCCGCCCCGCGCGGTTTGCGCTCCGACCATGTCGTTACCGTCGGCATTGCGCTGTTCTCGATGCTCTTTGGCGCCGGTAACCTCATTATTCCGCCGCTGCTGGCGCTGCAGGCAGGTTCTGCCACTCCGGTTGCCATGATCGGCTTTTTGATTGCCGCTATCGGTCTGCCCGTTATGGGATTTATCGCCGTCGCGCTCGCTGGCACGGCCCGCGAGCTTGCCGGCCGCGTGCACCCCAAGTTTGGTGAATTCTTTGTCGCGGCGGTCTACCTTGCCATCGGTCCGTGCCTGGCCATTCCGCGCACAAGCTCTACGGCGTTCGAAATGCTGGTGCCGCTGCTACCCGAGGGCGTTTCGCTCGGCACGGCACGTCTGGTGTTTGCCATCGGGTTCTTCGTCGTCGCGTTTGTGCTCACGCTGCGCCCGGGTGTCATCACACGCGTGCTCGGCCGCATTACGGGCCCCGCGCTCATTGCGCTCATCGTGCTGGTCGTGGGTGCTGCCGTGATCTCGCCGCTGGGACCGGCTGCCGCGCCTCAGGCTCCCTACGATGCAGGCGCCGCCGTGCAGGGCTTTCTGACCGGCTACCAGACCATGGACCTGCTCGCGTCGCTCGCCTTCGGCATCATCATCGCCGAGACCATCCATGAGCTGGGCGTGACCGATGACAAGCGAGTGGCCTTCGAGATTTCGCGTTCCGGTGTGATTGCCGGCGTGCTCATGGCCATCATCTACTGCGGCCTGGCGCTTGCCGGTATGCAGCTCGGCACCGTGATGCCCGATGCCACCAATGGCGCCGCCATCCTCGCCCGCTCTGCCTCCATGCACTTTGGCCTTGCCGGCACGGTCGTGGTCTTTGCGATCTTTTTCCTCGCCTGCATGAACGTGTGCATCGGCCTCATCAGCTGCTGCTCGCGTTACTTCTGCGAGACGTATGTGGTTAAAGGGGGAGCGGAGGCCTCCGAGGAGGCTATGCGCCATCCCTTTGCGGTTCTCGCCTTTGTGTTCGCGGCGTTTTCGTGCGTGCTCTCCAACGTGGGCCTCGACGTAATCCTCATGTTCTCGGTGCCCATGCTCAACGCCTTGTATCCCGTCGCCATCGTGCTGGTGCTTATGGGCCTGGCGCATGGTTTTTGCGACGCGCATCCGCAGGTGTGGGTTTGGGTCGGCGGCGTCGTCGCGGTGCAGAGTGTGATCACCTCGGTTCGCGACGCGTTCTTTGCGGGCGCGTGGCTGCCGTTCGATTCACTGCCGTTGGCGGATATCGGTGCTGCGTGGGCGCCGGTTGCCGTGGTGGCGTTTGTGATCGGCCTGGCCCATAGCCAGTTTGTCGCACATTCGAGGAGCTAAGGCATCAATGCTTGCACAGGCGGGGAGTCTCCCCTATAATTTCCTTCGCTTTGGGACACGCAAGGTTTATGCCTTAGCTGCTCAACACCTTCGGGACGTGGCGCAGTTTGGTAGCGCGCCTGCTTTGGGAGCAGGATGTCGCAGGTTCAAATCCTGTCGTCCCGACCATATCTTGCGGGCGTAGTTCAATGGTAGAACCCCAGCCTTCCAAGCTGATGACGCGGGTTCGATTCCCGTCGCCCGCTCCATAGGATAGTTTTAACGGCCCTGTTTCCTTCTGGGAATCAGAGCCGTTTTCATATACATGCCGGGGACCCCACATCCCCTCCTAAGTTGCGGTGAAATAGTTCCTGGATTAGCAGCAAAAGCTGTTATCCAGGAACTATTTCACCGCAACTTATTGAGGCCGAGCGGGCTGGGTCGATGATGGGTTCTGTTGTCGAGAAGATGAGGACAGCCGGTCAGGAGTCTGCGTAGGGTTTTGTGGTTGGTATACCGTAGCCGCGCATCATGGAGCCGAACGCTTTGACATCGTAGGTGTCTGAGAGTTTGAAATGAATGACGTTGTGGCCCATGGCACGCAGGTTCGCGTCGCGCACGAGGGCAGCTCGATAGGTTTTTGCCGCAGTGTGTTCCGGATCATTTTGGGCATCGTCCTCAAACTTGCCTAGTCCATGCAGCTCAGCCAGCATCCAAGAGCCGTTTGGCATCTGCCAGCCGTAATCTGCCAAATAATAGCCGGCGTTTCCCGGTCGAGTGATTTCAACCTGAAGTTCGGGTGCGGCAACTCCCGCCAGAATCATTGCCGCCCGTGCTTCGGATTCTCCACCGTTATCCGATCTGCCATCCATATGTTCAAAAACATCAAACGCACGCGCGATGCCATGCAGCCCTCGGCAATTAGCCTGCGCGTATGCCCGCAGTTCTTCGCGCTCGACATCGTACTCACGGGCCAAGCCATCGACATAGCCCAGCGCATAGCGAAACGCGGTCGTTCGGGCGATGTCGACCACCGTGCGATATGGATCCGTTAACGTAAACGGGCCGAGCTCCCATACGTCGCCCGGTCGCCAGCGCCGGTATTCAACGAATTCGTACATATCGCGTCTGGTGGAACGCGGCAGCAGCACTTGCACCTTGTCGAGAAGCGTGTGTGCAGAGCCGATGCCATAGAGCAGTGCCGCTGTTGCTCCGCAAAACACGGCATCCGGTTCAACGATCGCAATGGCGGATGCCAATTGAAAGATGCGATCTTCGACGCCGAGGTCATTCCAATACGCGGGATCAGCGTAGACATGGTTGTAGAGTCGAATAATCATCTCTTTTTGCATGAGCGCGTAGGCGCAGCGTTCATCCCATTTTTTGGTAGCTACAAACAAGCGCCCGCCATGATGAGCCTCGAATAACCGGAAGAACAGCTCTACTTGCGGTTTGGAACAGCGTTTATCGTGACTCATTTTCGACCCCATGGTCTCGAGGGGGAGTGAATGACACTACGCTATCCCATATTTGGTCCGTCAGACCTTGCCATGAACTGACCAAAAGCTTGACGGGGCAGGTCAGAGTCATGAGTCAGAGCCAAACATATCGGCAAATGGTTGATTTGTGCCCCTCGGCGGCACTAAAAACCACCCTTACAGAAAGTTGCGGTGAAATAGTTCCTGAAAAGCTCGAATAAGCCTAAATCCAGGAACTATTTCACCGCAACTTAGGGTGGGATGGGGCTAGTGGCGGGATTGGTGGCGGAGCTTGTCGATGGTGGAGTCGGTGCTGCGGCTGCGGGCTTCGGCTGAAGTTTGGCGCTTGCGGCGGTAATCGATCATGCCTTGGATGATGGGCTTGCCAAAGCTCACGACATCATCGTTGTAGATGGCGGTTCGGGCTGCGAGGAGGCAGTCGGTAAAGTCCATATGGGTCTTGCCAAAGAGTTTGACGGCAAGGGCGACAACGGTGGGCTCGTCGACCATGACGTCATCGAGCAGCCTTTTCATGGCCGCAGTAATCTCAACGCGGGGAACCTTATAGACGTCGTGCAGCGTGACCACGACGCGCGTGATGATTTCGGGGTAGACGCGAGCGGTGCGCGTGGCGATGACCTTGGCGGCGCGCGGTGACAGAACCTCGTCGTCGTCAAGCAGGTAGCGCAGGATGACGGTCTCGTCGATGATGGTGCTACTCATGGATATCTACTTCCTCGGGACCCAAAATCGAATCGTCGCTTTCTGTGGCAAGGTACTCAATCCAGGCATTGCGCTCTTCGGAGCGGCGATTGGGGTCCCCATATGCTTTGAGCGATCCATAGGCGGCCGTGCCGTCCTTGGAACGCACGGCGACCGGCTGAAAGGGGAGCTTGCGCATCAAAATGCTCTGCGCGACAAATAGACGGACAGCCTCGGCGAGCGATGTGCCCATGGCGTCGTAGAGATGCTCGGCATGCTGCTTGTCTTCCTCGCGAATGCGCACCTGCAGGATGGCTCTTTTTTGAGTCGATGACATCACTGGCCCCCTTAATGAGCGTGCAATATAGTCGGTCAAATGCGGCATGTGCCGATACTTGAGCATCTTATAACGATTACTTTATTTCACTCAAGTTGATAACCATAAACACGAATACAAGCGTAGTACATCCAAAACGAGAGCGCGTAAAAATCTCTGAGGCGTACGCATGTAATACACTCACCTTTATAGCTATCCGAGAATAGTTCCAACCTGCCAAAACCCCTGCAATACACCCGTATTGCAGGGCCTATGCTCAAGTTTGCCACCTGCAACTGCGTATATTTAACCTGTATATCGTTGGAGGAATTCTATCGAAGTGCCTGTTTCGCCGCATGCACTCGATACGCCGATGCCGGGCCACGGGCGGTCCGGGGCAACGTCGACAGGGTCTCTCTGGCATGGGATTCAGGAGGGAGTGAACAACATGGGCAATAAACGAGTCGTAGCCGATTCCTCACGCTGCATTGGGTGCCAAACCTGTATGGCGGCGTGCATCGAGGCACACGATATTCCCGGCAACATCGCCGCGCCGCGCTTGCGCGTGACGCGTACGTACGAGATCTCCGCACCGGTGGCTTGCCATCACTGCGAGGATGCCCCGTGCGCCAAGGCCTGCCCCACGGGCGCCTTGTTCTTTGATCCAAAGAACCATCGCATCGGTGTTAACGAGGACAACTGCATCGGCTGCAAGAGCTGCGTCATGGCCTGCCCCTTTGGCGCCGTGAGCGTGGCGACCACGCAGGTCCCCGTCTTGATGGGCGACGTGCGCGTGGGTTCGCAGACTAAGAGCTTCGTGCTCAAGTGCGACCTGTGCGTGGACCGTCCCGGCGGTCCGGCGTGTGCCGAGGCGTGTCCGACCAAGGGCCTCACCCTGGTGGACGAGGAGCGTCTGGCAGAACTGACTGCCGAGCGTGCCCGCGCCACCATCGAAAACGAGGCGTAAGCGTCGGGCGACAGGCCCAATGATTGTCAAATAAGTACCGAGTATTCGGTAGCAGAGAAAGGAAGGAGGGTGTCATGGAGAAGCATAAAGTGATCTGCCCGTATTGCGGCGCCGGTTGCCAGTTTAACCTCTTGGTCCAAAACGGCCAGGTCGTGGGTACCGAACCGCTCAACGGCATCACCAACCAGAGCGAGCTGTGCCTTAAGGGCATGAGCGGCTACGACTTCATCAACGACACCAAGATCTTGACTCCTCGCGTACTGCACCCGATGATCCGCCGCACTAAGGGCGCGGATCTTGAGCGCGTAAGCTGGGACGAGGCGCTGGATTTCACCGCATCTAAGATGCAGGCCATAATTGACGAATATGGTCCTAACGCTGTCATGACCACCGGCTCTTCGCGAGGCGGCGGCAATGAGGCGAACTACGTCATGCAGAAGTTTACGCGTGCGTGCATCGGCACCCACAGCGTAGACAACTGCGCCCGTACTTGACACGGCCCTACTGTCCTCGGTCTGATGGACACGGTTGGTTCAGGTTGCATGTCATGCTCCATCCCCGGTATGGAGGATGCGGGCTGCATTTTCCTCTTCGGCTATAACCCTGCCGATTCGCACCCCATCGTCGCAAGGCGTATCGTGCGAGCCAAAGAAAAGGGTTGCAAGATCATCGTCGCCGACCCGCGCCATATCGAAACCGCGCGTATCGCCGATCTCTACCTTCCGATCAAGAACGGTTGCAACGTTGCGTTCCTCAACGCCTTTGCCAACTGCTTGGTCAACGATGGCCTCTACGACAAGGAATTCGTCGCCGAGCACACGAACGGCTTTGACGAGTGGTGGGAGACCATCAAGAACTACACTCCCGAATCCGTACAGGACATCACGGGTGTCGAGCCCGCGTTGATCCACCAAGCTGCCGAGATGTACGCCACGGCGAAGCCCTCTGCCATCATTGGCTGGGGCATGGGCGTATGCCAGCAGAAGCAGAACCTGAAGACGGTGCACACCATCGCCTCCATCGCCTGCGTTGCCGGCCAGATCGGCAAACCCAATTCCGGCCTCGCGCCCGTGCGTGGCCAGAATAACGTCCAGGGCTCCTGCGATATGGGTATGCTGCCCAACCTGTACCCTGGCTACCAGAAGGTCACCGACCCGGCAGTGCGTGCCAAGTTTGCCAAGGCTTGGGGCGTGCCCGAGGAAAAGCTCCCGCTCGAGGAGGGCTACAAGCTCACCGACCTGGGCCATCTGGTCGACGAGGGCAAGGTGCACTGCTTCTACAACTACGGCGAGGACCCGGTGCAGACCGAGCCCGATTCGGCCGGTATGCGCAAGACGCTCTCCGAGCTGGACCTGTTCATTTGCCAGGACATCTTTATGACGCAGACGACCATACTCGCCGACGTCATCCTGCCCGCTACCTCTTGGGGCGAGCACGAGGGTGTCTTTACTGCATCCGACCGTAGCTTCCAGCACTTTGACGCGGCCGTTCCGCCCAAGGGCGAGTGCCGCCACGACTGGGAGATCTTCGCGGACCTGTCTACGCGCATGGGCTATCCCATGCACTACGACAACACCGAGCAGATCTGGAACGAGTGCATTAGCCTGTGCCCCAACTTTGTGGGCGCGACCTACGAGAAGATGGCTCCCGAGGGCGGCTACGCCCAGTGGCCCGTCAAGAGCACCGATGTGAACGACCACGGTACGCCCGACATGTTCGCTGGTGGCAAGTTCACCACCAAGGACGGCCGCGCCAACCTGATGGCGCACGACTGGGAGGCGCCCTCCGAGCTTCCCGACGATGAGTACCCGCTCATCCTGTGCACCGTCCGCGAGGTCGGCCACTACAGCTGCCGCTCGATGACCGGCAACTGCAAGACGCTGGCGCTGCTTGCCGACGAGCCCGGCTTTGTCCGCATGAATCCCGCGGACGCCCAGGCGCGCGGCATCAAGAATGGCGACATCGTCTCGATTCACAGCCGCCGCGGCCAGGTATACAGCCGTGCCGACGTGAGCGATCGCATCAACAAGGGCACGGTCTACATGACCTACCAGTGGTGGATCGGCAAGTGCAACGAGCTGACCATTCACAAGGTCGACCCGGTCTCGCATACGCCCGAGGACAAGTTCTCCGCCTGCCAGGTCGACGCCATTGCCGACCAGGTTTGGGCAGAGGGCGAAGTCGAGCGTCAGTACACCGAGCTCAAGCAGGCTCTGGTGGACGCCGCCGCTCCCCAAGACGTTGAGCCCGGCGCCGCCAAGTTCGACGACGAGACGCACGTGAACCAAATCGTGTAGTCCCGTTCTCGTTGGCTATTTGGGCCGGGCGTCCCGTACGTTCGGGAGCCCGGCCCGTTATTTTGAAAGGAAGTGGGGATGAACCGCTTCATCGACATCAACCCGGAGAGGTGCATCGGCTGCGGAACATGCCAGTCCGCCTGTGCCGACGCCCACCGGATGCAGGGTCTTCAGGATACGCCGCGCTTGGCGCTCGTGAAGACCGGCGGTATTTCGGCCGCCCTTGCCTGCCACCATTGCGAGGGTGCCCCCTGCGCCGAGGTTTGCCCGGTGAATGCCATCGAGCGCGATGGCGATCGCATCCACGTCAAGGAGCAGGAGTGCATCGGGTGCAGGCTGTGCGCCATCGCGTGCCCCTTCGGAGCTATCCATCCCGATGGCACGTCTATCGCCGGTGTCGCAGGCATGTGCGACCCGACGCCTTCGTATCCTAAGTCCCTGAGCAGCCTGCTTACGTGGGCTCCTGGTCAGTACACCTGCGCTGTCAAGTGCGACCTGTGCGCATTCGATCCGGACGGCCCGCATTGTGTGGCGGCGTGCCCTACCAAGGCGCTGACCGTCATGGGTGGCGCGGCCGATCGCGAGCTCGACGAGGCCAAGCGCCTGCGCTCGATCGAAAACGGTCCGGTCGTCGACGTTACCGCTGTGGCCCAGGGCCTGTCCGAGAAAGCAGAAGGGAGCGTAAACAATGGATAGCATGACGCTGTTTATCGCATCGCTTGCCGTCTCGTGCATCGGTGCGCTCGCCTCGGTTCTGCTGATCAAGGCCGATAACGCCGCCAAGACCGCCGGCTGCCTAATCGGCGCCGTCGCCGCGGTGCTTTCGTTTGTGGCCGGTATCCAGGCCGTGCTGGGCGATGTCACGTCGGTCGACACCATCGTGTTCTTCCCGTTTGCCCATTTCCAGCTGCTGCTCAACCAGCTGTCCGGCCTTTTCGTGGCGCTCATCTCGGTGCTCGCGTTTGCCGGCTCGATCTACGGTCTCAACTACTTTGATGAGTACCCGGGCAAAAAGGGCCGCGCCGGCTTCTTCTTTAACACCTTTGTGGCGTCCATGATGCTCGTCATCACCGCCGACAACGTGTTTTGGTTCCTGGTCGCCTTTGAGCTCATGTCGCTGACCTCGTACTTCCTGGTCGTGATCGAGGAGAACGAGAACTCCATCCATGGCGGTTGGCTCTACTTTGTGATCGCGCACGTGGGCTTTGTGCTCATCATGGCGAGCTTCCTCACCATGACCAACTTCGCCGGTGGCTCGTTTGCCTTTGCGGATTTCCGCGCTACGCAGTTTAGCCCCGCGGTCGCATCCGTGTGCTTCGTGCTCGCCTTCTTTGGCTTTGGCGCCAAGGCCGGTATTATCCCGCTGCACGGCTGGCTGCCCAAGGCACATCCCGAGGCGCCGTCCAACGTGTCGGCCCTCATGTCCGGCGGCATGATCAAGATCGGTATCTTCGGCATCCTCAAGGTGGGCCTCGACCTGCTCTCCGCCTCGGGCGTTCAGGTCTGGTGGGGCCTTATGGTCATGGTCTTCGGTGCGATCTCGTCGGTCCTCGGCGTGGCCTTCGCCCTGCAGGAGCATGACATCAAGCGCCTGCTGGCCTATCACTCCGTCGAGAACATCGGCATCATTCTGCTCGGCGTCGGCGCCTCCATGGCCGCCATGGGGCTCAACTCGGTCGGCATCGCCGTCCTGGCTCTGATGGCCGCCCTCTACCACACGTTTAACCACGCGATGTTTAAGGGCGAGCTGTTCTTGGGCGCCGGTGCGCTGCTGTACTCCACGGGTACGCGCAATATGGAGAAGATGGGCGGCCTGTTCCGTCGTATGCCGGCAACGGCCATCTGCTTCCTTATTGGCGCGCTTGCCATCTCGGCCATCCCGCCCTTCAACGGCTTTGTGTCCGAGTGGTTTACCTACCAGTCGCTCTTTAACGCCGCCATGCAGGGCGACAAGGCCGTCATGATCGTGGCCGTGTTCGCTGCCGTCGCGCTTGCCATTACCGGCGCTCTGGCTGTCACATGCTTCGTCAAGGCCTATGGCGTCTCCTTTGCCTCCGCGCCCCGCTCCGAGGCCGCGGCCAATGCCAAGGAGGTTCCCGCCCCCATGGTGTTTGCGCAGGGCCTGCTCGCGGCCATCTGCGTCGTGCTGGGCATTGGCGCTCCCGTGATCGCGCCCGTGCTGGTCGATGTCGCCGCGTCCGTGCTGCATCCGTACGGTGGCGTGTTTGCCGCCGAGGGCATGGAGCTCATGAACCAATACTCCGGCGCTGCCACCTCCACGCCCGCGATCGCTATTGCGCTCGTGGTACTTGTCGGCCTTGCCTGCGGTTATCGCAAGCTTAAGACCGTCGGCAAGGTGCAGAAGTCCCAGCCGTGGGCATGCGGCTATGCTCCCAACGAGCATATGCCCGTCGTGGCCACGACCTTCGCCTCCGAGGTGTCCTGGTTTATGCAGCCGCTCTACACGCTGCGCGACCGCTGCACGGCCGTCTGCTGGTCCATCGCTCACTTCTTCCAGAAGCTCACCGGTGTGGCCGAGGCTGTGGAGCCCGTACCCGACAAGGTTCTCGTCGATGCCCCGCATAAGGGTGTCGAGAAGCTCGCCGACCTCGCGACTAAGCTCGAGGGCGGCAACTACAGCATCTATATCTGCTACATCGTCGCGGCACTCGTGGTGTTCCTCGTGCTCGCCGTGCAAATGGGTTAAGGAGGGGAGAGCATGAACAACATCGTACTTGCCGTTCTGCAGGGCGTGGTCGTCATGGCCGTCGCGCCGTTCTTCTCCGGTCTCGGCCGCGTGATCCGTGCCAAGATGCACAACCGTCGCGGCCCCAGCATCATGCAGGACTACCGCGACCTGGCAAAGCTCTTTGCGCGTCCCGAGTCCCAGAGCGAGGATGCGAGCTTTGCACTGCGCATCATGCCGCCGCTGTTCTTCGCCGTCGCCTTTATGCTCGCGATGGGTCTGCCGCTCTTTACGGCGCAAAGCCCCATCCCGGTCTTTGGTGACGCCATCACCATCATGTACAGCCTGGCGCTCGCCCGCTTCTTCTTCGCCCTCTGCGGTGTGGATTCGTCCAACGCCTACGCCGGTATCGGCGGCGTCCGCGAGCTGCTCATGAGCGTGCTCATCGAGCCGTCCATGCTGTTGGCGCTGTTTGCCGCCGCCCTGGTGTGCGGCTCCACCGACATCGCCACCATGGGTCAGCACATCATGACGGGCGCCATCGACGCGCCGGTCGCCGTGATCCTCGCCGGCATCGCCTTTGCGATTGCCTGCTACATGGAACTCGGCAAGCTGCCCTTTGACCAGGCCGAGGCCGAGCAGGAGCTTCAGGAAGGTCCGCTCGCCGAGCTTTCGGGCCCGTCGCTCGCCATGGCCAAGCTTGCCATGTCCATGAAACAGGTCCTGGTCGTCGCCTGGTTCTGCGCGATCTTCGTCCCCTGGGGCGAGCCCACGACCGTGGGCGCCGCCGCCGTTCTTGGCGCAGTCATCTTCCTGGTGAAGTGCCTGATCGACTTTGTCGTATGCGGCGTGATCGAGAACTCCTGCTCGCGCTCGCGTTTTAAGGTGCTCGGCAATCAGACCTGGGCCGTCGTGGGCATCGCCGTTCTGGCGTTTGTCTTCGTGGTCGTCGGCGTGTAGGAGAAGGGAGAAACAATGTCATTTGCAGTCAGTCTGTCCCTTCTCGGCTTGGTCGCTATCGCGGCCCCGATGGTGGCCTCGGTGCTCGTCGCCCTGTTCCCCCGTCCGTACGCCAAGTGGTTCAGCGTTTTGGGTGCCGCCGTCTCGACGGTCTGCACCATCGCCCTCGCCGCGAATTTCGCTGGCGCCGGCATGCCCGACACGCAGGTCCCCCTGATCTCGTTTGGGCAGACCCTCGTCATGGGATTCACCTTCGATCGCATGAGCACGCTGCTCGCGCCTGCCTTTGTGGGTATCGGCCTGCTTGTCGTGATCTATTCGATTCCCTATATGAGCGAGAATAACCGTGAGCATCCCGACGCACCGCGTCGTCGCTTCTACGCGTACCTCGCGACCTTCATCGGCGCCATGGCCGGCCTTGTGTACAGCTCGACCCTTTTGGGCCAGCTCGTGTTCTTTGAGATCACGGGTGCGTGCTCTTGGGGCCTCATTAGCTACTACATGTCGCCTACGGCCAAGAAGGCCGGCATGAAGGCCCTGATCATCACGCATATCGGTGCGCTCGGCCTGTATCTGGGCGCCGCCATCGTGTTTGCCCACACCGGTACCTTCGCCATTACCGCGATTGCCGGTCTCGACGCCAAGCTCAAGGCTATCGTCCTTTTGCTCGTGCTGTTTGCGGCCTGGGCCAAGTCCGCACAGGTTCCCATGTACATGTGGCTGCCTTCGGCCATGGAGGCGCCGACGCCTGTTTCGGCCTACCTGCATGGTGCCTCGATGGTCAAGGTCGGCGTGTGCGTGTTCGCGCGTGCACTCGTCTCTGCCGGTGAGATTCCCGAGATCGTGGGTTGGGTCGCCATTATCGACGCCATGGTCACCATGCTCTTTGGTTTCCTTATGTACCTGCCGCAAAAGGACATGAAGCGCCTGCTGGCCTTCTCCACGATCGCCCAGCTCTCCTATGTGTTCTTTGGTCTGGGCCTTTCGGTCTTTGGCAGCCAGCTGGCCTTTGATGGCGCCGTGTGCCACATCTTTAACCACGCCTTCGCCAAGACGCTGTTCTTCCTGATCGCCGGTTCGTTCTCCTTTACCCTCGGCACGCGTATGCTGCCCAAGCTTCGCGGCATCGTAAAGAAGTACCCGATCTCGGGCGTGGGCTTTGGTGTCGCGGCGCTCGCCATTGCCGGCGTGCCGCCCATGAACACGTTCTTCTCGAAGTTCCAGATTATCGCCGGCGGCTTTTCTGTGGGTGCCGGCAACGTCGCGATCCTGGTGCTCGTGTGCATCATGGTCGCCGAGACCGTCGCCACCTTCGCCTGGTTCCTCAAGTGGATGGGCTATTGCCTGCCCGGCGAGCCGAGCGACGAGGTTGCTGCGGGAGCCCCGCTTCCCCGCGCGATGGCGTTCGTGTTCATCGTGCTCATCATCATGGTTATCGTTAGCGGCCCGCTTTCGGCCAGCTGGATCGGTTAGGAGGTAGAACGACATGGGTTATTCGATCGTCAACATCCTTGGCGGCCTTCTGATCGTCACGTCCACCATGGTGGTCGTCTCCAAGAACATCAAGCACGCCATCAGCTGGTATGCGGTGCAGTCGCTGGTGCTCGTGGGACTGCTCGCCACGCTCGGTGTCACCACCGGTGCGCAGGAGCTGCTTATGTGGGCTGGATCTGCCTTTATCACTAAGGTCGTCCTGGTCCCTTATATCCTTAACCGCGCATATAAGAAGATGGGCGAGCCGAGCGACGCATCGCTCAAGGCCGGCCTTAAGCCCGCGTGGGCCATCTGCATCATCGCCGTCGAGGTCGCGATCTGCTTTGCCGTCGTGACGCAGATCAGCCTGCCCACGGCCGAGGTCGCAACTCCTGCGCTCGCCATTAGCTTCGCTCACTTCTTTGTGGGCCTCACCTGCATCATCTCGCAGCGCAACATCATGAAGCAGATCTTTGGATACTGCCTTATGGAAAACGGCAGCCACGTGACGCTCGCGCTTTTGGCCCCCACCGCTCCCGAGATCATCGAGATCGGTATCGCCACCGACGCCATCTTTGCCGTCATCATCATGTCCATCGTCGTGCGTCGCATTTGGGACGACTCCCACTCGCTCGATGCGCGCGACCTGTCCGAGCTGAGGGGGTAGTCCATGGAAACGTTGATTTTCGCCCTGCTCGCGACTCCTTTGGTGTTCTCGCTGGTCATGGCGTTTTTGCCTAAGAACACGTCCTATAACGTGTTTGCCGGTCTCAACCTGGTCTCCGTCGCAGCCGTCCTGGTGCTGTCGATTATGACGGCCGGTGACGTCCTTACGAGCGGCGAAACCGCGAGCGCTCTTGGCCTGTGGTTCCACCTCGATTCGCTGGGCGCCATCTTTGTGCTGCTCATCGGCTTTATCGGTTTTCTTACGGGGCTGTTCTCGCTGCCCTATGTAAAGGCCGATATCGAGGAGGGCTCCATGCCCGCCGAGCGCGCCAAGCAGTATTTTGCGCTGTTTAGCCTGTTTGTGTTCACCATGCTGCTCGCGTGCCTGTCCAACAACATGATCCTCACGTGGGCCGCCGTGGAGGCAACCACGCTTTCCACCGTGTTCCTCGTGGGTATCTACAAGAACAAGACGGCCCTCGAGGCTTCTTGGAAGTATGCGATGGTCTGTACCGCCGGCGTGGCCTTTGGCCTGTTCGGTACGCTGCTGATCTACGCCAACGCCGCCGACGTGATTCCCAACGCCCACGAGGCCGCATTCCTGTCGTGCGTGCTGCCGTATGCCGACCAGTTCGACCCGACGCTCATGCGCCTCGCCTTTGCGTTTATCGTGATCGGCTTTGGCACCAAGGCTGGCCTGTTCCCCATGCACACTTGGCTGCCCGATGCCCACTCTCAGGCTCCGAGCCCTGTCTCGGCCCTGCTCTCGGGTGTCCTGCTTAAGTGTGCCATGCTTGTGATCATGCGCTTCTACGGCTTTACCATCCAGGCCGTGGGTGCCGAGTATCCGCAACTTCTGCTGCTGATCGTCGGCACGCTGTCCATTTTGGTGGCGGCGCTTTCGATGTTTCGCCAGGACGACCTCAAGCGCCGCTTTGCGTACTCGTCTGTGGAGAACGTGGGCGTTATCGCCCTGTGCCTGGGTATCGGTGGCCCGCTGGGTATCGCCGCGGCCCTGCTGCACTGCGTGTTCCACGGCTTTACCAAGACGCTTGCCTTCTGCGTGTCCGGCAACATCCAGCACGCTTTTGGCACGCGTAGCCTGGCCAAGATCCAGGGCGTCGTCGAGGTTGCCCCCGCAACCGCCGCGCTCGCCGTCCTGGCGCTGCTCGGTCTTGGTGCCTTCCCGCCCTTTGGCATGTTTATCTCCGAGTTCCTGACTTTTGTCGCCGGTGTTCCGCCGGTCCCATGTGGCTGGTCGTCGTGGTCGCCCTCGGTCTTACCGTGGCCATCTCCGCGCTCACCCGTATCGCACTCAAGTCGGTATTCGGCCATGCGCCCCAGGGCATGGGCAAGCATGAGGCCCCGGCGCTCATGCTTATCCCCGAAATCATCCTGGCTGTCATGATCTTGTGGTTTGGCATCGCCACCCCGCTGCCCCTTGTGCACGGTGTGGAGACCGCGACCGGCATCGTGCTCGAGCAGAGCACCGAGGAACTTCACGCGACGCCGATGTACCGCGCTGTGTTCGGTACCGAGACCGCTCAGAGCGAGGTGGAGTAACGAATGATTGAAACTGAGAACAAGGTGTATGCCCGTCGCTGCGAGAGCCATGTCGAGGCCCTGCGCCGCGCCGTTCCGGGCTGCATCGAAAAGGTCGAGTGGCAGTGCGAGGACCAGCTGACGATTACCGTCAAGCAGGACAAGCTGCCCGAGGCCGTCCACTACCTGTATTACGAGCGCTACGGCTGGATTCCCGTGATCATCGGCAACGACGAGCGCAGCCTGTGCGGCCGTTACGCCGTGTACTACGTCATCTCCATGGAGGGGGAGGACCCCGGCTGGGTGACCGTGCGCACCGAGGTCGATCCCGCCAAGATGACGTTCCCGTCCGTGACGCCGTTCGTCCCCGCCTGCGTGTGGGGCGAGCGCGAGCTTCGCGACATGTTCGGCCTGATCCCCGAGGGTCTGCCCGATCGTCGTCGCCTGGTGCTGCCGGACGATTGGCCCAGCGGCCTGTATCCGCTGCGCAAGGACTCCATGGACTATCGTTTCCGTCCCGCTCCCGCGAGCGACATGGAAAACTACGAGTTCTTGGCCGATACCAAGGGCAAGGAGACGACGCTCGTCCCCATGGGCCCGTTGCACATTACCTCCGACGAGCCCGGCCACTTCCGCCTGTTCGTTGAGGGCGAGACGATCGTGGACGCCGACTATCGTCTGTTCTACGTGCACCGCGGTATGGAGAAGGTCGCCGAGACGCGCCTGAACTATGACGCCGTGACGTTCCTCGCCGACCGCATCTGCGGCATCTGCGGCTGCGCCCACTCGGTGGCCTATGCCGAGGCCGTCGAGCGCGCCCAGGGCATTCATGTCCCGCCGCGCGCCCAGTACATCCGCGCCATCATGCTCGAGGTCGAGCGCCTGCACTCGCATCTGCTCAACATTGGCCTGGCGTCGCACTACACGGGCTTCGACTCCGGCTTCCAGCAGTTCTTCCGCGTCCGCGAGAAGTCCATGGACCTGGCCGAGAAGCTCTCCGGTCACCGCAAGACCTACGGCCTCAACGTGATCGGCGGCGTGCGTCGCGACATTTTGGCCGAGCAGAAGCTCTCCACGCTCACGACCATCCACCAGCTGCGCTCCGAGGTTCAGGAGCTCGTCGACGTCTTACTCTCCACGCCCAACTTTATCGAGCGTACGAGTGGTATCGGCATTCTGGACCGCAAGATCGCACGCGACTTCTCTCCGGTCGGTCCGCTCATGCGTGGCTCGGGCTATGCCCGCGACGTGCGCTTTGACCATCCCTTCGACGGCTACGCTGATCCGGATGTTCAGAAGATGCATGCTGCCACGGCAGACACCTGCGATGCCTTCGGCCGCACCGCCGTTCGCATCCAGGAGGTCTACGATTCGATCGACATGATCGAGACCATGCTCGAGAACTGCCCGTCGGGCCCCATCCTCACCACGGATTGGGAGTACACCCCGCACAAGTACGCCATCGGCGCCACCGAGGCTCCGCGCGGCGAGGACGTGCACTGGGCCATGCTCGGCAACAACCAGAAGTGCTACCGCTGGCGCGCCAAGGCGGCCACGTACAGCAACTGGCCGGTCCTGCGCTACATGTTCCGCGGCAACACCGTGGGCGATGCGGCGCTGATCGTCGGCTCGCTCGACCCGTGCTACTCCTGCACCGACCGCGTGACGGTGACCGATGTCGCCGCCAAGCGCGACCACGTGCTCGACAAGGAGCAGTTCGAGAACGTCTGGCGCGACAAGTCGCCGCTTGCGGGCGAGGGCACCATGGCCGCTCCGCTCGATGAGGAGGCACTCTAATATGCTGAAGCTTTGGAAGGTTAACGCCAAGGCCGGCGACGCGACGGTCAAGTACCCGTTTGCGCCGTTTCCCACCAACAAGGACATGCGCGGCAAGCCCGAGCACAATGCCAAGCTCTGCATCGCCTGCGGTGCCTGCGGCGTGGCTTGTCCGGCCGATGCCATTCGCATGGACACTGACCTTGCGGCCGATACCATTACCTGGTCGATCGACTACGGCCGCTGCATCTTTTGCGGCCGCTGTGAGGAAGCCTGCCCCATGGAGGCCATCAAGCTCACCGAGGAGTTTGAGCTGGCCGTCATGAGCAAGGACGACCTCACCAGCAAGAGCGTCTACACGCTCGAGCACTGCTCGCGCTGCGGCAAGCCGTTTGCCCCGCATAAGGAGATCGACTACGCCAAGCGCCTGCTGCAAAAGGCCGGCGGCATGGAGGCCATCCAGGCCGCCCGTACCGTCGGTATGTGCCAGGAGTGCAAGCGCGAGCTCGACGCCCTGCGCGCCGCCTCGGCCGTAAAGACCGGCAACGCTGCCGGCATGGCTGCCAACGAGACGCTTGCGTCCGGCGAGCCCCAGGGCCCCGGCATGGAGTATCTGGGCGGCCACGGCGTGAACCCGGAGTATATCGACCGCGAGCTCAACCCCGATGCGCCCGAGATTCCCGCCGGTCCGGCGCCGGTCGAGGGCATCATCATGGATTTTGAAACGAAGGAGGAGTAACCATGGCCGAACCCACGCTTTTGCCCGAGCGGCTCCAGTACCGCCCGACCAAGATCGAGCTCGACGAGAGCATCGAGAAGGCCAAGGCGACCCTTCTTAAGAAGATCAAGCGCTCGGTGTACGTCTACCGTGTTGACTGTGGCGGCTGCAACGGCTGCGAGATCGAGATCTTCGGTTCCATCACGCCCGTCTTCGACGTCGAGCGCTTTGGCATCAAGGTCGTGCCCTCGCCCCGTCACGCCGATGTGTTGCTGTACACCGGTGCCGTGACGCGTGCCATGCGCATGCCGGCCCTGCGCGCCTTTGAGGCCGCACCCGATCCCAAGATCGTGGTGTCCTATGGCGCGTGCGGCTGCACCGGCGGCATCTTCTACGACAACTACTGCGTCTGGGGCGGCACGGACAAGATTCTGCCGGTCGATGTCTACATCCCCGGCTGCCCGCCCAGCCCCGCGCAGACCGTCTACGGCTTTGCCATGGCGCTCGGTCTGCTGGACCAAAAGCTCCATGCCGAGACCACGGTGGAGGCCGCCGGCGAGCAGGCCGATATCCTGCACCCCGGTGTGCCGTACAAGCTGCGCGTTGCCATCGAGCGCGAGGCTCGCGCCATGAGCGGCTACCGTTATGGCCGCGACCTGGCCAATGAGTTTATGGACACGCTCGAGGGCGCGCCCAAGGGCGATATCCGCGGTGCCATGGCGCTGCTCATCGACAAGCAGGACGATCCTCGCCGCATTGAGGTCTACTCGGCGCTGCAGGATCTGGTGCTGGCCGGAGGTCGCTAGATGGAGCTCACGGACCGCTCTGGTTACTTTGCGGGCCCCGGCATGCTCGGCGGCTCCTTTGGCGATGCCTCGCGCGCAAGCGACGAGGCCGCCGAGGGCGTCGCCGACCCTTGCCTGGGCCATGCGCCCGACCAGGTGGTCTTCTATGAGCTTACGCGTAAGTTTGTGGAGACCGAGGAAGACGTTCCCCAGGAGGCCTGCGACGTGCTGTACTACACGCTCGCCGTGGGCCACCACACTGGCGTGCTCGACTGCTTTGAGCCGCGCCTGTCGGTGCCGGTGGATGTGTTCTATTCGCTCGTCGACGCGCTGCCGGAGGGGGAGGCCCGGACTAAGTTTGAGGCCATCCGCTCCTTTGGCGAGTGCCAGCTCGACAAGGCGGCGGTGCCGTCGCTGCTCGAGGCCTGCGATGAGCTGCTCGACGAGCGCGGTTTTCGCGGGTCAGCCAAGGCCGGCATCTCGGTGTTCGATGACGACTTTGGCCTGCATGCCCAGCAGGTCGCGTTTCTGATGAAGTTCCGCGATCTGGTTGAGCGCGTGCGCGATGTGTCGGGCGTGTATCTGACGGGAAGGTTGCAGTAATGGGTCGCGTTGTGGATGGACGTGTGAACGGCGCCCCGTTTGCGGGTATCGTGCTCACGGCGGGAAGCGTGCTACGTGCGGACGATGCCGCCGGCCCCGTACTCTCCAAAAAGATGGAAGACGCACCCATTGCCGGCTGGTACACCATCGACGGCGGCCAAACGCCCGAGGACGACATCATTGAGGTCAAGCGCGAGCGTCCGCCGCGTCTGGTCTTGGTCGATGCCGCCGACATGGCACTGCCCGTCGGGTCCATCCGCTTGCTCGACAAGCGCGATGTGGCCCGCAAGTCGATGTTCACCACGCATTCGCTTCCTTTGTCGATTCTGATCGAAGAGATTGAGCAATCGTGTGATGATATCGTCTTCGTCGGGATTCAGCCGGGCGACACGGAGTTCTACAACCCCATGTCCCCGGAAGTCTTTGACGCCGTCGACGCCGTGTACGACGCCGTGGCCGCCAACGATTTTTCCCACTTTGTCCGCTTGGGGCAAGAGCAATAGGAGCGCTTGTCCCTGCTGATTAGGAAAGAAGTGATTGACATGGCAGATTCCAAGGTGGAGTACCCCGCTCCCGATTGCCTGGCGCCCGCCGCGATCGAGGCCAAGACCGAGGCCGCCGGCGTGACCAAGGCTAACCTGCCGGTCGCTAAGGCCTTTCTGTTGGCAATGTTCGCCGGCGCGTTCATTGCCTTCGGCGGCCTGTTCTTTACCGTGTTCTTGAGCGATAGCACGCTGGGCTGGGGCGCCCAGCGTGTCGTGGGCGGCTTGTGCTTTTGCCTGGGCCTGGTGCTCGTGCTGGTGTGCGGCGCCGAGCTGTTCACCGGAAACTCGCTTATGGTCTGCGCGCTCAAGAGCAAAAAGATCACCCTGGCTCAGATGGTCAAGGCATGGCTCGTCGTGTGGCTTGGTAACTTTGCCGGTGCCCTGTTCATCGTCTTTTTGGTGTACATGGCCGGCATTTACAAGCTCAACGGCGAGGCGGTCGCCAATTCCATGGTGAGCGTCGCCGCCGGCAAGGTGACGGTCGACTGGGTGACGATCTTCTTCCGCGGCATCCTGTGCAACATCTTTGTGTGCCTGGCCGTGTGGATCGGTACCGCCGGCAAGACCGTGGTCGATAAGGTCGTGGGCATTCTGCTGCCCATCGCCGCCTTTGTGGCCTGCGGTTTTGAGCACTGCGTTGCCAACATGTACTTTTTGCCCATGGGTGCCGTGATGCATGCATGCGGCTACGGTGCCAAGGTCGCCGGCGCCGATGCGCTCAACGCCGCGGGCATTGCGTTTAACCTGTCCGCCGCCACGCTGGGCAACATCGTGGGCGGCGCGGTTCTGGTCGCGCTCGGCTACTGGTTTATCTACGCCAAGAAGTCCGAGGCGTAAGGTACCGTCTGTTTGACGTTGGGCCTCCCGCGGGGCGTTGCCGTGCGGGAGGCTTTTTGGGTCTGGGGCTCGTTGTCGGGCTTTTGGCCTGTTGTGTTTGGCTGATGAAAGGGGTAATCGAGATGGCATCTGCTGTGAAGCGTGACGGTCGCGCCATGGTGACCACATGCGGGGGATGCTATGCCGATTGCGCCTTTGCGGCACGCGTTGAGGACGGACGTGTGGTGGCCGAGTTGCCGGTGCCGGGGCATCCGTGCGCAGCGCGTGCCCTGTGCACCCGCGGACGGCATCGCCTGGCAATGCCGTTTGACGAGCGCGACCGGATTTTGCATCCCATGCGTCGCCGCCAGGATGGCTCGGGGTTCGATGCGATTACCTGGGACGAGGCGTTTGCCCAGATTGCCGAGCGCCTTTTGGGGATTGTTGACGAGCGCGGGCCTCGTGCGCTGGGCATGACACTCGGCGTGCCCTCGTTCGACCGCTACTGGGCCTATCGCCTTATGCATGCGTTGGGTTCGCCCAACGTGTACGGTGCCGACGGTGCTTGCGAGGTAAGCCGGCTTACCGGTTGGGAGCACAGCTTGGGTTACAGCCCCGCCTCCGACCTTGTGCATACCGATTGCATCATGTACTTGGGGCGTTCCATCGTCGATTCGTCGACGATGGGGGCCGTTGATGCGCTCAACGATGCCCGTCGCCGTGGGGTGAAGATTATCGTGGTCGACCCCCGGCGCAGCGGCTCGGCTGCGCTTGCCGACCGCTGGCTGCGCGTGCGCCCGGGCTGCGACCTGGCCTTGCTGCTGGGCATTGCGCATGTGCTCATTGCCGAGGACTTATACGACCACGAGTTTGTTGCCCGCTATACCACGGGTTTTGATGAGCTGGCGCAGGCGGCTGCTGTTTGGACGCCTGAGTGGGCCGAGTCGATGTGCGACGTGCCGGCGGACGATATCCGTGCGACTGCGCGTGATTTGGCTGTGGCGGCGCCTGCTGCGGTGGTGGACGCTGGCTTTCATGGTGGCATCGGCATTGCGTATGCCAACAGCACCCAGACCGCGCGTGCTATCTGCCTGGTCGATGTGCTGCTGGGCTGTATTGGACATGCGGGTGGCGCGCTCAATCCGCCCACGCCGCTTGTGTTGGGCGACCTCGATCCCACGCGCTTTGCGACGCCGCCGGTGCCGCGCGAGCCCAAGCTGGGGTCCGAGCGCTATCCACTGGTCGATCCGGTGCGCGGTCTGTGCACGACCATCGGCCAGTCGATTCTGGCCGGCGATTTGCGTGGGCTCATCGTCTATGCCAGTAACCCCGGTGCTGGCTATGGCAATGCGCAGGCTTGGTTGGGCATCTTGCAGTAGCTCGACCTGCTCGTGACGATTGATATTCGCTGGTCCGAGACAGCGCGCGCTTCCGACTTCGTGCTGCCCGATGTGACGTATCTGGAGGCCGACCGTGGCGTGGGAACGGTGACAGGCGCCAACGATGCGCGCGTGTTCTTCCGCAATGCCGTGCTGCCCGTGCAGCATGACGACACACGTCCCGGTCGGGAGATTTTTGCCGGTCTGGCGCAGGCGTGTGGCGTGGGCGAGTACTTCCAGTTTACGTCTGACAATCTGGCGGCTGCCCAGGTGGCGCCTTTTGGGATCGATCTGGACGAACTCAAGGAACGCGGCTGGGCCGACACGGGCGTCGCGTTGCCGTCGCGTACGGGCGAGCCGGCGATTCCCCTGTATGGCGGTAAAATTGCGCTGGCAAGCGACGTATGGGAACGAGCCGGCCTGGGTCGTGTACCCAACTGGATCGCTCCCATGGTTGAGCCCGGCCCGGGGATGTTTCGCCTCATTAGCGGCAACCGCCCCTTTGAGTCGCATACCTCGCGCAGACTCGCGGCCCAAGGTGCCGCCGAGGCTGGATCGGACCTGGATGCCGTGCAGATGAACGCCGATGTCGCCGCTCGCATGGGTATCGCCAATGGCGAGGTCGTGGAACTCGTGAGCGATATGGGCCGCGACCGCGTGCGCGTGGAGACGACGCCGTATCTGCATCCGGCGTGCATCTTTACATCGGCCGCCCCCGGCGGACGTTCGTTTGGCGCCGATGCCGGTGGCGCTCAAGCCTTGGGCGTCGGCCCGCTCGACCACACGCCGCTGCGCTGGGACCCGTTGACGGGTGCCGCACTTACCCAGGAAAACGCCGTTCGCGTGGAAAAGATCGTCGCGCGCGGGGATAATGACGAGTAATTGACTCAGCTGATGTATTCGACTGATCCACGTTTCTTTTGAAAGGCCGCACATGAGCGATAGCCAGAACATGTCCGATGAGGTGCGCGCCCGCCTGCGCGCCATTCCTTCAGTCAACGAGCTGCTTGCCGAGTGGCCGGTGGTGAAGGCGGCGGGGGAGACCTGCGACGCGGTGGTGCATGCCGCCGTCACGGCCGAGCTCGACGAGGAGCGCGCTGCGATTCGTGCCGGCGCCGCCCCGCGTTCCAAGCGCGAGCTGGCCTCGGCCATTGAATTTCGCGCACATCGCTCTGCACTGCCGAGCCTGCGCCCTGCCGTTAACGCCACAGGTGTGGTCATCCATACCAACTTGGGTCGCGCCCCGCTCGCGGAGTCGGCCGCCAAGGCCGTGGCCGAGGTTGCGCGCGGCTACAGCACGCTCGAGTACAGCGTCGACACCTGCTCGCGCGGGTCGCGCAAGGAGCATGCCGCGCAGCTGATCCGCTCACTCACCGGTGCCGAGGACGCGCTCGTGGTCAACAACAACGCCGCCGCGGTGCTGCTGGTGCTGGCGACTCATGCCACGGGCAAAGAGGTTATCGTCAGCCGCGGCGAGCTTGTCGAGATTGGCGGCAGCTTCCGCATCCCCGACGTCATGGCGGCCTCGGGCGCCAAACTCGTCGAGGTCGGCGCCACCAACCGCACGCATCTGGGCGACTACGAGCGCGCCATCACGCCCGAAACGGCCATGATTCTGAAGGTTCATCCTTCCAACTATCGCATCGAGGGTTTTCACGAGGAAGTGAGCTCAAGGGAGCTCGCCGCACTGGCCCATAAGCACGGCCTGCTGTTCTATGAAGACCAGGGCTCGGGCGCACTGTTGCCTGACGACATCTTGGTGCGCGGCGGCGAAGAAACCACGCCGTCTTCGGTTTCGGCAGGGCTTGATCTGGTGTCGTGCTCGGGCGATAAACTGCTCGGTGCCGCACAGGCGGGCATTATCATGGGCCGTCGCGATCTGGTCCAGGCCTGTGGGTCGCATCCGCTTATGCGCGCCCTGCGCCCGGGCAAGCTAGCACTGGCGGCGCTCGAGGCTACACTGCGCATTTACATGGATGGGGCGGATGTGGCCCATCGCGAGGTGCCGGTGCTCAACATGCTCACGCTTCCGCAGGCTCATCTGGAGCGACGTGCCCGCAAGCTGCGCGATCGTATGGTCGCCGGGCTCGATAAGGCCGGTTGCCCGTGCGCCGTTGAGTTGGAGATTGTCGAGGAATCGTCGACCCCCGGTGGCGGCTCGCTGCCTACCGTGGAGCTGCCCACGATGTGCGTTGCCGTGCGTCTTGTTGACGAGCGCCTGACGGTCGACGCGCTCAAGCGCTCGCTTGTTCAGGACTTCGACACGCCGGTTGTCACGCGAACCTCGCACGATCGCATTTTGTTTGATGTGCGTACACTCGTGGGCGACCGCGATATCGAGACAGCGGCGTCGACGCTTGCCGCATGCGTTGAGAAGGCGATTGCTCGATGAGTGAGGTTCAAGCGCTGGTGGAGTGTCCCGTTATCGTTGGCACGGCGGGCCATGTCGACCACGGTAAGTCGGCGCTCATCGAGGCGCTGACGGGCAAAAACCCCGACCGCCTGGAAGTTGAGCGTCGTCGCGGCATGACGGTTGAGCTTGGCTTTGGCGAGCTGGCGCTGCCGAGTGGCAAGATCGTGGGCCTGGTCGACGTGCCGGGCCATGCACACTACCTGCGCGCCATGGTGCAGGGTGCGACGGGCATCGACGTTGCCGTGCTGGTGGTCTCTGCCGTTGAGGGTGTAATGCCCCAGACGCGCGAGCACGTGCATGTGCTGGAGCTGCTGGGCGTCACGCATATGGTGGTCGCGCTGACGATGTGTGACCTGGCCGACGCCGAGATGACCGAGCTTGCCGAGCTTGACGTCGATGACTTTTTGTCGGGTACCGTGTTTGCGGACGCGCCGATCGTGCCTGTGTCGTCTATGACGGGCGAGGGGATCGACGGGCTGCTTGCGGTGCTCGACGAGCAGGTAAGTGCCTGCTGGGATGCCTGCCGCGACCGTTCCGATCGGAGCGATGCCGCGCCTCGCCTGCCGATTGACCGCTGTTTTACGATCAAGGGCGTCGGCACCGTCGTGACGGGAACGCTGCACGATGCGCCGGTTGCGGTGGGAGACGAGTTGATGGCCTTGCCGTCGCGTACGGTCTGTCGCGTGCGCGGGATTCAGGTGCATGGTGATACGCCGCACGCGCTGCCTGGGCAACGCGTGGCACTCAACCTGGTCGGTGACGGGGTCGCGGCACTTGACCGTGGCGAGATGCTGGGCGTGGCGGATCGCTTTGGTCAGACGTTGCGCTTTATGATGACGTTTACGTATTTGGGTCGCGAGGGCGCCAAGCCGCGCGTGCTCGAGTCGGGTACGCGCGTGCACGTGATGGCAGGTACGGCCGAGGTCGTCGGCCGTATTATGCTCATGGAGGGCGAGGCCCCCATGGCGGTGGGAGAGACGCGAGCGGTGCAGGTACGCATGGAGGAACCGCTGCCGCTGCGCGCCGGAGACCATGCCGTGGTGCTGTCCTATTCGCCCGTTATGCTCATCGGCGGCGGGCGCGTGCTGTTGTCGCGCTGCCGCCGTTCGCGCGAACTTACTGAGGGGGAGCGCGCGCTGTACGCGGCACTTGAGGCCGGAGATATTGCGGGCGCGGTGGATGCATGGCTGGCGCTGCAAGCGCTGCCGGTTGCGGCTGCCGATGTTACCGCGGCGCTCGATCTTGTTGCCGGTGAGGCTGAGGCGGCGTTGCGCGAGTTGGTGGCGAAGGGCGCTGCTTGCGCGCTTGCTGGCTCGGATGGCTCGCTGTATGCAGATGCTTCCGCGCTCGATTCCGCGATGGATGCACTGGCGGCGACCCTGACCGCTATGCACGCGGCTGCCCCCAAGGAGACGGGCTTTACGCCCGGCGCCGTTGCCCATGCTGCGTGGCCTGCCGCTGACGATGCAGTTGCCGCAGCCCTGATTTCCGAGGGCTGCTCGCGCGGCGTGTGCGCCGCCGAGGGGGCCGAGGTATTCGACCCGCACTCCGCTGCCGCCGCGGCGCGTGTGGTGCACGAGGCTTGCGAGTGCATCGTTTCCTTGCTGGACGAAACTGGCCTCGATGCGCCGACGCTGCCAGAGGTAGGCGAGCAACTACAGATCGATCGCGATACCATGACGCGTGCCCTGCGCGAGCTTTCGCTCAACCGCTCCATCGTAAAGATCGAGCGTGATGTGGCCCTGTCTGCTGCCGCTGAGGCCCACGCGCGTGAGCTCGTCGCCTCTGCCATTGCCGACGCCGGCGGTGCTGCCACCACGAGCGTGCTGCGCGAGGCGCTGGGCGTGTCGCGCAAGCGTGCCATCAGCATCTTGGAGCACCTGGATGCCGTGCGCTTTACGGTGCTCGACAAGGAAGCCGGCGGCCTGCGCTCCCTGCGCTAGGGTACCCTTATCAGTTGCGGTGAAATAGTTCCTGTTTTCGGCATCTAACGCAAAACCAGGAACTATTCCACCGCAACTTCTTGCTCGTCTTTTTGGGATGGGACCTTTTCGGTTTGGTAAAATACCGCCGCACTTGGGAACGGATGGGCTCCGGTGGGCTCCGCGGTCCTCAAAACCGTTGCGAGGCGTGCAAAACGTCTTGGATGTGTTCGATTCACATACGTTCCCGCCATACGCTACCAGCGCTTTTGTGCTCGCGGTCTTACTGCGTGCCGCAAAGGCGCTGTTTTGTTTTTGCACGAGCTTTTCGCAGCGCCGCTATTTCGGCGGCTGTATTTAGCTTCGTGCGCCGGGTTTTGAACGTGCCGATGGAGGTGTTTTGCCGTATGACTACCGTAAGACGGGCCGATCTTTCTTGTGTCGTCCAGGCGGGCGGGCTGTCCTCGCGCATGGGCTGCGATAAGGCGCGCATGGCGTTTTGCGGCGAGCCGCTCATCGAGCGCGTGCTGGGTCGGCTGGCGCCAGTTGCCGGCGAGTTGGTCGTGACCACGTCGCGACCCAGTGAGCTGGCCTACCTTGAGAAGCTTATGTTTGATGGCCTGCGCCCCCGCGTAGTCATGGACGTAGACGGTCCCGCCGGCGCCATGCGCGGCATCGCGAGCTCGTTGGCCGCGGCCCGATTGCCGCTCGTGGCTATCGTCGCCTGTGACATGCCGTTTGTCTCGTCGGAACTCATCGACGCGCTTGCCGATCGTGTTGAGGCCGAGGCGCTTGACGTGTGCGTGCCGCGCGAGGTGCGGGGGATTGAGCCGCTTTGCGCCGTCTGGCGCCGTGACGCGTGTACGCCGGTTGCCCAAGAGCTGCTCGCCTGCGACCGTCAGCGCATTCGCTGCCTGATCAATCGCGTTCAGGCTGGTTATATGGATGAGCCGCAGATCGTTAAGGCCGCGGGCTCCACGCTCTGCTTCGAAAACGTCAATACACCCGAGGAGTTTGCGGCGGCCGAGTTACTCGCCTAGACGATGGGAGTTGCCATGTCTCACGATATTTGTCCCGACACGGGAGAACCTTGCACTTGCGACGGGTCCGAACCCTGTACCTGCGGCTGCGGAGGCTGCGGGCATACCGCGGAAGAGGAAGCGACCGCCGCGGCGTATCGTGAGGCACACCGTGAAGGCCCGTCCAGTGATGCCCTCGATCGCGAACGCAAGATTATCGTGTCGTTTGACAGCACCTTCGATGTGATGGAATGCGAGCAGCTGTGCCTGGATGCCGGCGTGCCCGGGCGCATTATGCCTTTGCCCGGCTCCATTACCGCAGGTTGCGGCCTGTGCTGGGCCATGCCGTTCTCGGGCGATGCGCTCGCCGCCTTCCGTGCCGCCACCGAAGGCCGCATAACCCCCGCCGACTACCATCAGCTCGTCCTCTAGCCGTTAACACCACCACAAAGGTGCCTGTCCCCAATGTGGTGGTTTGGAACACGTGGACGAAACAGGTTTGAAACACGGGTTTTGCACGTCAGGCACTCAAAAACGCCTCTACCTGCATCGTAATCAAAACGAAACATCTGCTCGTCTGCTTATGCGAAACTTTCCCGCAACAGTGCGATATTATCCATACACGATAAAGTTCGCGGCGCACAGGGTGCCGCGACCGACACTTTTCGTTTCCCATCATTGGAGGAAGCATGAGCTACACGCAGAAAGTTCTCGACGAGCTCAAGGCCCGCTATCCCGAGCAGCCTGAGTTCATCCAGGCCGCGACCGAGATCCTCGGCACCATCCAGCCGGCGCTCGACGCCCATCCCGAGTACGAGGAGGCCGCCCTGCTGGAGCGCCTCGTCGAGCCCGAGCGCATCGTTATGTTCCGTGTCCCCTGGGTCGACGACCAGGGCAAGGTCCAGGTCAACCGCGGCTATCGCGTCGAGTTCAACTCTGCCATTGGACCCTACAAGGGCGGCCTGCGCTTTAACCCGACGGTCACCCTGGGCATGCTCAAGTTCCTGGGCCTGGAGCAGATCCTCAAGAACAGCCTGACCACCCTTCCCATGGGCGGCGGAAAGGGCGGCTCCGACTTTGACCCCAAGGGCAAGTCCAACAACGAGATCATGCATTTCTGCCAGTCCTTCATGACCGAGCTCTATCGCCACATCGGCCCCAACACCGACGTTCCTGCCGGCGACCTGGGCGTTGGCGGCCGCGAGGTTGCCTACATGTTCGGTCAGTACAAGCGCCTGACCAACGAGTGGACCGGCGTCCTTACCGGCAAGGGCCTCTCCTTTGGCGGCTCGCTCGCCCGTACCGAGGCCACCGGCTACGGTCTGGTCTACTTTGTGGACGAGTACCTCAAGAGCCGCGGCGAGTCCTTCGAGGGCAAGAATGTCGTCGTTCACGGCTCCGGTAACGTCGCCATCTACGCGGTCCAGAAGGTCGTCCAGCTCGGCGGCAAGGTGCTGGCCTGCTCCGACACCCACGGCTGGGTCGAGGACCCCGACGGCATCGACTACACCGTGCTCGAGCATGTCTATAACAAGAAGCGCTCCGGCCACGACAAGGGCGTCACGCTCGCTATGTACGTCGACGAGAAGCCCAACGCCGTGTGGCACGAGGGCGACGGCCGTGGCGTGTGGCAGCTGCCCTGCGACATCGCGCTGCCCTGCGCTCGCGAGAACACGCTGCTGCTCGAGGACGCCCAGGCGCTCGTCGCCAACGGCTGCAAGGTGGTCGGCGAGGGCGCGAACATGCCCACGACCATCGAGGCCACGACCTACTTCCAGGAGAACGGCGTCGCCTTTATGCCCGGCAAGGCTGCCAACGCCGGTGGCGTGCTCGTGTCCGGCCTGGAGATGAGCCAGAACGCCGAGCACCTGTCCTGGACCTTCGAGGAGGTCGACGGCAAGCTCGAGCAGCTCATGCGCGGCATGTTCCACAACGTGGACGACACCGCCAAGGAGTACGGCGAGGAGGGCAACTTCGTCATGGGCGCCAACATCGCCGGCTTCCTGAAGGTCGCCGACGCCATGCTCGCCCAGGGCGTCTGCTAAATCTTCGCTCGATATAGCATGTGATGAGGCTCCCAGCTATCTGGCTGGGAGCCTTTTCTATCCCGGAGGACTCCTCATAACTTGCGGTGATATACGGACTGTTTTGCGTTCCAGAACGGCTAATCAGTCCGTATATCACCGCAAGTTATGGATGGGTGGGTGGATTTTGTCCTAAAACGGTGTGCGGCTCCTCGTTTGGTACACTTAAAAGTACTGGACAAGTGAAGAGATGGGGGAGAACGTGCTCAAGTTCGGTACCTACGTCCGTGTTGGAAACGCGGCCGAAGCCTATGAGCTCTTGCAGAAGAACCGCAACAACAAGATTGTGGGCGGCGGCATCTGGATGCGCCTGGGTTCGCGTCGCGTGGCGACGGCGATTGACCTTTCGGCCTGCGGACTCGATCAGATCGAGGAGACCGAGACCGAGTTTCGCATCGGTGCCATGTGCACCCTGCGCCAGCTCGAGCGTCATGCCGGGCTCAACGCGCTTGTCAACAATGTCTTTGAGTTCGCCGTCCACGACATCGTGGGCGTGCAGCTGCGCAACACCGCCACGGTGGGCGGCAGCATCTACGGCCGCTTTGGCTTCTCGGACGTGCTCTCGGCTTTCCTGGCGCTCGATTCCTATGTTGAGCTGACGGGGGCAGGCCGCGTTCCGCTCGCCGAGTTCGTGAACATGGGTTACGTGCGCGACGTGATCGAGCACATCGTAGTCGTTAAGCACGATTACCGTGCGAGCTACGAGGCCGTGCGCAAGGCCGCGACCGACTTTCCCTCGCTGAACGTTACCGCCGCCTGGTGGGACGGCTCCTGGCACGTCACCGTGGGCGCCCGCCCGCTGCGCGCGACCTTGCTACAGGGCGAGGCGTGTGGTCTCACCGGCGAGCAGCCTTCCGAGGACGAGCTTCGCGCCCTTGCCGCATCCGTGCGTGCCCTGAGCTACGGCACCAATATGTGGGGCTCGGCCGACTACCGCCGCCGCATCTCGGCCCCGCTTGCCGTCCAGGCTGTGCGTCGTGCCGCCGGCATCGAGCTTTCGGCCGCGCTTGCCCACGAGCTCGAGACCGTGCAGATTCCCAAGTTCGCCACGGACGAGTATTCTTGCCGCCGCGTGTCCGGCGTCGATTCTAGCGAGGTGCGCTAATGGCTGCCAAACTCATCGATCTTTCCTTTACGCTCAACGGCCGCAAGGTCAAGGTTCAGATTGCCCCCGACACCATGCTCTTTGCGCTGCTGCGCGAGCAAGGCTGCGCGTCGGTGCGCTGTGCCTGCGAAACCACCAACTGTGGCCTGTGCACGGTGTGGCTCGACGGCGACCCGGTGCTGAGCTGCTCGGTTCCCGCGGCCCGTGTTGAGGGTCGCACCATCACCACGCTCGAGGGCCTCAAGGCCGAGTCCGAGGCACTGGCCCGTGCGATGGCTGCCGAAGGCGCCGAGCAGTGCGGTTTTTGCGCCCCCGGCCTCATCATGAACGTGCTGGCGCTTGCCCGCGCCGCCAAGGAGGACCCGAGCCTCGTCGCCACGCGCGAGGAGCTCTCGCGCCAGCTGGCCGGCAACCTTTGCCGCTGCAGCGGCTACGAGAGCCAGCTGCGCGCCATCGTGCGCTTCCTTAACGAGTCCGGCGTGCAGGTGGGCTTTGAGATGCCCGAGCTGCCGGTCAATAACACCAGCTCCGACGGTGTCTCCTACAAGCAGATCACTCACAAGCAGCCCAAGAAGGACTCGAAGGCCCTGCTCGAGGGGCGTCCCGTCTACACCGGCGATATGGTGCCCGCCGGTGCGCTCATCGTCAAACTCAAGCGCAGCCCCTATGCCCGCGCCAAGATCCGCTCCATCGATACGTCGCGCGCCCTGAAGGTGCCGGGCGTCGTGGGCGTCTACACCTACGAGGACGTGCCCCAGCGCCGCTTTACCATTGCCGGCCAGAGCTATCCGCAGCCTTCGCCCTACGACCGTCTGATTCTTGAGAACCTGGTGCGCTACCAAAACGAGGAGGTGGCGATCGTCGCCGCCGAGACCGAGGAGGCCGCCGACAAGGCACTCAAGCTCATTAAGGTTGACTATGAGGTGCTCGAGCCGCTGCTCGACTTTACCAAGGCGCTCGATAATGACATCGTGGTCCACCCCGAGGGCGATGTGACCTTTATGTTCCCGCAGGGCGGCGACGTTGCTCGCAACCTGGTGTGCAGTGGCACGAGCGACTTTGGCGACTTGGACGAGGCCTTCGCCCAGAGCGACATCGTCTTCACTCGCACCTACACCAGCCAGGCCACGCAGACCGCGCCCATGGAGACCTTCCGCGCCTTCGCGACGACCGACGCGTTCGGCCGCATCTCGGTGACCACCTCTACACAGGTGCCCTTCCACGTGCGCCGCATGGTCGCGCAGTCGCTCGACATTCCGCAGTCGCAGGTGCAGGTCATTAAGCCGCGCATCGGCGGCGGCTTTGGCTCCAAGCAGACGGGCTGCTGTGAGATCTTCGTTGCGTTTGTGACGCAGCAGACCGGCCGTCCGAGCTACTGCTGCTACACCCGCGAGGAGACCATCACCGCGGGCAACTCGCGCCACCAGATGCAGATGACCGTTAAGCTGGGCGCCATGAACGACGGCACCATCACGGCCATCGATCTGCATACGCTGTCCAACGCCGGCGCCTATGGCGAGCATGCCACCACGACGATCGGCCTTTCGGGTCATAAGAGCCTGCCCATCTACAACCACGTGAAGGCGAGCCGCTTTAGCTGGGACGCCGTCTACACCAATACCAACCGTGGCGGCGCGTATCGCGGCTACGGTGCCACCCAGGGCCAGTTTGCCGTGGAGAGTGCCGTTAACGAGCTCGCCGACATGCTGCACATGGACCCCGCCGACCTGCGCCTTAAAAACATGGTGCGCGAGGGCGAGGTCATGCCGCAGTACTACAACGAGAAGCTCAACGCCTGCGCGCTCGACCGCTGCCTGCTGCGCGCGATGGACATGATCGGCTGGCGCGACAAGCCGCTGGCCGTGGACCTGGGCGACCGCGTGCGCGCCCTGGGCTGCGCGCTCACTATGCAGGGCTCGGGCATCTCCAACGTGGACATCGCCGGCATCGACATGCGCCTGGAAGAGGACGGCTTCATTACCATCGGCACCGGCGCCACCGATAACGGCATGGGCGTCGACACGATTCTGGCGCAGATTGCCGCCGAGGAGCTGGGCGTGGAGAGCTCGCTTATCGTGGTGCGCGGCGTGGACACCGACGTGTCGCCGTTCGACGCCGGCTCGTACGCGAGCTCGGGTACGTACGTGACGGGCCTTGCCGCCAAGAACGCCGCGACCGAGTTGCGTGAGAAGATCTGCGCCAAGGCCGCCCAGATGTGGGACGTGGACGCCGCCGACGTGGTCTTTGATGGTCAGTACGTGCGCCTGTCCGACGAGCGTGCCGCGCGCGAGCAGAACCGCTACCTCACGCTGCGCGACTTTGCCAACCTGTGCGTCAAGAACATCGCGGGCGGCGACGCGCTCACCTCGCACGCCTCAGCCTGCCTGCCCGTTTCGCCCCCGCCGTTTATGGCCGGCATTGCCGAGGTCGAGGTCGACAAGGCCACCGGCAAGGTGACTGTGGTGGACTACGCGGCGGCTGTGGACTGCGGCACCGTGATCAACGAGGCGCTCGCGCGCGTCCAGGCCGAGGGCGGCATTGCCCAGGGTATCGGCCACGCGCTCTACGAAATCGTCGAGCATGATGAGCGCGGCCGCCTGCGCACCGGCAACTTTATGAGCTACAAGCTGCCCACGCGCCTGGATATCGGCAGTATTCGCGTGGCCTTTGAGCCGAGCTACGAGCCGACGGGTCCGTTTGGTGCCAAGTCGATCGGCGAGGTCGTCATCAACACGCCGCTCGCCGCCGTTGCCTCGGCCGTGGCACACGCTACCGGACATCAGGTTCGCTCGCTGCCGATCACGCCGGAGAAAGCGCTGCTGGGGGAGTAGCGGGTCAGCGAACAAGTCGTAAATTGCGGGGCGGGACAACTCGCCCCGCCTTTTGCGCTCGTGGTGAGGTCGTGAGCTTGTAAAAGGTGTGCGTGCGCTTACCGTTCGTATCTGCTATCATTCCTAGTCTGTGCGCTCATGCGGGCGTGGCGGAATTGGTAGACGCGCCAGATTTAGGTTCTGGTGGGATTCCCGTGAAGGTTCGAGTCCTTTCGCCCGCACCAACGCACCAGCGTCGGCCTTGGCCGTCGCGACACTTTGTTGCATAAAGGTACCAGCACCTCAGATAAGCTGGGCAGTATGAGGAGGAACGTGTTGAACATCACCGCTTCTGACGTCAAGGACGCCAAGCTCACCGCTACGGTCACCATCCCGGCCGCCGACGTCGACGCCGCGATTAAGAAGGCCTACAAGGATACCGCCAAGAAGTACCGCTTCCCGGGCTTCCGCGCCGGCAAGGCTCCCCGTCCGGTCATCGACTCCGCACTTGGCGCCGAGGCTACCCTCGCTCAGGCCACCAACGACCTGATCGCCGCCAACGAGCCCGCCGTCCTCAACGAGCTGGACATCGTCCCCACCAAGAACGGTGACTACAAGGAGCTCGACCTCGCCAAGGATCACGAGGACTACACCTACACCGTCGAGTTCTCCCTGCGTCCTGCTGCCGAGCTCTCCTCCTTCGACGCTGTCGAGATCGAGATGCCCCCTGCGGAGGTCACCGAGTCTGAGATCAACAACCAGGTCGAGATGCTCCTCAACTACCGTGCCACCTTCGAGGACGTCGAGGGTCGCGCCGTCGAGGCCGAGGACTACGTCACCGTCGATCTCAAGGCCGTCGAGAACGCCGACAACTTTGCCGCCGAGGGCCGCATGCTCATCGCCGGTAGCGACAGCAACCCCAAGGAGTTCAACGAGGCCCTGATCGGCGCTAACGTTGACGACGTCAAGACCGTCACCTGGACCGACGAGGTCGAGGAGGGCGAGGAGGCCGAGACCCACACCGTCGAGGTCACCGTCAAGGGCATCAAGGTCCGCAACACCCCCGAGCTCACCGACGAGCTCGTCAAGTCCGACTTTGGCTTCGACAGCATCGACGCCATGCGCGACGCCATCAAGATCGAGATCGAGCAGGACAAGGCTTCCCGCCTCCCGGCCGAGAAGGAGAACCGTTGCGTCTCCGCTCTCGCCGAGCGCCTGCAGCTCGACGAGATGGACGCCGACTACGAGCAGTCCGTCTTCGAGGAGCTTGGCCAGAACTTCCTGTCCAACCTCGCTGCCCGCGGCATGACGCTGGACACCTGGCTGCCCGCTTCCGGCCTGACCATGGAGCAGTTCATCGGCGACCTGCACAAGCAGGCCAACGACGTTGCCCGTGAGTCCCTGGCGCTCGACGCCCTCGCCCGTGAGCTCAAGATCGAGGTCACCGAGGACGACGTCAACGCCGAGTTCGAGAAGGCTGGCGTCAAGGACGTCGAGGCTTCCAAGGCCGAGTTTATCGCCGATGGCCGTATGCCTGCTGTCCGCGAGTCCATTCGTCGCTCCAAGGCCGTCGACCACCTGGTCGAGAACGCCAAGGTGACCGAGGTCGACGAGACCGCCAAGGACGCCGAGTAATTCTCGCCACCTTGCCCGCGAGCGCATGCATGTGCCCGTGATGGGGTAAAGTTATACACCGGTTATCCGGTTGCTTCGTACGGTGCCAGCCAATGCATAGCATGCGGGCACCGTACGTTTATCTAGAACCACTATTGGTCCGTAAGAGAAATGGAGATGCGTATGATCGCTAAGTTCGATTCCGCCCTCGTGCCATACGTTATCGAGCAGACGCCGCGCGGCGAGCGCAGCTACGATATCTATTCGCGCCTGCTCAACGACCGCATCATCTTCTTGGGCGAGGAGATCAACTCCGTCAGCGCCAACCTGGTCGTTGCCCAGCTGCTGCATCTTGAGAGCCAGGATGCCGAGAAGGATATCTCGCTCTACATCAATTCGCCCGGCGGCGAGGTTTACTCCGGCCTGGCGATTCTTGACACCATGAACTTCATTAAGCCGCAGGTCTCCACCATCTGCGTCGGTATGGCCGCGTCCATGGCCGCCGTGCTGCTTTCGGCCGGCGCCAAGGGCAAGCGTTTCTGCCTGCCGCACTCCAAGGTCATGATTCACCAGCCCAGCGGCGGTGCCCAGGGTCAGCAGACCGAGATCGAGATCGTGGCCGAGGAGATCAAGAAGACTCGCCGCGAGCTCAACCAGATCCTGTCCGACGCCTCGGGCCAGCCCATCGAGAAGGTCCAGGCCGACACCGAGCGCGACAACTACCTGACCGCTGCCGAGGCCCTCGACTACGGCCTGATCGACCGTATCGTCACCTCGCGCGACCTCGCCGCGAAGGACGCCTAGGATGGCCGGTAACATGCAGGACAACTTTGACGAGAACGGCAACCCCATCCGCTGCTCCTTCTGCGGAAAAGAGCAGGGGCAGGTTCGCCGCCTTGTAAAGGGTCCGACCAACATCTTTATCTGCGACGAGTGCGTTGCCGCCTGCTCCGAGATTTTGGAGGAGTCGCTGGCTTCGGACTTTATGGACGCCGCCCGCAACGGCAAGCTGCCGGGCTTCCTCAACGACCACGGCCAGGCTGCATCCCAGCCCGCCGCGGACCCCGAGACCGAGGGTTTTGAGCTCGAGGACGATCGCCAGGTCATCACGCACGTGCCGACGCCGCACGAGATCTATGACGAGCTTTCGGCCTATGTTATGGGTCAGGAGGACGCCAAGCGCGCCATGTCGGTGGCCGTGTACAACCACTATCGCCGCGTGATTGAGGGCGGCGCTGCGCTTTCGGCCTTTGACGACGGTTTGGACTCGCAGCTCGATGATGATATGGACGAGGTGGAGCTCGCCAAGTCCAACATTTTGCTGCTCGGTCCCACCGGTACCGGTAAGACGCTGCTCGCCCAGACGCTCGCACGTATCCTCGAGGTGCCGTTTGCCATCGCCGACGCCACCGCGCTCACCGAGGCCGGTTACGTGGGCGAGGATGTGGAGAACATCCTGCTCAAGCTCATCAATGCCGCCGATGGCGATATTGAGCGCGCGCAGGTCGGCATTATCTACGTGGACGAGATCGACAAGATTGCCCGCAAAGCCGAGAACCTCTCCATTACCCGCGATGTCTCGGGCGAGGGCGTTCAGCAGGCGCTGCTTAAGATTCTTGAGGGCACGGTGGCAAGCGTTCCGCCCACCGGTGGCCGCAAGCATCCCCAGCAGGAGCTGCTGCAGATCGACACGACCAACATCCTGTTCATCTGCGGCGGTGCCTTTGTGGGTCTGGACAAGATCATCGCCGACCGCGTGGGCAACAAGGGTGTGGGCTTTAACTCCGAGATCGCTGGCCCCACCTCGGTCGACGAGAACGACCTGCTGCGTCAGGTGCTCCCGCAGGACCTCAACGCCTTTGGCATGATCCCCGAGTTTGTGGGGCGTACGCCCGTCGTCACCCAGACGCAGGCACTCGACGAGGACGACCTGGTGTCGATTCTGACCGAGCCCAAGAATGCCGTGGTGCGTCAGTACCGCAAGATGTTCCAGCTCGAGGACGTTGAGCTTGAGTTTGAGGACGCTGCCCTGCACGAGATCGCCCGCATGGCGCTCGCTCGCAAGACCGGCGCGCGCGGCCTGCGCTCCATCTGCGAGGACGTGCTGCAGCAGACGATGTTCGACCTCCCCAGCGAGGAGGGTGTTTCCAAGGTCGTTGTGACCGAAGCCTCCGTAAAGGGCGAAGAACAACCCCAGCGTATCTACGGGTAAACCAGCCTAAAACGT
This sequence comes from uncultured Collinsella sp., assembly GCA_959599095.1. Classification (GTDB taxonomy): domain Bacteria; phylum Actinomycetota; class Coriobacteriia; order Coriobacteriales; family Coriobacteriaceae; genus Collinsella. The sequence continues at coordinate 23,608 of CAUGGC010000001.1, read as the reverse complement.
GTTTGTAAATAGCCTCCGACCATCCGTGGTCGGAGGCTATTTTATATATGCGCAATAACCCCAACTACCTGTGTTATTCTGTGTGTTTGTTTAAGCCTCAGCGAAGTCATTCAGACTGAAGTAATCGATACCTAAGGGGAGGAATGTAGGCCCGATTTTCGTAGATTCCGCACGAGCCGAAGACCACTTAATGTGGTCTTCGGGCGAGCCCAGGACCTGACCGAGCGAAAATCGGGCCTACATTCCTCCCCGGCGGGACAGGGAGAGATATATGGAAGAAATGCCCAAGAACTATGATCCGTCGACCAACGAGCCGGCGATCCTGCAGAAGTGGCTCGACGGCGGCTATTACAAGCGCCGTGAGGGCGTGGGCGACTGCACCGTCACCATTCCGCCTCCCAACGTGACCGGCAAGCTCCACATGGGCCACGCTACCGACGACTCCATCCAGGACGCCATCATTCGTATGGCTCGCATGCGCGGTAAGTCCACGCGCTGGGTGCTCGGCACCGACCATGCCGGTATCGCTACGCAGACCAAGGTCGACAAGAAGCTCAAGAGCGAGGGCATCAGCCGCCTGGAGATTGGCCGTGACAAGTTTGTCGACGCCTGCTGGGACTGGACCCACGAGTACGGCGGCATCATCGTCGAGCAGATCAAGCGTATGGGCTGCTCCGTCGACTTTGATAACGAGCGCTTTACCATGGACGAGGACTACGCGCAGGCCGTACGCAAGGTCTTTTGCGACTGGTACCACGACGGTCTGATCTACCGCGGCAAGCGCATCGTCAACTGGTGCCCCAACTGCACCACCGCCATCTCGGACGACGAGGCCGAATATAAGGACGAGAAGGGCCACCTGTGGCACCTGCGCTACCCGCTGACCGAGCCGGTCAACGGCCAGGATTACATCGTCGTTGCCACCACGCGCCCCGAGACCATGCTCGGCGACACGGGCGTCGCCGTCTCCCCGAAGGACCCCGAGAAGGCCGCCTTCGTGGGCAAGACCGTCAAGCTTCCCATCGTCGACCGTGAGATCCCCATCTTTGAGGATTGGCATGTCGATGCCAACTTTGGTTCCGGCTTCGTTAAGGTCACCCCGGCCCACGACCCCAACGATTACGCCATGGGTCAGGCTCACGACCTGCCGCAAATCAATATCTTCGACGAGCACGCGGTGGTCGTCGAGGGCTACGGCGAGTTTACTGGCATGAACCGCGACGAGTGCCGCGAGGCCGTCATCAAGTGGTTCGAGGAGCACGACCTGCTCGATCACGTCGAGGACCTCGATCACTCCGTCATGCACTGCTACCGTTGCGACGCCGCGCTTGAGCCGTGGCTGTCCGAGCAGTGGTTCGTGGCCGTCGATAAGCTCAAGGGACCGGCGCTCGACGCCGTCAACTCCGGCAAGGTTACCTTCCACCCCGCGCGCTGGACGCAGACCTACACCACCTGGATGGAGAACCTCAAGGACTGGTGCATCTCGCGCCAGCTTTGGTGGGGCCACCGTATCCCCGTGTTCTACTGCGAGGATTGCGGCTGGGAGGACGCCCTTACCGAGGACACCGACGTGTGCCCCAAGTGCGGCGGTCATCACGTGCATCAGGACGAGAACGTGTTGGACACCTGGTTCAGCTCTCAGCTGTGGACTTTCGCCACGCAGGGCTGGCCGCAAAAGCCGGAGCTGCTCGAGGGACATCACCCCACGACGGCGCTCGTCACCGCGCGCGACATCATCGCGCTGTGGGTTGCTCGCATGGTCATGAGCTCGCTGTACTTCCTGGACGAGGTGCCGTTTAAGGACGTCGTCATCTACCCGACGATCCTGGCCAAGGACGGCAGCCGCATGTCCAAGTCCAAGGGCAACGGCGTTGACCCCATGGACCTCATCGGTATGTACGGCGCCGACGCCATGCGCTTCAACCTGCTCACGCTGTGCACCAACAACCAGGATGTTAAGTTCGATGCGAACATCGATAAGAAGACCAAGAAGCTTATCGACAGCCCGCGTACCGACCAGGCCAAGTCGTTTGTGACCAAGATCTGGAACGCCAGCCGCTTCCTGCTTATGAACATGGAGGGCTACACGCCCGGCGAGCCCGTCGTGGAGACGCCGGCCGACGCTTGGATGTTCAGCCGCCTGGCCAAGGCCGTCAAGATGGTCACCGAGGGTATTGAGAACTACACCTTTGGCGACATGGCCCGCGGCGTGCAGCAGTTCTTCTGGAACGAGGTCTGCGACTGGTACGTCGAGGTCACCAAGGCCCGCCTGAAGGGCGAGGGCCGTCTGCAAGCGCAGCGCAACCTGATCTTTGTGCTCGACACCTCCATTCGCCTGATGCATCCGCTCATGCCGTTTGTCACCGAGGAGATCTGGGACAACATGCCGGCGAGCGTGCTCGACCTGGACGCCGAGGGCAACCTGGACCGCGCCGAGGCGCTCATGATCGCCAAGTGGCCGGAGCCCGCCGACTACGCCAAGTACGTGGACGAGGACGCCGAGCGCGCGTTTGAGCTGTGCCGCGCCGTCGTGTCTGCCGCCCGCGCCACGCGTTCGCGTTATCGCTTGAGCCCCAAGGCCGAGCTCGACGTGGTCGTGCGCGCCGGTGCCGAGGACATTGAGAAGCTCGAGAGCCTACGCTCGACCATCGAGCCGCTGGCGAACACCGCTTCGCTGGTCATGGGTACCGACGTTGAGAAGCCGGCTGCGAGCATCGCCGTGGTCGACAGCGGCGTCGAGGTCTTTGTGGTGCTCGAGGGCAAGGTCGATCTTTCGGCCGAGAAGGCACGCCTGGAGAAGGAGATCGCCGCGGCCCAGAAGGAGCTTGCCGGCTGCGAGAAGACGCTGGCCAATGAGGGCTTTGTGGCCAAGGCCGCGCCCGCGGTGGTCCAGAAGAAGAGGGACCGTGCAGCTGAGCTCAAGGAGACCCTGGCGGCGCTGACTGCTCAGGTTGCTGACTTCTCGTAAGCGTTACTGGGGGACGCGGTTTGGGGCATTGCTCGCTACTGCGAACAGTCCTGCTCGCACGAAGGCCACATTAAGTGGCCTTCGGCTCGTGCGGAACTTGTATCGAGCAAAACCCCAAACCGCTCCCATGGCGGTTACGGGGGCGTCCGCTGCCTGGTAGGGTCACTGGGTTGTGGCCTTGATCTCACTGCAGAGCGGTGTTTGGCTGATATTTTGAATGGGAGGGGCTCGTTGTTTTGATGGGCCTCTTTTTATGTTATTGGAGACTTTGGTTATGCCTAAGCGTTCTGGCTTGTATAGCGTTCCTTTCTCGTTTGAGTTGCTTTCGTTTGATGAGGCTGTTGGGCTGGCTGCTGATACGGGGCGGATTTCTGGGGATGCTGGGCCTCTGCTCGAGACGGTTGTCGATATGCTCGATGAGCTGGGGCGTCCGGATGAGTATTTTGATTGCATTCAGGTTGCCGGTACCAATGGCAAGACTTCGACCACGCGTTTTTCAGCTGCTATCCTTCGCGGCGAGGGGCTCAAGACCGCGCTGTATACGTCGCCGCAGTTGGTGCGCTATCCCGAGCGCATGGAGGTTGACGGGCGCGTTGTGAGCGATGAAGCCTTTGCCCGCGGCGTTTCTGCCGCCGTCGAGGCGGGGCATCGAGTGAATGTCCGTCGTGTGGCAGCGGGGGAGCGTGCCTATTCCATCACACCGTTTGACCTGCTGACGGCTGCCGCACTTGTAGTGTTTGCCGAGGCCGCGGTGGATGTTGCCGTGCTCGAGGTTGGCATGGGCGGACGCTGGGATGCTACGAGTGCGACTGATCCCGTCGCCGTTGCCATTACGGGCATCGGGCTCGATCATACACGTATTTTGGGCGACACGCTCGAGGCCATTGCGGGGGAGAAGGCTGCGGTTATCAAACCCGGGCGCTTGGTTGTTTTGGGCGAGGGCACGCACGAGGCGAGCGTTCAGCGCGTGATGGATGCCCGTTGCCGCGCGTGCGGCATAGTGCCGCTGGTGGTGAACCATGCCACGACCAAGGTGCCGGAGCACGTGGGCGATACCGTGGAGTTTAGCTGTACCACGCCACGCGCGATTTATACGTCGAGCATGGTCAAGCCGGCCTATCAGCCGCAGAATGCTGCGTGCGCGATTATGCTCTGCGAGGGGTATCTGGGTCGCGAACTCGATCATGACAAGCTCGATGCGTCGCTTATGGGCTGCCCCACGCCGGGCCGATTTGATGTGCTGGGAACTGACCCGCTCAAGCTGATCGACGCCTGCCATAACCCCCAGAGCTGCGAGAACTTTGTGAGCGCGCTGGACGAGATCGATCCGTGTGTTGAAAATCGCCCCACGCTGCTGTGCGCCGCGCTGGCAGACAAGGACGTGGCGGGTATCGTTGACGTGCTGATCCCGGCTTTCCCGCGCGTGGTCGTGACGCAGACCGATTCCGATCGCGCCCTGCCGGCAGAGGAGCTCGCCGTCCTCGTTGATGCCGATAAGCTCGCGGGCGTATACCCCAGCGTTTCCGAGGCCCTCGCAGCTTTCAAGGCCGCGGGCGAGCCCTTCGTAGCAGCCGGCACCATCACCCTAGCCGGCGAAGTAGCCGGCCTGCTGCGCTAACCCATCCCCTCAGCAGTTGCGGTGAAATACGGACTGTTTTACAAGCCAGGAGCCCCAAACAGTCCGTATATCACCGCAACTCAAAAGCAGTCTATTTGGGACGGGGCTTTTTTAGCTGCCCTGTGCCCCGAGTTGACTCGCTTGCCACGAAATGGGGCTATCTACTACGTTTTGGCGACTACCCTCGACCACACGGAAAATCGTGAAATCAAAACCGCAGGTAGACGGCTTGCTGATTTTCAAAAAAGACCCGCATGGTCGACCCATGCGGGTTAAACGTAGTAGATAGGCCGTTTTCGTGGCGCGACGTAATCGCAATGTGACAAAGGGGCTGTCCCTTTGTCACATTGGCTAGTCTAGGCGGAGCGGATCGTGGGGGTAGGCGTTGAGAATCTCGACGCCGGACTCGGTGACCAGGGCCAAGTCCTCGATGCGGACTCCGGTGCGGCCGGGGAGGTAGATGCCCGGTTCGATGGAGAACGTCATGCCTGGCTCTACGACCTGCTCGTTGACCAGCGAGACGTCGCCCGGCTCGTGGTCCTGCAGGCCGATCGAGTGGCCCAGGCGATGCGTGAAGTACTTGCCGTAGCCTGCGTCCTCGATCACGTCGCGCGCGGCGTGGTCCAGGTCGGACATGCGAACGCCCGGTGCGATGAGCGCTTCGGCGGCCTCGTTGGCGCGGCGCACGATGTCGTAGATGCGCGCCGTTTCCTCGTCCGGCTCGCCCCAAAAGAACGTGCGCGTCATGTCCGAGCAGTAGTTGCAGCGGCGTCCGCCAATGTCGAACAGAATCACGTCGCCGCGCTTGAGCACGGTATCGTCGGGTTCGTGATGTGGGTCGCCGGCGTTGGCGCCAAAGCTCACGATCGGAGGAAAGCTGAAGCCCTCGCAGCCGTGCTTGCGATACAAGCCGAGCATCTGGTCGGCAATCTCGCGCTCCGTCACACCCTCGTGGACGAGTTTGATGGCGTCGGCCATCACAGCGTCGTTAGCGGTCGAGGACGCGCGCATAAGCTCCTGCTCGGCGGCATCCTTGTAGGTGCGTGCGGCGGTGACGGCAAAGTCGCCCAGGAAAAACTCGCTTGCGGCGTGGCGTTCCATGAGGGGCATTAAGAAGCCAGAACGCATGACAGTGTCGATGCCAAGCGGCTTGGTCGGATCGATCTCGCGAGCGATGGCATCGGTCACGATATCGGTATCGGTGTGGTAGGCAACGCGGGCATTGTCATACTCTGGCAGCTGGTGCAGGGCGTTGACTAGGATCACCGGCTCGGCACCGCGCGCGAGCAGCACGCCGCAAAAACGCTCGAACATATCGGCATAAAAGCCGGTTAGGTAATAGATCGACCACGGGTCGTTTACGAGCAGCTGTGCGCCGGGGTGCTGAGCCTCGAGCGCATCGAGCACGCGCGCCACACGCTGGTCATCGACATGTGCCATAAAACGTCCTTTCGCTAGGGTGTCACCATGGTATCCCAAGCCCGGCACATAGGGACGTTCCTTTTATGCCGGCACTTCGGGACATCCCTTGGCATGGCCAGCCTGGCAAACATGCAGTCAAAAGTAGTCATAAGAGGCCCGACCCAAATGGGCTGGTTTCAGAACTATGGCGGATTACGGGGCTGGAGCTGTATAACTTGACCATGGGAAAAATCGCGAAATTAAAACCGCAGGTAGACAGCTTATTAATAATCGAAAATTGCCGGTATGGATGGGGGTCTCCGAATCAGCCCCGTAATCCGGCATAGTTTTGAAATGGCACTAACCGAGTGACAGCCAAATACGCGATCATCAAAGAAGTTGCGGTGAAATGCGGACTTTTGGGCGGCCTAGAGCCGAAAAACAGTCCGTATTTCACCGCAATTGAGGAGGGGCGGGGTGGATGGCGGGGTAGCTAAAAGAGTCCCGTCCCTAATTAGCTACTTAGGCTGGGTCGATGTCCATGCTGGCGACTAGGTCAATGTTGGTGCCGAGAAGATCTTCCAGCACGACGTCGCCCATGCGGATGGGGGCGTTGACGACTAGGCCTCGGATGAGGTTCATGGCTTGGGCGTGGAGTGCCAGCGGGATGGCTTCGGCCGTGCGCACGGGCAGCAGCGCCTCGTCGCCGCCGGATACGGCCACAGTTGTGGTGAGCACGTGCATGGGGCAGGTGAGCTCCTGATGTGCGAACTTATCGCCGCGCGGACATTTGTTGCCGGTTACGGAGCGCACCTGTGCCACGGCGCCATTGGCGTCGCGCTCCACCTCTACGGTCAGGAGGCACTCGGATGGGCAGGTGGTGCAGTTGAACTGCAGCGTTTCGATCGCGTTATCGCTCATTGTTTATGCCTCCTCGACGGGATCGACGGACAGGACAATCTCGCTGGCACCCAGGTCGAGTGCGCGCTGAATCACCTTTGCCGGCAGTGGAAAGCTTTCCATAACGCTCGGCTTAAACGCGCGGACCTTGCCGGCGAAAAGCTCTTCGCCGTCGGCCAAGATCCTCACGCAGGCGGCATCGACTGGCCGGCGCACGCGGAAGTTCAGCTTGGTGAGCGCCATGGCCGTAATGCGTCCCGGCAGTGCGTATCCCGCAATGCCGGCAGGGGAGACCGTGAGCTCGCAGCCCGTGCCCGCAGCGCTCTGCCCGTCGTCGCCACCCAACGCCCACGCCGCCGCAGCCTCACCGGCGCGCTCGGACTCGGTTGTCACGTTGTCGGCCAGGTCGTGCACGTGCAGCACGTTGCCGCACGCAAAGATGCCCGGCACGCCCGTCTGCAGGCTCTGGTCCACCACGGCGCCGCGTGTGCGGGGGTCCAGCTCTACACCCGCGGCAACCGAAAGCTCGTTCTCGGGAATCAATCCCACCGAAAGCAGCAGTGTGTCGCACGGGACAATGCGCTCGGTCCCCGGAATGGGCGCCAGGTGCTCGTCGACCTGGCTTACCTCGACGGCCTCCACGCGGTCGTGCCCGATCACGCGTGTGACGGTGGTGGACAGGTGCAGCGGAATGCCAAAGTCGTCCAGGCAGTTCTTAACATTGCGGCGCAGTCCGTTGGCGTACGGCATGAGCTCGTACACGCCCTCGACGGAAATCCCCTCGAGCGTGCAGCGGCGTGCCATGATGAGCCCGATGTCGCCCGACCCTAAAATTACGGCGCGCGAGCCGGGCTTGAGGTTTTCGATATTGATGTATCGCTGTGCCAAACCGGCCGTAAACACGCCGGCGGGACGGCTACCGGGAATCTTGATTTCGCTGCGCGTGCGCTCGCGGCATCCCATGGCAAGGACGACCGCGCGTCCGGTGAGCTGTAGCATGCTGGCGGGGCTCATGAGCGTGACGGTATGGACCGCGGCGTCTTCCGTAGGCTCGCCCGAATCAATCCCAATCACCATGCAGTCCAGGAACAGCGTAATGTCGGTTGCGCGCACCTGGTCGATAAAGCGCTGTGCGTATTCGGGACCGGTGAGTTCCTGTTTAAAGTGCGACAGGCCAAAGCCGGGGTGGATGCACTGGCGGAGGATGCCGCCCAGGTGCTGCTCGCGCTCCACGATGGCCACGCGTGCGCCGGCCTTATGCGCGGCCAGCGCGGCCGCCATGCCTGCAGGCCCGCCGCCGATAACGACCACGTCGAAGGCTTGCGTTTGTACGGCTTCTACGACGCCGCAATCAATCGCACTCGATTTGAATTTCGCCATCCTAGCGCACCCCCTTCAGCGGTCCCTCAACCAGCCAAGATCCGACATCCTCTAACAGCACCTCGCTAGGGTTACACCCCAGCTCTCGGGCAAGAATCGCCACCACACGCCCCTGGCAAAAGCCGCTTTGGCACCGACCCATGCCGGCACGACAGCGGCGCTTGACGCCCTCGACCGAAACTGCGCCCGGCTGGCGTCGGATCGCGGCCACAATCTCGGCCTCGGGCACCGTCTCGCAGCGGCAGACAATCTGTCCCCACGCGGGATCGGACTCGATCAGCTCCTCCTTGCGCGCCAGCGGTGCGCGGTCAAAGTCGTCCGGCGCGCGGCGAATTGGGTTCCAGTCCGCCCGCTCGTGCAGCTTCACGCCCGCCTCACGCATCACAAGCTCCATGCGCTCGGCAATGGCCGGCGCGCTTGCCACACCCGGCGACTGAATGCCCGCCGCCTGGAAAAGCCCCGGCACCACGGCCGACTGTCCAATAAAGAAGTCGTTCGTTCCCTTAATGACCGGACGCCCGCCGGCAAATGCGCGTACTACTCGGCGCGTATCCAGATCGGGCACCAGCTTGTGCGCGCCGGTCAGCAGCGCGTTCACATCGCTCGCATAGGTCTGCGTGTCGCCCGGCTCGCGCACGGCGGCCGTCGCGGTAATCACGGTGTTGCCGTGTACGGTACCCGTGACGATGACGCCCTTCGATATCGGCGTCGGCACCGGGTAGAGCGGCATGAGCGTGCGCGGTTCCTTGTCCAGCACCACGATGTTGCCCTGACGCCAGACCATCTGAAACTCCTCGGCGCCCGCCATATGCGAGATGTCGGCGGCGCCGTTGCCCGCGGCGTTGATCAGGTAGCGGCAGCGCACTTTGCCAGCGGGGGTCGCCAGCGTAAAGCGCGCGTCCTCGCCCGAGCCCGCGACTTCAATCGCTTCCACCGACGCGGATCGCATAAACGTCACCCCGTTGGCGACCGCGTTCTCCAGCGCAGCAATGGCTACTTCAAACGGGTCAACGTAACCGGTCGAAGGGCACCATAGCGCGCACGTGGCTTGGGCGCTTGCGCGCGGTTCCAGCTCGTGGATGCGCTCGGGGCCGATAGTCGCTAGCTCGGGAACGCCGTTGGCCAGGCCATTCTGGCGCAGCTGCTCCAGATGCGCGCGGTCCTCGTCGTTAAAGCCCAACACCATCGACCCGGTGCGGCAAAACAAAAAGCCTAGCTCCTGCGCCCACGTACCGTACAACTCGCAGCCACGGGCGTTGACCTGCGCCTTGACCGTGCCCGGCGCCGGATCGTAGCCGGCGTGCACCAGGCCGCCGTTGGCCTTCGAAGCCCCCAGCGCGATATCGTTAGCCGCTTCGACCACGCAAATGGACAGGTCAAACCGCGCGAGCTGCCGCGCGATGGCGCATCCGGTGATGCCCGCGCCGACAATCGCGATATCAAACGTTTCTGTCACAGTGCCTCCCAGACAAGTTGACAGGCTGTCAATAAGACTATCCTACGGTCTACACACCCCCAGCGCGGCGGCAATGCGGCGAACAGCCCAGCAACACCCGCCAACGGCAGACGAGGGGAGACCCGGCAACGTCGGCAACCTCGTCTGCCGACAACTACGGCAACCGTTTGTCTCGATCTGTAACAGTTAGACGAGGATTTGGGTTCCAGATGTTACAGATCGAGACGTTAGTCTGGCGGGTCCTCCGTTTGTCTCGATCTGTAACATCTAGACCTGGATTCCGCTCCCACCTGTTATAGATTGAGATGTTTGTGTCCGCGTCAGACCCGTATCCAGCCGTGGTCCCATATAAACAAACCCCGTGGTAAACTTGCACGGACTGTTAATATTCCGAAAGGTACCCGTAATGTCCAAGTACATCTCCGAGCTCATGTCGCCGCAGCTTATGGGCGTCGTCTATGCCTTCGTTGGCTTTATCATCGCCCTGTATGTGCTGTCGGTCGTCTATGTGTTTATCGACGCTCGCCGCCGCGGCGCCAGCGCCTACGTTGCATGGGGCATTATCGCCCTTATCCCGTTTGTGGGCCTCATTGCCTACCTGGTCCTGCGCCCGCACTCCTATGCGGCCGACCGCGAGGAGCAGGAGCTGGACATGGCCCTGCGCGAGCGCCAGCTTGCCCAGTACGGCACCTGCCCGCAGTGCGGCGCGCCCATCGAGAAGGACTTCGTCGTCTGCCCGGTGTGCGATACCCAGGTTCGCAACGTATGTCCCAGCTGCCATCGCCCGCTCGATGCGCACTGGAAGGTCTGCCCCTACTGCCGAACTCGCATCCAGTAACGCATCCATCGCCGGGCCGGCCGCAAGCCGCACGCGCACCCCGCCCCACACGATGAAGCATGCGTAGAAAATCGCCCGCCGTGCCATTAAGGTGCGGCGGGCGCTTGTATACCAAGGCAACCTGCCTATAATGATGCAAGTCAAAAACGCCGAGCGCATCACACGCACTTGCATCAGGCATCCGAGAGGAGAAAACATACCCATGAAGGCACTCTACAATGACGGTTCGGTGGCCGAGCTCCCGCAGGACGAGGTCACGCACGTCATCCGCCACTCCGCCGCGCATATCATGGCACAGGCCATCAAGCGCCTGTACCCCGAGGCCGACTTTGCCTACGGCCCCGCGACCGACAACGGCTTCTACTACGACGTCGACCTGCCCGAGGGCGTCAAGATCAGCGAGGATGACTTCCCCGCAATCGAGGCCGAGATGAAAAAGATCGTCAAGGAAAACCTCAAGTTCACCGTGTACGAGAAACCCCGCGCCGAGGCTATCGCCCTTATGGAGGAGCGCGGCGAGAAGTACAAGGTCGAGCACATCGGCGACCTGGACGACGACGCCCGCATCACCTTCTACCAGCAGGGCGACTACATCGACATGTGTGTCGGCCCCCACATCTGCTACACCAAGGCGCTCAAGGCCTTTAAGCTCACCGGCGTCTCGGGCGCCTACTGGAAGGGCGACAAGGACAACAAGATGCTCACCCGCATCAACGGCGTCGCCTTTGCCACCAAGGAAGAGCTCGAAGAGCACATGCACATGCTGGAGGAGGCTAAGAAGCGCGACCACCGCAAGATCGGCCGCGAGATGGACCTCTTTATGATGCGTGACGAGGCCCCCGGCTTCCCGTTCTTCCTGCCCAACGGCATGATTCTTAAGAACACGCTGCTGGACTACTGGCGCGAGATCCACCACAAGGCCGGCTACGTGGAGATCTCCACGCCGCTCATCATGAACAAGCAGCTGTGGAAGACCTCGGGCCACTGGGATCACTACAAGGACAACATGTACTCCACTGTCATCGACGACGAAGAGTACTGCATTAAGCCCATGAACTGCCCGGGTGGCGTGCTGGTGTACGCCTCCAAGCCGCACTCCTATCGCGAGCTGCCCATCCGCGCCGGCGAGATTGGCCTGGTGCACCGCCACGAGCTGCGCGGCGCCCTGCACGGCCTGTTCCGCGTGCGCTGCTTTAACCAGGACGACGCCCACCTGTTTGTGCGTCCCGACCAACTGACCGACGAGATCGTGGGCGTGGTCAACCTTATCGACTCCGTGTACCAGAAGTTTGGCTTTAAGTACCACGTTGAGCTTTCCACCCGCCCCGAGGACTCCATGGGTTCCGACGAGGATTGGGCTCGCGCCGAGGAGGGCCTGCGCACTGCCCTGGAGAAGCTGGGCATGGACTACGAGGTCAACGAGGGCGACGGCGCCTTCTACGGCCCCAAGATCGACTTCCACCTGGAGGATTCGCTCGGTCGTACCTGGCAGTGCGGTACCGTGCAGCTCGACTTCCAGATGCCGCTCAACTTTGATCTGGAGTACGTGGATGCCGACGGCACCAAGAAGCGCCCCATCATGCTGCATCGCGTATGCTTTGGCTCCATCGAGCGCTTCATCGGTATTCTGATTGAGCACTTTGCAGGCAAGTTCCCCACTTGGCTGGCTCCCGTGCAGGTCAAGGCGCTTCCCGTCTCTGAGAAGAGCCGCGACTACGCCCACGAGGTATGCGCCAAGTTGGAGGAGGCCGGCATTCGCGTGGTCTGCGACGACCGCGACGAGAAGATCGGCTACAAGATCCGCGAGGCCCGCAGCATTGACCGCGTGCCCTACATGCTCATCCTGGGCGAGAAGGAGGTCGAGGCCGGCAACATCTCCGTCCGCGATCGCTCCAACGAGACCGTTCAGATGAGCGTTGACGAGTTTGTTGCGAAGGTGACCGAGGAGATCAAGACCCGCGCTTAAGGCAAACTTCACAACAATTAACAAAGGCGACCGTCCACATAGGGCGGTCGCCTTTTTTCATGCCCAAATAAGAAAAGCCGCTGGTTGAGCGGCTTTTTTTGTTGCACAAAAAGGTACAGGTTTTTGTAGAGGGGTATGGAGATACATCTACTGGCATTACATTTTGCGTAATCTGGGCAATCGCTGATTAATTGCTCGTATAATGTCGCATGTCGGAAGATGCAAAAACCTGTACTTTTGCGACTGCGCCTAGCTGCGAGCGAGAAGCCTGTTCTAAACGCCCCTGCATTTGCGTGCATCGCAAAGCCAAAAGAGGGGGGGCGAGAACATGGAACAGACGGCACGGCGCCAAGAGCAGCTGCCGGGCGCATTTAACGGCGTCACCACCAACAGCCGGCACGGCCGCGTCCGCTGGTATCTGGTCCACACCCCCCATGGAAAAGAGCGCGAGACCTGCGAAAAGGTCCGCCGCATAATCCCGCACAACCTTATGCAGGACGCTTTTGTGATGCAAAAGGAGTTCTGGTTTAAGCGGGACGGCGCATGGTCGCTCCAAACCAAACCCATGTACAAGGAATATTTCTTCGTCGCCACGCACGATGCTGCCGCGCTCGATAGGGCTTTGGCTCAGTTGAGCTTTGGCTGTCGCATCGCCGGCAGTAGGGAGCGGGCGTACATGCCCATGCCGGACGATGCGCAGGATTGGTACCGCAGCGTTCTGGATGACGACGGCGTGGTACGCAACAGCGTCGCACGCATAGAAGACGGCGTGTTGCACATAGAGCAGGGTCCCTTGGTGGGGCAAGAGGCCCGAGTTAAAAAGATCGACCGTCATAAACGCTGGTGCCTGGTAGACGTGGGCGATGGCGATTCCGTTTTTAGGGAGCTGCTACCGCTCGACGTTCCCAGCAAAACGTAAGGGAGACGTTGCATCAGCTATTCGTTCGCATTTTTGAATTTATCGATTGGGGGATCCCTGGGGAACGGGGACGTAAGTTTAACTGTGGCTGCTAAAGAAGTAACAAAGTCAAATACGCCTGCGGGGGCGGCGCTGATTGCTCAGGCCATGGACCGGCATGAGGGCGCCGGTCGCTACAAGGCCATGCAATCCGTCATGGACTGGGATAACTCGCGTCTGGCCTACAGGGCGGTGAAGCGCGCGTTTGACATCGTTTTCAGCGGTGTCGTGCTTGCGATCATCGCAATTCCCAGTCTGGTGCTCGCAGCCGCAATTCGCCTAGAAAGCGAAGGCAACCCGTTCTACAGCCAGATCCGAGTCGGTCAGACTCACCCTGACGGCAGCCTGTCAACCTTCCGCATGTGGAAGTTCCGCTCCATGTACAAAGACGCCGATGAGCGTCTCGCCGAGCTCAAGGAGCAAAACGAGATCGCTGGCGCCATGTTCAAGATGAAGGAGGACCCGCGCGTCACCAGGATCGGCCGGTTCATCCGCAAGCACTCCATCGACGAGTTCCCGCAGTTCCTCAACGTGTTCTTGGGCCAGATGTCTGTCGTGGGCCCGCGCCCGCCGCTGCCCAACGAGGTTGCGGAGTACACCGAGTACGACCTGCAGCGTCTGTCCGTTAAGCCCGGCATCACCGGCTGGTGGCAGGTGACCGATCGCAACGACACCGACTTCGACGGGATGGTCCGCCGTGATTTGGAGTACATCGCCAAGCGCGGCCTCATCACGGACTTGAAGATTGTTCTCCTCACGGTCGTTGAGGTCTTTACCGGTGGAGGTGCTTGCTAAATGACTGAACCGGTTAGGGTGGCTCAGGTTGTTGGCAAGATGGTTGGCGGCGGTGTTGAGGCTGTCGTCATGAATTACTACCGCCATATTGATCACAGCAAAGTACAGTTTGACTTTCTTGTCGATTCCGATTCGACGCTTGTTCCCCGTGACGAGATTGAATCGCTCGGCGGCAGGGTTTTCGAGATTCCGCCCTACCAACATGTTGTCAAATACCAGCGAGAGCTTCAGCGCCTCTATAAACAAGAGGGCTGGAATATTGTGCACAGTCACATCAACGCGCTTTCTGTCTTTCCGCTTCGTGCTGCAAAGAAGGCGGGCGTACCTGTGCGTATAGCCCACAGCCACTCTACGAGCGGTAAGGGCGAGTTTGCTAAAAACGTTGTCAAAGGCTTTTTGAAGCTTTTCTCAACAAGGTATCCGACTAATTTGGCCGCCTGCACCGAGCATGCTGGAAAATGGCTATTCGGCTCATCCCGTTTTACTGTTTTTAATAATGCTATCGATCTGAACGTCTTTTCTTTCAATAGATCGATTAGGGATGAGCGACGTACTGAGCTTGGAGCGAAGGACGATACGCTGGTATTGGGAAATATCGGTAGGTTCATCTCCCAGAAGAATCAGTTGTTTTTGCTTGATGTTTTCAAGGCGGTGCATGCTCAGAATCCCGACTCCATTCTTGTTATTTGTGGCGATGGAAAGCTGCGACCGCAGGCGGAGGAAAAAGCGTGCTCACTGGGCATTGCCTCGGCGGTGCATTTTCTCGGCCAAATCTCTGATGTACAGGACATCTATCAGGCGCTTGATTTATTCGTACTCCCCAGTCTGTACGAGGGTCTCGGAATGGTCGCGATTGAGGCTCAGGCTTCCGGCCTCCCGTGCATCTGCTCTGAGAGGGTCCCCAACGAGGTTGCGTTATCTAGTCGGTGCAGCTTTGTTCCGTTGAGCACGGGCGTCAAGGGCTGGTCCGACGCGATTCTTGCCGCTCACAGGGATGTTGTTGATCGCTCCGACCCTCATACATCTCGGGCGTTTGAATCTTATGACATCTTTAAAGCAGCGCCCAAGCTTGAAAAGTACTACCTGAAGCTATCAAAGACGGTGAATTAATGAAAATTTGTATTTTAACGTGGCTGCATAATCAAAATTTCGGCACGCTGCTTCAGGCTTATGCCCTGCAGCGCTTTTTGAAGTTCGAAGGGCATGACGTTGTTGACGCTGACTATCTTCCCAGCGTCAAAGAAAAGCTTTTGAACTGGGCTATCAACCGGAACTCCTTTGATTTGTTTGCCGGTAAGGCACACGAGCTGCTCAATCGTAAGAAGGAGCACGACGACTTCGGCTCCTCGACGGCTGACGTTTTCAGTCGCTTTTTGAGTCAGAATATCGAGACCACTGACAGGATTACCGATACAGACGGGCTGGTCGGTTTGCGGGGTAAATACGATGCGTATGTCTGTGGATCGGATCAGATTTGGTCGCCTTATCTTTTGAACAGGAATTTCTATCTCTCCTTTTTGGGCGACAGTGATAAGCGAATCGCGTATGCGCCCAGCTTCGGTGTCACTAGTACCACACAGAGGAAGAAAAAGATCATTACCGATCTGATTAAAACGTTCAGCTCCGTGTCTGTTCGTGAAGATGCAGGTGCGGATTTCGTCGAATCCCTCGGTCTCGAGCGCCCTTCACAAGTTGTGGACCCTGTCCTGCTCCTGTCGAAAGAGGACTGGGCCCCGCTCATCAACGGTAAATGTCCTGAGCCCGGAAAAATCGTCTGCTATTTCCTTGGGAATAGGCCGTTTTACAGGAAAGCTGTCGATTCGATTTCAAAAGAGCTCGGCTGCGAGGTCGTGACGCTTGTCGGTTCAGGTAAAAATGCTGTCGACGAGCAGCTCAATCCGCGTTACGGGCTTGGTCCCGATGAATGGCTCGCGTATCTGGCGAGCGCGCGGTTCGTGTTAACCGATTCGCTGCACGGTACGCTGTTTTCTCAAATTTTCCGCAAAGACTATTACTGCTTCAAGAGATTTGAGGAGACCGACAAACGCTCTCAAAACTCTCGAGTTGAGAGCCTCTCGAGGCTCTCGAATACCGAGGATCGTCTGCTAGATGGCTATGACAGCCACATGAACGCTACGGAAATCGAGGGCTATGAGAAGCGACTGTCCGACGTGGAGTCGCTCATCACGTTTTCGAAAAAATGGCTCTTGGATGCTCTTGAGCAATAGGGGGAAGTTAGCTTGAGCAAGAACATCGACACAGTTTCTCACCGGGCCTGCTTTGGTTGCGGAGCTTGCGCGGCCAAATGCCCTTTTTCCGCTATTACTATGCGTACCTCGCCCGATGGTTTCGAATACCCCGTGGTGGACGCAGCGAGATGCACCTCCTGCGGTCTTTGCCTGCGTACCTGTCCGGCGGAAAACCAAGTCGACGCGGACTCGGAGACCATTCGCGCCGCTGTCTTGCAGAGCGATGACCCGGGCGAGCTCGCGCAAAGTTCGTCCGGCGGTGTCTTCTCCCTTCTTGCGAAACGGATACTTTCGGACGGCGGGCGCGTTTACGGCGCCGCCTGGGATGGCGTCGATCACGTCAGGCATATCGGTATATCCGAGCTTGCCGATATCGCGCTCCTGCAAAAGTCCAAATATGTCCAGAGCGATGCTAGCGAATCGTATCCCGAAGTGCTCAGCGATCTCAAATCCGGCAAGCATGTACTGTTTAGCGGTACTCCTTGCCAGGTTTCGGCACTGCGTCTCTATTTGGGTAAACCGATGGATGGGCTGACAACCGTCAGCGTTGTTTGCCACGGTGTACCAAGCTCTTCCATGTTCCGTTCCTATGTTGACTGGCTCGAGCTTCGTGAGAAGTCCGATGTCACCGCACTGACTTTTAGAGATAAATCGAAATTCGGTTGGGGCCATAACATAAAGATTGAGTTGTCCGACGGCAGGATTATAAAGAGGCCCGCCGCATTCGACCCGTTTTATGGGTCCTATATCAAAGGCATGATCAGCAGATCGTCTTGCTATAGTTGTCCCTTCAGAGGGTGCGAAAGCCCCGCTGACCTTATTCTCGGTGATTCCTGGCGTTCTGATTCCGCCAAAGACTGCGCACATCCTGAGAAGGGCATCTCAGCCGTTATCGTGAAGACCGAGCGCGGTGCCAAGCTGATTGATGAGATAGGCGATTGCGCTGCCTATTCTAACAACGACGTTGCAGCGAATGACGTGCTCCTGCATGAAGACCCTAATAAGCGCTCAGGCCTTGAAGAGAGGCGCGATGCGGTCATCGCTCAGTACGAGGCACTGGGGTCGGGGATCTTTGATTCCGTCTTGGTTCCCAAAGTGACCCTTTTCGACCGTGTGAAAAAAATGCTTCCGCCTTCGATGCGGTTGAGCGTAAAACGTTTGGTCCGATCCATTAAACCTGGGAACGCACATGAGTAGCCTTACCACAGCGATTACGATTTGCGACCGTCCCCATATCGGGGGCGGAGCTTCAAAAATCGCAATTGAGACAGCTTCGGCATTGGCAAAGATGGGGCTTAACAGCTATTTCTTCTCAGCGCTGGGAGATCCCGATCCGGCTTTGGTCGAATCGGGAGTCATATGCGTTAATTGCGGGCAGGGCGATGTTTTGAACGGTGGCGTCTCTGGTGCTGTCCAGGGCATCTGGAACCGACGATCGGAAACGGCGCTGGATGATTTGCTCAAGCAGCTTGACCCAGAAACGGCGGTCGTTCATGTGCATTCTTGGACGCACTCCCTTTCTCCCTCTATATTCAGGGCAATAGGGCGACGGGGCTTCAAATGTCTCATTACCGCCCATGAGTACTTCCTTGTTTGCTCTAACGGCGGGCTCTACGACTATGTGAATCATTGTAACTGCGGAATCGCCCCCGGTTCTCCGAAGTGCCTGCTGCATAACTGTGACAAGCGCTCGTATGCCCAAAAATTGTACCGGTCCGTTCGTTTTTCCGTGCAGAACCATGTTTTAGGCTCGCTTCGTCCGGCGGTCGCCTTTGTCTCCGACTCCAGCCGTCGGTTGATCGAACCTCATCTAGCGTGGAATTCTGAACGGTATGACTGCTTAAACTATGTTGATGCGGCTAAGTCTCAAGATGATTCCGAAGGAGATTCTTCGGCATACCTATTTGTCGGCCGTTTAAGTCCAGAGAAAGGCTGTGACTTGTTTTGCGAAGCGGTCTGTCGGGCGGGCGTGAATGCGATCGTCATTGGCGACGGTACCGAATTGAAGAGGTTGTCGGATAGCTATCCAGATATCAGATTCATGGGTTCCTTGCCTCATGATGAAGTTCTTTCCGTCATGAGGCAATCTCGCGCTATCGTCATGCCTTCTGTTTGTCGAGAGACGTTCGGGCTCGTCGCTTATGAAGCAATGATTGCCGCCGGCCTGCCGTGTATTGTTTCGGATGTCGGCGATGCGGCCTCCTTTGTTATGTCAAAAGGTCTCGGCGAGATCTTCAGCGCAGGTAGTGTGGAGTCGCTATCTGACGCAATGGTCAATATGCTCGATTCTGATGTTTACTCGCGTTACAGGGAGGCAGTTGAGAAGGCGGACTTCAGCTGCCTCGAAAAGACCGCGTATGTAGAACGTCTTATCGCTATTTACGATCAACTAATGGTTGAGCTTTAATTGGATGAAGGTTTTTAATGGTTACGGTTGTGATGTCAGTTTACAACGGCACGCGATATCTTACTGAGCAGCTAGATAGCTTAAGACTCCAGACAGTGTCTCCGGACCGAGTACTAATCGCGGATGATTGCTCGACGGATGGCTCGTTCGATCTTATTTGCAGATACATCGAGAAATACAGTCTCAGTAATTGGACCCTCAGCAGAAACTGTTCGAATTTCGGCTGGCGCAAAAGTTTCAAGGCACTTCTCGACCTTGCGTCTAAAAACGACTGTATCGTATTTCCGTGTGATCAGGACGATATCTGGGATTCGGATAAAATCGCTGTGATGTCCTCGATTCTCCAGAAGGATCCTTCGATTGACGTCCTATGCTGTGCCGTCGAGCCGTTTTATGAAGATGGCGGTAAAAAAGTAAGAGTATATGGTGCAGTTGATAATGCCAAATCTGTTGATGATTTGGATGCTCCGTCTTTTGACGAAAAGTTTATGGCAGTACGTCGACCTGGATGCTCATATGCTGTTAAATCGAACTTTATTAGAGAAATCTTGCCATATTGGCAGGATGATTTTGCGCATGACGGAATGCTGTGGCGATTCTCTTTGTTGAAGGGAACCCTCAGGCTCTTGAATCGGCCCTTGATTCGATTCCGTAGACATGACTCTAATGCAACCGAGATGCGTTACCTTGATAAGAGATCTCGTATTGGTGAGATAGAGATGTGTCTGAGGTTTTCTAATGCTTTAGAAGAATACTGCAGTAGCAATCCTGGTGATTATCGTGGTTCTTCTACACATATAGAACATTACCGTTCTGTTTTGGATGCCCGTATGCACTTGCTTGAAGGCGGTCTAAAAATTAGCGATCTAGGCATCATTTTAAAATATCGTGAGTATGAACTGTCAAATTGTTCCCTGCTTGGTGATTTAAAGGCCTTAATCAGTTCCGGTGACAGTAAGTAGGCGTTTAGAATGCTTGAGCTCTTAACTAACGAATTCACTATTTTGATTTTCGCCGCAATCCTAAGCGTTATTTCTCCTGTTAAAGGGTTATTTTTTATAGTTCTAGGATTGCTCGTTTTCAAAGAAGTTCTTTCTGGGCGTCTTTATAAAGTTCTTTTAGATAACGCCATTCCTGTTGCCGTGTCGGGCGCGATAATTTTCTTTTCTGCCATTGCGTTTGCGTCCCGAAGCATGGATGAATCCCTCCTTACGGTCTGCTCGTACTTCTTCTGTATTCTTCTTGGTTTTATTTACGGTAAAGAAAAGAACGATGGCTGGGTTGGGGCTGCATTGCTCATGCTTCGCAATATAACCGTGTTCGCCTGCCTATTTAGCTTTGTCCTTGAAATTGTTTTAGGTCAACGATTAGTTACAAATGGTTCTTTTTCTTTTCTGCAAACTATAACGATTGATAATCCATCTCTGTATCGACTGCGTAGTTTTTTCGGACATGCAATCGTATTTGGTCAAATGATAGTTATTGCGGTGGTAATCAACTTTAAATTGGAGACAAGCAAAATGAAACGTCTCTTATACTCTGTGGTTCTTTTGGTCGCTCTGCTTCTGACAAAGAGCCGTAGCGCTTGGATCATTCTCACGGCTTCAGCATTGGTGTACCTGGTTTTTCGCCTAAAGAATCCTGAGTATTCTAAATGGAATTTAATTGCCCTTTTAACCCCAGCTGTATTGCTGCTCGTTTTCATGCTTTACAAGTCTGGTCTGTTTAACTTTGTTGGTTCACGATTTGGTGAACTTGAAACTGATGTGTCATATAGCCAGCGCTCTGGAGCGATTTCCTACATTATTCATAGCTTCCTAAGCAGACCGCTGTTTTGGCTTACTGGAAATGGTTATGGCAGTAGTCGCATAACCATGTTGGACACCACAGTTGAAATCAGTGGTTTTTCAACGGTAGACAACGGTTTCCTTGCAATGCTGTATGAATATGGTTTTCTTGGAATTTGTAGTTTTGCATCCTTGCTGATTTCCGCTGGCATCAGTTCGTTCAAGTCAGATTGTGAACTTGATCAAGTGCTTTTTTCCGTTTCCTGTATATGCTGTGCGGAGTTCATGTTTTACTGCGAGCTTGGTTGGTGGGTGCCAACGGTGATCTTGTTCGCTACCTGTGGACTCGCCCTGGGCAGAGCGAGTGCTCGGCATTCAAATTTGTATGAGTCAGGGCCTATTTTGATTTCTGAATAAATCAAGGTTGATAGTTTAATCAAACGAGGTCAAATGAATTATTCGTCTATTGCACGCAACACTATGATTGCGTTTGCTGCACAGTTTATTTCTCTATCGGTCAGTGTCGTCATGTCGCTGCTCGTGCCGAAAATCGTCGGTGTTGCCGATTATGGTTATTGGCAGCTGTTCATGTTCTATACGACCTATTCTGGCTTTTTCCACCTTGGCCTGAACGATGGTGTCTACCTGATCAACGGCGGTCTCTCTCGTGAGGAAATCGATAAGAGCTCGATCAAATCTCAATATATCTTCGGTGCTTGTTTTCAAGCAGTGATTTGCCTCGGCATCACTTTAGCTTCTCTGCCTCTTGTCGATGATGCAAATCGATTTTTTGTTGTCGCGTCATTTGCGCTTTACACCGTCGTCTATAACCTGACAAGTTATTTGGGCTTTGTCTTTCAGGCCATGAATGAAACTAAGCTCTTTTCGTTCTCCACAATGCTAGACAGGCTGGTGTTCCTGGTCCCTCTCCTTGTTCTAATTGGATTTAAGGTTTCGGATTACCACCCCTATGTCTATGCGTATCTCGTCTCGAAGATTATCGCGCTCATATATTGTTCCTGGATGGGCAAAGATATCCTGCGCGTTAAATCGATGTCTTTTGGCAATGCACTTAAGGATGGTACCCGCAGCATCGTCGTTGGCGTAAAGCTGATGATTGCGAATATCGCCGACACACTGATCCTCGGCGTATCCAGGTTTCTTATCGATCATTTTTGGGGTATTGTCGCCTTTGCAAAAATTTCGTTCTCCCTTTCTCTGGTGAATTTCTTCATCACTTTCGTCTCGCAGGCGAGCATGGTCTTATTTCCTGCCCTTAGGACAGGCTCTGATGATGAGAGGGTTCGTTTTTACATTGGCATAAGAAATTCTATCGAGCTTATCTTCCCTGCGATCTACTTACTCTATTTCCCTATGGTTTGGTTTTTGGGGGCATGGCTTCCTCAATATTCCGAAAGCTTTAGATATTTTGCGCTCTTACTCCCGATATGCGTCTTTAATACAAAGATGAGCCTTTGTTGTACTACCTATTTCAAGGTTCTTCGTAAAGAACAGCTGCTCCTGAAGTTGAATATCGTTGCCGTTATTTGCAGCACCGTCTTTTCGGTATTCGGTGTTCTCGCTCTCGATTCACTCGATGCTGTCCTGTGTGGCGCTGTAATCTGCATTATCGGAAGGTCGCTGTGGTCCGAACTATATTTAAATGAAAGGTTAAGTGCTGCGGGTTCGTCCAGGCCGTTCCAGGAGATTTTGCTTACAGTTGCCTTCGTCTTATTTACCGAGCTCATGCCCGGTGGAGTGGCGGCACTCCTGTATTCGATAGTTTATATTGGCTATCTTTTACTTAATCATTCTGAATTGAAAAACGTCGCCTCGCGTTTGAGCAGGCTTAAGCATTAGTAAATGTCATTCAATTAGATTGGATTAGGATATGAAAGGCATCATCCTCGCCGGCGGGTCCGGCACGCGCCTGTACCCGCTCACGCTCGTGACCTCCAAGCAGCTGCTGCCGGTCTACGACAAGCCCATGATCTACTACCCGCTCAGCACCCTCATGCTGGCGGGCATCCGCGACATCCTGGTCATCTCCACGCCGACGGACCTCCCCAACTTCGAGCGCCTGCTCGGGGACGGCTCGCGCTACGGCGTGAACCTGTCCTACGCCGAGCAGCCGAGCCCGGACGGCCTGGCCCAGGCCTTCACGATCGGCGAGGACTTCATCGCCGGCGAGCCGTGCGCCCTGGTGCTGGGCGACAACATCTTCTACGGCAACGGCCTGTCGCGCCACTTGACGCGCGCCGTCCAGAACGCCGAGTCGGGCAGGGCCACGGTCTTCGGCTACCACGTGGACGACCCCGAGCGCTTCGGCGTCGTGGAGTTCGACGGCGAGGGGAGGGCCGTCTCCATCGAGGAGAAGCCCGCCCAGCCCAAGAGCTCCTACGCCGTTACTGGCCTGTACTTCTACCCGGGCGATGTCGCCGCCAAGGCGCATAGGGTGGAGCCGTCCGCGCGCGGCGAGCTGGAGATCACCACGCTCAACCAGATGTACCTGGAGGAGGGGACGCTGTCCGTGGTGACCCTCGGCCGCGGCTACGCGTGGCTGGACACCGGCACCATGGAGAGCCTGCACGAGGCCGCGGAGTTCGTCCGCGCCGTGGAGCACTCCCAGGACCTGCCGGTCTCGGTCCCCGAGGAGATCGCCTGGGAGAACGGCTGGATCACGACCGCCGAGCTGGAGGGGGCCGCCAAGGCCTACGGCAAGTCGGTCTACGGGCAGCACCTGAAGAAGGTCGCCGCCGGCGAGATCGTCAACAGCCCGCGCGAGTACTAGGAGGAACCCCTCATGTCTGAGATTTTCGAACCACACAATATCATCGTCACGGGCGGCTGCGGCTTCATCGGCAGCAACTTCGTGCACTACGTGG